>NZ_CP029463.1:938537-1251383 GCF_003148385.1 Flavobacterium sediminis | reverse complement strand
AACGAGAGAGATGCGCAACATAAGTTTTATCTAATAGGTTTTTAGCATTCAATGAAAGATCAAATTTCATTTTTTGTAGTTTAACAGTTCCCCCTAAGCCTAAATTGACTAAAGTATAATCATTAGTTTTGGTTTCGAATGAGCTGATATTATTTTGATCAAAAGTATAATTTACCTGAAGGTTGGCAAAAGCTTTTTGGAACCATTTCCCCAATTCAAATTCTCCTCGTAATGTGTTTTTCCATTGATTAGCAGGAATTAAAGGTAAATATTCACCTCCTTTTTGTTTTCCGATGACCATCTCATAACTACTGGTGAAATGCAACCAGTCAATAGGGTGCGGGTGAAGGTGAATCCCGGTTTCACCACCATATAATGTTGCATTATTTTGCAGGTATTCGTATACGTAATTAGCATCTAACATATTTCCGGTCGGTGAAATAAAGATATAGTTGTTAATGTGATTATAGAATCCGTTGATGAAATATTCAAAGTGTTCACTTTTGTACTCAAGGTTCAGGTCGGCTTGAAAATTTTGCTCGTTTTTTAAGTTTTGATTACCAATTTCATAACGATTACTTCCTTCATGTACACCGTTTGATGTCAATTCCGATAAATTCGGTGCCCTGAAACCGGAAGCTAAATTAATGCGGCTGATGATTTTGTCAGTAAGATTGGTTTTATAGCCCAATGCAAAATTAAAGCTGTTGAATTTTTTATCGATGGCTCCAAAATAGCCTTCTTCACCTATAGTCCCGTGTTCGGAAGTGATTACATTTCTATTGTCAAAACGAATTCCGGCTTGTAAAACATTAGTGTTCCATTCGTAGTTTGATGTAATAAAAGTACCAAAGTCGTCAACGGTAGCATCCGGGATTAACATTTCTTCCCCAAAATTGCTATTGGTTTGGTGCATTCCTTGAACGCCTACAATTGTTTCCAGATTTTTCCATTTAGGTAGATAATATTTGATATTGTAATTGCCTGTTTTTAATTTCATGTGCAAGGCAATGACATCAACGTCTTCTAATTCTTTCCTGTTGTTGAATGTGTAACCTAGATCGGCCTCTAATTTTGAATTTTTGAAATATACTTTTTGGTTCAAACTCAAAATGTGATTGTCGATATCCTGTTTCGGATATAGGGGATTGCGAAATCCTGTGTTTTCAATGCCCTCTTCGGGTAAACCCAAATTTAATTGGTTATAATTGTAGCGAATATCAGTTGAGAAACGGGAATTCGCATAACCAATTCCATATTTTAAATCCTTTTCAATAGAACGTGTATTTGTAATTCTGTCACCCGAAGAAATTTTGTAATCTGCTTGCGAATTGTAATTGGCGCGTAACAAAAATTTCCAGTTATTAGGTGATGATTTGATACCGAATGAAGTATTAGTTCCTTGTGTGTTGGAAGCGAATTGTTGGAATACATTCCCTCTGGTAGTATTGTTCGGGCATATTTTTCAGGGTTAAAATATAAGACACCTCCTATGGCATCTGAACCATATAATAATGATGCCGGGCCTTTGATGACTTCGACACTTTCAATACCTGAGGCGCTTAGTCCTAAACCGTGTTCTTCGCCGAATTGCTGGTTTTCTAAACGTACTCCTTGTGCATAGGTTAAAACCCTGTTTGAGCTTAAACCTCTGATTACCGGTTTACCTATAGATGTTCCTGTAGAGATTTGGCTTACTCCCGGGATATTAGTTACACCATCCATTAACGAAATAGCTCCGCTCTTTTTGATCTCCTCCATACTTTCGTGTGATACTTTCATCACATTTTGTGATTGGATCTTATTAAAAGCAGTAGAGACAATTACTTCGTCTAAATGTTGTTCTTTTTCTTTTAGCGTAAGATCGTATTCCTGAACGTCAAGTGAGTTTATTTTGAGGGTTTGCTGTTCATAACCGAATAAGTAAACAACAATGGTAATATTCCCTTGTGGAACTGATTCTAATTGATAATTTCCGTTTTCATCTGTTTCCGTGTAACCGTTATTCTCTATTAAGTGAAGTGTTACAAATTGTAGAGGCATTCCTGCTTCATTAGTGATCTTTCCGGATATTTTTTGTTGGGAAAATGTCCAAGTACTCACCATTAGTAAGGCAAGCATATATAAATGTTTCATGTTTTTTTGTTTAAAAAGGATAAGATAAATAGCTGTCTATCTGACAAGACAGACAGGTAATGACTGCTAATAAAAGATACCGGCAGTTTTAATTTTAAACAAAAGAAACAGGAGGTCCCCTATGCGTAAATAAACTTCCGCAAAAGAAACTCGTAGCTTCCTTAATGCTGAAAGAATAAGGGCTTATTTTAAAAGTTGAAAAAACAGTATATGTGAAAATTTCAGGAGAAAGAAAACTGGTGAATTTAAAATCACAAACCGGACAGTTTTCTTTCTCTGAAATTACTTTTTTAAATTTTGTGTGAGTGGAATCACTGTGTTCAGAACAATGGGAAACCACTTCATCATGATGTGAAAAAGCATGCAAAGATTGATAGCTTACGGCAAATAGAACCGAAAGCATCAAAATCATATTAAGTATAGCTAGCTTTTTCTTCACAATTGCAAAGATAAAGAATTAAACTAAACCGTTTGCAATTAAATATTCTCCAATCTGAATTGTATTGGTCGCAGCCCCTTTTCTTAGATTATCAGCAACAATCCACATGTTAACAGTATTGGGTTGGCTTTCGTCTCTTCTGATACGACCTACAAATACTTCGTTTTTACCTTGAGCATAAATTGGCATCGGATAGCTAAAAGTCTTTAAATTATCCTGAACCTTTATTCCTGGAGTGCTATCAAGAATTTCTCTGATTTCATTTACATCAAAATCATTCTCAAATTCAATGTTAACAGCTTCACTGTGTCCGCCTACTACAGGAATTCGGATAGCAGTTGCTGTTACAGCGATTGTTTTATCATTTAATATTTTTTGAGTTTCACGAACCAGTTTCATTTCTTCCTTAGTGTAGCCGTTATCTTCAAAAACATCACATTGCGGAATGGCATTTCTGTGAATAGGGTAATTGTATGCCATATCACCCTGAACGCCATTGTATTCGTTTTCTAACTGTTGAACAGCTTTAACACCGGTTCCGGTGATGGATTGGTAAGTAGAAACAACAATTCTTTTAATCTTGTATTTATTATGTAGCGGAGCCAGTGCCATGACCATTTGAATAGTTGAACAGTTAGGATTGGCTATGATTTTATCTTCTTTAGTTAACTCATTCGCGTTGATTTCAGGAACAACCAGTTTTTTAGTAGTATCCATACGCCAAGCAGATGAATTGTCGATAACGGTAGTTCCGACAGCAGCAAATTTTGGAGCCCAATCTAATGAAGTTTGTCCGCCTGCTGAAAATAAAGCAATTTCCGGCTTCATGTCTATAGCGGTTTGCATGCCTACAACTTTGTATGATTTGCCATTCCACTCAATTTCTTTACCCACCGATTTTTCAGAAGCCACAGGGATAAGTTCCGTAACCGGAAAATTTCTTTCTTTTAAGACCTGAAGCATAACCTCGCCTACCATTCCGGTAGCGCCAACAACTGCTACTTTCATTATTGTTTTTTTATTTTTTGCAAAGGTATAGATATTTGAATCTAAAAAAATTATTTTATAATAATATCACAAAATTTTATATTTATAACAAATAATATAAAAAATCCACACTCGACAAGTGTGGATTAATAGTATATGTAATGTAGCGTTAGTTTACTGTTTTTTTAATAAATCTCTTATTTCAGCTAACAATTCTTCCTGGCTTGGTCCTTTCGGCGCTGCAGGTGCCGGTGCTTCTTTTTTCTTCATAGCGTTTACACCTTTAACGATCATAAACATTACAAAAGCAACGATGATGAAATCTATAAGGTTGGTCAGGAATTCACCCCATAGAACAGAAACTTCGCCTTCAACAACTCCTTCAGCATTTACAACTCCTTCTATAATAGTCCACTTTAGATCTTTGAAATTTGATTTAAAAATTAAACCGACTAAAGGCGAAACTATTCCTCCGGTAAAAGAAGAAACGACTTTGTTAAAAGCAGCCCCCATTACAAAACCTACCCCGATGTCGACTAGGTTTCCTTTCATTGCAAATTCCTTGAATTCTTTAAGCATAAAATTATTTTTTAGTTGTTTTAATTGGTTTTTATAAGAACGAATATAGCGAAAATCTTTTAATTTTTATAAAAAACGCGTTTTACTCTTTGTGAAATACCCGTAAGGATTTCATAAGGGATGGTGTTGAGAAATTCCGCTAGTTCTGTGACTTTTGGTCTTTCACCGAAAATGATAACTTCGTCTCCCTCTTTGCAATTTACCCGGGTAACATCAACCATAAGTGTATCCATACAAATATTTCCGATTATATCTGCTCTTTGTCCGTTAATAGTTACGTAACTTTTTTGGTTACCTAAAGATCTTCGGATACCATCAGCATAGCCGATGGGGATAGAGGCTACAGTAGTTGGCTTGTTAGCTATAAATTTTCGGCTGTATCCTACAGATTCTCCTTTCTCAACAATCCGTATTTGTGAAATGATACTTTTTAAAGTACTTACATTCTGCAATTGCTGATTCTCGTAGTCAGAATTGCCTATGCCGTATAGGCCGATGCCTAAACGAACCATTTCCATTTGCATTTCGGGATAATTAAAGATCCCCGAAGTGTTCAGTATGTGCCGAATCGGTTTGATATGAAGTGTCTCTGTTAGCTTTTTTGAATTTTCCTGATAGCATTCAAACTGTTTATAAGTAAACGCGTCAAATTGCTTGTCATCACTGGCGGCTAAGTGCGAGAAAATACTTTTAACGGCTACAAAATTATTGTTTTTTAAAACAGCGATCAGTTCGTCTAACTGAGCCGCTTCGAAACCTAAGCGGTGCATTCCGGTATCCAGTTTGATATGGATGGGATATTGCGAAATATTTTTCTCCTGAGCAATTTTTAAAAAACTGTGTAAGCCGTTTATAGAATAAATTTCCGGTTCCAGATCGTAAGCGATCATGGTGTTAAAACTATAATTTTCAGGGTTTAACACAATTATGGGGGTGCTAATTCCGGCTTTTCTTAATTCTACACCTTCATCGGCAAAGGCGACCCCTAGATAATCAACTTTCAGATGTTCCAATAGCTTAGCGATTTCAAAACCTCCATTGCCATAGCCAAAAGCTTTGAGCATGACCATTACTTTGGTCTCCGGTTTTAATTTTGATCTGTAAAAGTTTAGATTGTAAGTTATAGCATCTAAATTGATTTCCATAACCGTTTCATGTTTTTTCTCTTCCAGTAGTACAACGATCTCATCAAAATTAAAACTTCTGGCACCTTTGACTAAAACCGTTTCGTTTTGGAATGATTGAGTGTTGAATTGTTTTAAAAAATCAGCAGTGGAAGAAAAAGAGATTACATGAGGCAATTTACTTAAATAATTAGAAATAGTTTCGCCAATGGTAATGATGCGGTCAATATGGTTGTTTTGTAAAGTAGAAAAAACCTTTTGGTATAAAACTTCAGTGGGTAAACCACTTTGAAAAATATCCGATACAATGATCGTTTTCTTTTGATGTAATTTTTGTTGTTCTAAGAAATCCAGTGCTATCTTTAGCGATTGGTAATCTGAGGAATAAGAATCATCAATAATGATACAGTTATTAATTCCTTTTTTTGCCTGTAGCCGGATTTCGATCGGATATAAATTCTGAATACGTTCTGTGATTACAGAAATCGAAGTGTTCAAATACAATAAAACACCGATGCAATTCATGGCATTTTGAATTGAGAACTCGTCTGTAAAAGGAAGCGTAACTTCAAAAGTTTGATCTTGGTAAACCAAAGTTAAACGAGTTGCTGTATTTTCAGCCCATTTTTGGGATACAAAAAGCGTAGCGTTTTTATCGGTAAAACTCCAAGTGAGTTTAGGTTGTGAGATATAGTGTTCGATCAATGGGTTTTTCTCCAGAACAACTAGAGAACAATGATTGAAAAGTTTTGTTTTTTCGGCTATTTTTTCTTCTTGTGAGAGGAAACCTTCATCATGCGCCGAACCGATAGAGGTAAAAACTCCGATATTTGGTTGTATGATGTTTTCTAGTTTTTCCATTTCGCCTTTTTGCGAAATCCCGGCTTCAAAAATACCTAAATCGTGTTGTTCATTAATACCAAAGACCGACAATGGAACCCCTACCTGCGAATTGTAACTTTTAGGACTTCGTACGACACTGTAATCCGGACTCAGCAAAAAGTTGAGCCATTCTTTTACGATGGTTTTTCCGTTACTTCCGGTAATCCCTATTATCGGAAAAGAAAACAGACTGCGATAGTAACCTGCCATTTGTTGTAGGGCAAATAGTGTGTTTTCAACCACTAAAAAGTTAGCTTTGTTTTCTAATCCGTCAGGAATATACTGCACAACAAAATTGCGAACTCCTTTATTGATTAATTGTTGAATGTATTGGTGACCGTCATGGTGCGAACCTGTTAAAGCAAAAAATAAAGTGCCATTTCCATTTTGCAATGAACGACTGTCTATAGAGATATTTTCAGGTTTGAAATCTTCAAAACTGCCTGAAACTTTTGCGTTAAGCGCTGAAATAATGCTTGTAAGAGAAAAAGTCACCGTTTACTTATTGTCGTTTTCTTTGTTTTTCTTCATCGCTCTGAAAAAAGCGGCACGGCTAAGCGGTTCGTATTCTTCCGTTTCGCCGAGTAATACTAATTTATCGTCTTGCGATTTTCTAAAGCTGTAATTCGCTAAATTTCCCGTTCGAGTACAAACGGCATGTACTTTAGTAACATATTCGGCTGTAGCCATCAAAGAAGGCATAGGTCCAAACGGGTTGCCCTTAAAGTCCATATCAAGTCCGGCTACAATAACGCGAATGCCTTGATTAGCAAGGTCGTTACAAACCGCTACGATCTCATCATCAAAGAATTGCGCTTCGTCAATTCCGACCACATCACACCCTTGAGCTAAAATTCGGATGTTCTCAGCAACCGGAACCGGAGTAGAGCGAATTTCATTTGCATCATGAGACACCACCATCTCTTCATGATAGCGGGTATCAACAGCGGGTTTAAAAATTTCTACTTTTTGTTTGGCAAATTGAGCGCGTTTCAGTCTACGGATCAATTCTTCGGTTTTGCCCGAAAACATTGAGCCACAGATCACTTCGATCCAGCCAAATTGTTCAGATTGGTTTACAGTATTTTCGAGAAACATTTTGTATCTTTCGGGAAATTAATATTAAATTCTGCTACATTTGTAGTCACAACAAATTTATTAAAAAAGCATCCATATTTTCAATTTCTATTCCATAAAGTTATGAAGAAAAAGTTAGAAGGAGAGTTAATCAGTATAGCTCATAGGGTTTTAAAATTAAAAAATCGTTCTGAGACTAAACAATTACAGGAAGAGGCCAAAAAATTATATGAACAGTTAACGATTTTGAGGTTTTATGAAGAAAACTTTGAAATTGTAAAAGAGGAAATAGCACCGGAAGTATTAGAGGAAAAGTTAGAAACCATTTCTCAGCAAACTGTTGTGGCTGAGCAATCGGATGTAGTAGCACAAGAAGAACAAGTAGAAGAACCAATAGTGGAGGAGGAGCCTGCTTTTGAACCTGAGGTGGCAGCAGAGCTGGCGGAGGAAGAGCCAACACAACAAGAAGAAATAGAAGCCGTTGAAGTTGTAGAAGAAGAGACCGTTTCGGAAATAGCATCTGAACCACAAGTAGCTTTGTTTGATGATGTTTTTGCAGCGGATTTCAAGGAATTGGATTTTGTTAAGGTAGAAGACGTTCCGCAGGAAGTAGAGCAGGTTGCCGACCTAACTTTTGAAGCAGCGCCGGAAACAGATGAATCTCAAGAACAATTAACTACAGAAGACAAACAAGAAGAACCTGTTGCAGTTATCGAAGAAACAGAAATAGAGTCCCAACCTGAGCCGGTTGCAGAACTAAGAGTTGACAAAACCAACGTTCAGGAGATCGTAATAGAGGAAGTGCCTGAGGTCGTTTTTGAAGAACCTAAAGCAATGTCCTTGAATGACCGATTGAACAAAGGCGGAATCAATATCGGGTTGAATGACCGCATTGCTTTTGAGAAAAAACTTTTTGATGGTAGTACTGATGATTTTAACCGTGTATTGTCACAATTAAACACATTTGACTCTTTTGATGAAGCCAGAGGCTTTATTGATAGTTTTGTAAAACCCGATTATAACAATTGGGAAGGTAAAGAAGAATACGAAGTTCGTTTCTTAGAATTCGTAGAAAAGAAATATTTATAATTTTTGGGGTGTTCCCTTTCAGGGTGCACTTTCACTACTCGCTTTCCGCCTCACAGGGCGGGAGCTCAAACAAACGTTCAATCGCTAACACATGGGAAAACTATACCTTGTCCCCACACCTATAGGTAATTTAGAAGACATGACCTTCAGAGCTATCAAAGTGCTCAGAGAAGTAGACTATATTTTAGCAGAAGACACGCGCACAAGTGGAAAACTTCTAAAGCATTTTGAAATTGCAACACCCATGCAAAGTCACCACATGCATAACGAACACAAAACCGTTGAAAATCTGGTAAAGCGCATGCAAGGGGGCGAAACGATTGCTTTAATCAGCGATGCCGGAACACCGGCGATTTCTGATCCGGGTTTTTTGTTAACCAGAGCTTGTGTAGAGAGTGGAGTTGAGGTAGAATGCCTTCCGGGAGCTACGGCTTTTGTGCCGGCTTTAGTGAATAGTGGTTTGCCTAACGATAAATTTGTGTTCGAGGGTTTTTTACCCGATAAAAAAGGACGCCAAACCCGTTTTTTAATCTTAGCTGAAGAAACCCGAACTATGATTTTTTATGTTTCACCGCATAAATTGAACAGAACATTAGCGGAATTTGTACAATACTTTGGTGCCGACAGACCAGTTTCGGTTTCCAGAGAAATTTCAAAATTACACGAAGAAACCGTTCGCGGTACTGCTGAAGAGGTCTTAAAACATTTTGAGGCCAAACCCGCAAAAGGCGAAATAGTAGCGGTTGTTGGCGGGAAGAAATAGTAGTGGTTTATGGAATTTTTTGCAACCAAATAGAATAAATTTACTAAATTAAAAAACATGGCAACACATACAGTAACTACAACTTGGAAGGGTAAAATGCAGTTTGAATCCACAAATCCCAGTGGAGAAACTTTATTAATAAATACCGCACCGGAACACGGCGGAGGCGAAGAAGGATTACGACCGAAAGCTTTGATGCTTTCTGCTTTGGCAGGATGCTCAGGTTTAGATGTCGCTTCTTTAATGGAAAAAATGAAGTTAGAAGTTGACGATTTCAAAATTGAAACCGTTGCCAGTTTAACAGAAGAACACCCGAAAGTATATGATGCTGTGACCGTAGAATATCATTTTTATGGCAGCAATTTAAACGAAGCTAAATTACAGCGTGCAGTCGATTTATCGGTTGAAAAATACTGTGGTGTTATGGAAATGTTCCGTCAATTTGCTAAAATGGAAATTAAGGTTTTGTTTCATCATCAATAAACCAAGTTGTCATTTTGACCAAAGGGAGAAATCACATAATCAAAGTTGAAGCTTATTCAAAATGATGATTTAATATTGATTTCGTTATGTGATTTAGCTACGCTGAACTTATGTTTCTCACTACGTTCGAAATGACAGGTCTGGCATTAATTTACTCCACTTCCAAATCCACAAAAGAGAATGTATTACCGCTAAACAATCCTTTATCAGAAAGTTTTAAATCAGGAATGACCAATAAAGCCATAAACGAAAGCGTCATAAATGGCGCTTTTAACGAGCTTCCCAATGTTTTTGCCATTTGGTCAATTTCCTGATATAATTTTCCGGTTTCCCAACCATCTTTATCACTGATAATTCCGGCAACAGGTAAAGGTAAAACTTTCTGTTCCGAACCATTTACAGCGCAAACACCACCTTTGTTTTCAATTAATAGATTAACCGCTTTACAAATTTCTTCGTCAGAAGTTCCTACTGCTACAATATTGTGGCAATCGTGTGCTACCGAACTTGCAATGGCGCCTTCTTTTAGCCCGAAATTCTTAATAAAAGCGATAGCCGGTCTTGCGTCCTGATAACGGTTAACAACCGTCATCTTTAAAATATCATCAGTAGTGTTGGAAATCAAATTCCCATCTTGTGTTAGAGAAGTATGATGGATTTCATTGGTAATCAATTGTCCTTCTAAAGCTTCAATAACTCTGATTTTATTTGCTGGACTCAATACTTCAAAATCACTTATATTTTTAAGAGAAGTGTTGAAATTATTTGGTGTTTCAAAAGAAATTTCCGGAATAAACGATTTGCCATTTTCAGCGATTAGTTTACCGTTTAAATAGGTTTGAAGTACTTCAAATTGAGCCAAATCTTTTACGACAATAAAATCTGCCGGATCATTTTCTTGTAATAATCCTACGTTCATGTTGTAATGCTTCACCGGATTGATACAAGCGACTTGTAATATTTTAAAAAGGTCTATTCCTTTGGTAACAGCTCTGGCACAAAGAGCATTAATATGACTTACAATTAAATCGTCAGGGTGTTTGTCGTCCGAACAAAACATCATATTTTCATAATGTTCAGGAAGCAAATCGATTAATGCTTCAAAGTTTTTAGCGGCACTTCCTTCGCGAATGATGACTTTCATGCCTAAGGATAATTTTTCGGCAGCTTCGTCATACGTAAAACATTCGTGATCGGTAGTTATTCCTGCTGAAATATATTTTTTTACAGCATCACCTCGTAAACCGGGTGCGTGACCGTCAACAGGTTTGTCGAAATGCTTTGCCCAAGCAATCTTTTTCATAACTTCTTCGTCTTCATGAAGTACTCCGGGGTAATTCATCATTTCAGCTAAATAATGAATGTCGGGAGAGGCTAAAAGTTCTTTAATGCCTTCTGAATCAATTACAGCACCAGCGGTTTCAAAAGAAGTAGCCGGTACACACGACGGAGCTCCGAAATGAAATTTCAGCGGAACTTTTTTACTGTTCTCGATCATGAAAAAAACACCTTCAGCGCCTAAAACATTAGCGATTTCATGCGGATCGGAAATAGTGCCTACAGTTCCGTGTAAAACGGCAATTTTAGCAAATTCTGACGGAACTAACATAGAGCTTTCAATATGAATGTGTGCATCAATAAATCCGGGCATGATGTAATGTTTCACATTGTGTTCTTTTTCTATGACGGATTTAATTTTTCCGTTTTCTACGGTGATTTCTCCGGGAAAGATTCTCTTATTGAAAATGTCAACGATTTGTCCTTGAATTTGCATTTTAATGGGTTTTAAACAGATCTTTTTCAAAATTAAATAAAAAATAAGACCAACGCTAAAAACAATAATTTTAATTCGACATTTCTGTTTACATTTGTATTTCGTACATGCCAAAATCAATTATTCAAATCATTAAAATGTAATTTAATATGCGTTGGAATTTTAAATCAAAGCCACAAAAAGAAAAAGTACAAGCCTTACAACAAGCGTTGCAAGTAGATGAAATTATTGCCACTTTATTGGTTCAAAGGGGAATTGAAACCTTTGAGCAAGCCAAAGAATTTTTCCGCCCGACTTTAGAAGATTTGCACGATCCGTACTTGATGAAGGATATGGATAAAGCGGTGAATCGGATTGAAAGTGCTATTGTAAACGGAGAAAATATTTTAGTTTTCGGAGATTATGATGTCGATGGTACTACTGCTGTTTCTCTGGTTTCTTCTTATTTAAAAACGATTACACCTAATATTGCAACTTATATTCCCGATCGATATACTGAAGGTTACGGTGTCTCTTTTCAGGGAATTGACTTTGCTGATGATAATGATTTCTCCTTAATTATTGCATTAGATTGTGGGATCAAGTCTGTTGAGCATGTACAATATGCAAAAGACAAAGGGATTGATTTTGTAATCTGCGATCACCACCGTCCGGGAGAAATTTTACCGGAAGCCATTGCGGTTTTGGATCCGAAACGAAAAGATTGTTCGTATCCTTATGATGAATTGTGTGGTTGCGGAGTTGGGTTTAAATTGATTCAGGCCTTAGGAATAAATCGAGATCAAACAATAGATGATTTAGTTTCATATCTGGATTTAGTAGCAACAGCCATTGCGGCCGATATCGTTCCGATAACCGGAGAAAACAGAGTTCTGGCTAAATTTGGTTTGGAAGTTATTAATAGGGATCCGAGACCCGGGATCAAGGCTTTGATTCAAAATCTGAAGAAAAAGCAATTAACCATTTCTGATGTGGTGTTTTACATAGCGCCACGAATTAATGCAGCAGGACGAATTAAACACGGAGATTATGCTGTTCGATTACTAACAGAGTTTAATTTGGAGCAAGCCGTTGAGTTCGCTTCTGAAATTGAGTTGTTCAATGCTGATAGAAAAGATCTGGACAAACAAATTACGCAGGAAGCTTTGCTTCAGATCGAAAAAAATGAGGAGGGCGAAAATTTCAGTACGGTAGTGTATCAGGAAGATTGGCATAAAGGTGTAATAGGAATAGTAGCCTCGAGATTGGTGGAGAATTATTATCGTCCGACTATAGTTTTTACAAAGAGTGGAACTAAATTAGCGGCATCTGCACGTTCCGTGCAGGGGTTTGATGTATATAATGCGCTGGAGGCTTGTTCTGAATATCTGGAACAATTCGGCGGGCACATGTATGCTGCCGGAATGACGCTTTTAGAAGAGAATTATAAAAAGTTTAAGGAAGCTTTTGAAAAAGAAGTTAAAGCTACAATTCAGCCTGAGATTTTGACACCTGAGGTTTCAATTGATGCTGAAATAGAATTAAATGAAATAACGCCTAAACTTGTTCGGATTTTAAAACAATTTGAACCTTTCGGACCGCAGAATATGACACCGGTTTTTGTAGCATACAATGTTATAGATTCAGGTTATGCAAAAACTATCGGAGCTGAACATGAGCATTTGAAATTATATCTGAAACAGGGAGATTCTACAGGCTTTGGGGCAGTGGGTTTCGGTTTGGGGAATAAATTAGATAATGTAAGCAATAGAAAATCATTTGACATAGTTTTTTCTATAGAAGAAAACGAATGGAAAGATGTCGTTTCCATTCAATTACAAATAAGAGATATACAGAATGAAGCCTAAAAAAGATCCGTTTTCATCCTTGCGGATAAAAGAATTCCGTTGGTTTATTTTAATGCGTTTAGCCTTGGTTTTGGCTTGGTCTATGCAATTTGTTTTAGTGGAATGGGAAGTTTACAGTATAACTAAAGATCCTTTTTCATTAGGATTGATCGGTTTAATGGAGGTGATTCCGGCTGTGAGTATGGCTTTGTTTGCAGGACATATAGTAGATCAAAATGAAAAACGAGGCTTGTTATTGAAATGTTTGGCGGCTTTGGTATCTATTAGTTCTATGTTGTGTTTATTAGTGTATTCTGAATTTACAGAACATCTGGATGAAAAAATAGTATTGTGGACCATTTACGGGTTAGTGTTTTTAGGAGGAATTGTAAGAGCTTTTATTATTCCGTCTGTTTTTAGTTTACTAGGTTTGATAGTTCCTAAGAAAGAATATCCGAATGCAGCGACCTGGAGTAGTTCAACGTGGCAAATATCAGCAGTTTTTGGTCCTGCAATTGCAGGTTTTGCTATTGGTTGGATCGGGGTTTTTTGGTCATTGGTTTTTGTAGTATTTAGTATTTTAATAGCAATCGGAGCTTTGTTTCAGGTGGAAAGAAAGCCTATTTTGAATCAGAAACTGGGCGAACCGATGTTGAAAAGTTTAAAAGAAGGATTGGATTTTGTGTTCACGCACAAAACAGTTCTTAACGCTATGGCACTCGACATGTTTGCTGTTTTGTTTGGCGGTGCTGTAGCACTACTTCCGGTTTTTGCACAAGATATATTAAAGGTAGGTTCGCAAGGGTTCGGAATTTTAAGAGCAGCACCTGCAGTGGGAAGTTTGCTGACTATGTTGATCGCCACATCTTTACCGTTACACCGACAAGCAGGAAAAAAATTATTGACGGCTGTTTTTGGTTTCGGGATCTGTATTATTGTTTTCGGATTGTCAACTAATTTTTGGCTGTCGGTTTTTGCCTTGTTTTTAAGCGGAGTGACAGACGGAATTTCAGTGGTTATTCGTCAAACAATCCTGCAGATATATACTCCGGATCACATGCGCGGCAGGGTTTCGTCTGTGAACTCTATTTTTGTCGGATCATCTAATGAATTAGGCGCTTTTGAAAGTGGGTTTACTTCAAAATTAATGGGAGGAGTTGTGAATGCTGTTGTTTTCGGCGGAATTATGACTTTAGTGGTTGTTACAGGTACGGCAGTTGTTTCACCCAAATTCAGAGAGTTAGATATAGAGAAGGATATGGAAAATCTCTAATATTTTTTCAGTTCAAACTTTTCGCCGTCAAAAACGCCATAGGTAAAATAACTGATCCAGTCTCCTAAATTGATATATTGTGAGTTTTTGCCAACATTAATCACTAATGGTAGGTGGCGGTGACCAAAAACAAAATAATCGTAATGTTTGGTTTCTAATTTTCTCTTAGTATATTGAACTAACCATTCGTTTTCTTCTCCTAAGAACTTTACGTCTTCTTCTCCGGATATCAATTTGTTCTTCACAGAAAGATATTGTGCTAATCGTACTCCCAAATCAGGGTGTAACCAACGAAACAGCCATTTTGAGAAAGGGTTGGTAAAAACTTTTTTCATGCGTTTGTAACCAAGATCACCAGGGCCCTTTCCGTCACCATGACCGATTAAAAACGTTTTACCGTTAAAAGTAAATTCTTGATTGTCGTGGTATACGGGAATATTGAGCTCTTTTTCAAAGTAATCAAACATCCAAAGGTCGTGATTGCCTACAAAGAAATAAATAGGTATTCCGGAATCCCGGATCTCAGCCAGTTTACCTAATACTCTTATAAAGCCTTTAGGAACAACTGTTTTGTATTCAAACCAAAAATCAAATAAGTCGCCTAAAAGGAAAATAGCTTCGGCTTCTTCTTTTACTTCATCCAACCATTTTACAAATTTTTGTTCGCGTGGAAAACTTCTCTCAGGTGTAGGGGCTCCGAAGTGCTGGTCAGAAGCGAAAAATACTTTTTTATTTTTATTCAACTTTTATTGATTTTTATTAGAGACTTTGCAAAAATAACTAAATAATAAATTGGTTATATAACAAAATTTTAGGTAAATGTTAATTTTTAGAAAGAATATTTATTAGTTGTTTTAAATTGTTAAATTTGGCAAATTAATCAAACCATAACAAAAAATTAACATAATGAAAAAACTTTTACTTTTTTTCATGTCATTAAGTTTCTTGTTTTCTTCAGGTCAGGTCTTGTTTGAAGGATTTGAAGGAACAAGTACGCCTGCTGCAGGAGACTGGAGTTTAGGATCAGGTACTTGGAAGATTTTTGACAATGGAATTGGATTGGCTCAAACTTGGCAGCCGACAACATCTGCTGTGTATGCCGGGTCAAGAGCTGCTTTTCTTAACAAAGAGAATGTTACAGACGGGACAACTGCATTAGACTGGTTGGTAACTCCGCAGGTAGCAGTGCCGGCAGACGGGCAATTGCGTTTCTTTACAAGAAAAACCCAAGCCGCTAACTATGGTAGTATTTATACTATCAGGGTCTCTACTGCGACCCAAACAACAGCTACTGATTTTACGATTGTTCAGACATGGACAGAAAGTGATTTGGTGGCTAACTTTAGCGTTTACGAACAGAAAGTAGTTGACCTAGCAGCTTATATAGGTCAAAATGTCTACATCGCTTTCGTTATGGAGACGGACAACGGAGATAGATGGTTGGTGGATAATGTTTATGTTGATTCTAAATGTGATCCGGTAACCGCTTTAACCGCGGGTTCCATTTCTGATACTTCTGCAGACCTTAGCTGGACTTCAGGAGCTCCTATTTATGAAATAGAATACGGTATTACCGGATTTGCTCCGGGTACAGGTACGGTTATTACAAATATTACCGGTAATAATTATCTACTAACGGGTCTCGTAGCAGGAACAACTTATGATTATTATGTAAGAGCAGACTGTGGGGGAGAAAATTATAGTGATTGGACGACTGATCCATATACTTTTACAACGGCATTATGTCCGATAGCGAATCAGTGTGTGTTTAATTTTATTATGACTGATTCAGGAGGGAATGGTTGGCAAGGAAATACTATGACCATTTCTCAAAATGGTGTTGATGTAGCAACGATAGGTTCTACATTTACTTCTGGTGGTGGACCGGTTACAGTTGGAGTCCCATTATGTCAAGGGCAGCCTTATCAGCTTTTCTGGAATAGTGGTGGGACAAGTCCAACTCAGGTGGGTATTGAAATTCAAAACCCTTCTACAGGAACTACTGAGTTTACTCATGCTCCTGGGACTAATCTTCAGAACTCTATTTTGTTTCAAAGTGTAGCGGCATGTACACCGCCTACTTGTCCTCAACCGACAAATATTACAGTATCAGGTGTTAACGCTGATTCAGGGTTAATTACATGGACGGATAACACTTCCGGCAATGCATCAGAATGGAATATTGTTATTCAACCGGCAGGTACAGGTTATCCGGATGCAACTACAACGATAACAGCAACTGTAAATAGTACTTCTTACAATTTCTCAGGATTGAATTCAGATACAGAATATGAAGTTTATATCAATGCAATCTGTGATGCAACAACAACTCCTGATCCGAGTTTTTGGTCAGGACCTCAAAACTTTGCGACAACTAAGGATTATTGTGGAGGAGATTCATTTACTGATTCAGGAGGAACCGGAGGGAATTATTCAAATAATGAGAATGTAATAACGACTATTTGTCCTGATAATCCGGGAGATATAGTTACGGTTATATTTAACTCTTTTCAAACAGAATCTTGTTGTGATCACCTATTAGTTTATGATGGGGATAATACTTCAGCTCCTTTATTAGGGGATTATGTAGGAACAAACATTCCGCCGATTCTTGTTTCAACGGCAGCTTCAGGTTGTTTGACATTTCACTTTACATCTGATAGTAGTGTAGTGTATTCTGGTTGGGATGCAACAGTTATCTGTGGTCCGCCACCAGCGTGTGCGCAACCAACGGATTTATCAGCTACAAATATTACATCTGACTCAGCAACATTGTCATGGACAGATAATAATACTCCTGCAATTAGCAGTTGGCAAATTGTGGTGCAACCGGTAGGTTCAGGATATCCAACCAGTTCATCAACGACTATTCCTGTTACTTCTACAACTTATACGGTTCAGAATTTAGATCCAAATACTTCTTACGAATATTATGTGTTAGCAGATTGTGGAGCAACAGACGGAGTAAGTTATTGGACAGGGCCGTTAGCGTTTAATACGCTTTTCCCGGGATGTAATGGCTCAGATCCTGCAGGGAATGAGTGTGTTACTGCAGTTCCGGTATGTACTTTAGATGGTTATTGTGGTAATACTTCGGGAACGTATACAGTTAATACTTGGCCTGAATTGTCAAGTGCATTTTGTGGGTCAATTGAAAATAACTCATTTTTGACTTTCCAAGCTACGTCTACTTCAATTACATTAGATGTAAACGTAGGAAACTGTACAAACGGTAGTGGTATTCAGTTTATGGTCTTTACTGCTACTCAATGTGGAAGTGGACCTGTTACCGAAATTGAGTGTTTCTTTTCTATGAATCCAGGGGTTAATACTTTGAATATAACTGGTTTAACACCTGGCGTGACTTATTATTTAATGATTGACGGTTTTGCCGGTGCAATATGTGACTATTCTGTATCTGTAGCTGCTGGTTCAGGTGGTTCAACAGCAACAAATGTTAATATTGTAGAAGATGATACTACAATATGTATGGGTGAATCTATCACATTAAATGCAACCGGAGGAAATGGTGTGTTTAACTGGTCAACAGATTGGTCACCTGCTCCTGAGCTTGATACAACAACAGGAAATATTGTAGTGTTTACTCCTACAGCTCCTGGTGTATATACAATTACAACAGAAACAGACGATACTAATACAATTTGTGCTACTTCTGACTTTGTCGTAATTACAGTTTTAGATGATACAGATCCGTCGTTCTCAAATCCGGGACCTATCTGTCAAGGATCTCCTAATGTAACGTTACCGACATCAGACTCAAATGGTATTACAGGTACATGGACACAAGGAGGAACGGCTGTTACAGAAATAGATGCAACTACGGCTGGTATCTACGACTATATATTTACTCCGGATGCAAGTTTCCAGTGTGCTGATCCGTTTACGATGCAAGTACAAGTTTTAGCAACATGTACATTTAATGCTTATTCAACAGCTGTTTATTTAGATAATTGTGAGACTACTGATCCGGGAGAATATTTTAATACCACCGGTTCAGATTCATTTGACGGAGGAACTTTGAATACGTTCTCTAACAATGACTTAGGTACTTATGTTCAGAATTCAGGTAACTTAGTATTAAAAGGTGGAGCATTAAAGTCATTCAAAACAGCTACATCAAATGTTTGTGGTGGTAATATGTATTACCGTGTATATGAAGCTTCTGCTACGCCTGGAACTTTTACAACTATTCCGTTTGCTTATGTAGAAGATTGTGGTGCCGGAAATACTTTTACTTCAGGAGCCGTTTGTAATCCGGGAGATCAGATTTGGGCTGAGCTTTCTCAAGCGATTGATCTAACAACTAATGCACCGGGAGACTATTATTTAGAAGTTTATTATGATTTAGTAGGGGATAACAATGACCCTACTCAATGTGATGATACTATTTTAGTTGATAATGCAGGTAATAATTTCGTTGCTTCGTTCTCAATTCAAAATACACCTAGTTTTACACAACAAAATGAGGAATGTAATAGTTCAAATGCTGTAATCACTATTGCAGGATTTAATCCTGGGGATGTTTATGCAGTAACTTATCAGGATGATACAACAGTTGTAGGTCCTGTTAATTATACAGCTACATCTAACGGGGATATTATTATTACAGGATTAGATGCCGGTACATATTCAGATTTCAGTTTCGTTATTAACGGATGTACTATTTCTGATCCGACACCTATTGTTATTACAAATTTTGCACCTGTAGTAACACAAGTGACATCAAATGATCCGATTTGTTATGGTGAAGACGCAGTGTTCACTGTAGTAGCAACACCTAACTTTAATATAAGATATACAATTAATGGCGGAGCGCCACAGACTATAGGAGTTGATAACACCGGAATAACAACAATTACTATTCCTGCTCCTGCTGTTGGTACGGTAGATTTAGCATTAACCAATATTTTCAATACAGTATGTGATGTAACAGTTTTTGATACTTCTTCTGTAACGGTTAATCCATTACCGACTGCTAGTATATCGGCTGCTTCTCCTTACACATGTTTGGGAACTGATGCGATATTTAATATAACCGGTACGGCAGATGCTGAAGTTAATTATTCAGTAAACGGTGGAGCAACACAAATGTTGACTCTGGATGCTACAGGAAATTATGTTCTTAACATAACTTCAACAACTAATTTAGAAGTTGTGTTGTTAGATGTAACAAATCCAACGACTAACTGTACAAATACAATCGCAGGACAAGTTGCAACAGTTGCAATAGTTTCTGTGCCTGATGTTACATTAGATGAAGTAGTTCAGCCGACATGTGATGTTCAAGAAGGAACAATTACTATAGCAGAACCATTAATTTCTCAATTGAATTATCCAGGAAACTTATTTATTTCTGAAGTGACTGATGCATCTAACAACGGATCGTCACAGGTGAAATTAAATTATATTGAAATTTATAACGGAACAGGGGCACCTGTAGATTTAAGTAACTATAAAGTTAAAGTGGATGCTAATGTGGATTGTGAGATAACATTAAGCGGAATGTTAGCAAATGATGATCTAATAGTTGTGAAATATGGTACGGCTACTCCGATTGCCGGTGTTGCTTATGATTTTGAATTTACAGGATGTACGGGTGATATCAATAACAATGATATGGTACTGTTAACAGATTTAAATGATGTTGTAATTGATGTTTGGGGACAATTAACATATTTTACACCAGGAAATCAGGTAGGATATAACTATAAGAGAAATACTTTAGGAACAACCCTTCCTTCACCGATCTGGGATCCGGCTGATTGGACGGTTACAGACTGGACATCTTATGCTACAGACGACTATTCAGATGTTGGTATCTATACTTTATTTGTAGCAAGTTATGAATATATCTTAAGTGATGGCACGAACTCTACAACGATAACTGTTCCTGATCCGAATGATTTATCACAGTTGCCAACATTTACTAATGTGACTCCTGGCACATATACAGTGACAGCTTATGATACGGCGGTTGGATGTTATTCAGCTAGTTTAAGCGTTACAATAGATCCGGCTCCGGCGGCTGTTCAAGCAACATTTGATCCGGTAACATTGTGTTTAGGCGATATTAACAATATAGCACTACCGACTACTTCATTAGAAGGTTATACAGGTCAGTGGACTTATGGTGGAACAGCTGTAACAGATATTGATACATCAGTAGCAGGAACATTTACGTATGACTTTACTCCGGATGCTGGTCAATGTGCAACAGCCGGTACTTTAGCAGTTACTATAACAGATGCAGCTCCTGCAACATTTAACCCTGTAACATTATGTTTGGATGATGTAAATGCAGCTAATATAGCGCTACCTGCTACTTCATTAGAAGGTTATACAGGTCAGTGGACTTACGGTGGAACAGCAGTAACGAATATTGATACATCTGTAGCGGGAACATTTACATATGACTTTACTCCGGATGGAGGTCAATGTGCTGCTCAAGGAACATTAGACGTTACAATTAGCGATAAATTAAATGTGTCTTTTGAAAGTGTTGAGATTTGTGCTAACGCTGCTTTAGAATTCCCAGTAGAATCTTACGAAGGATATTCTTTAACAGGGACATGGAATCCGTCTGAAATAGCTACAAGTATAGGAACTTATACTTATACCTTTACTCCGGATGATGTTTGTTATGCTCAAGGTACTTTTGTAGTTGATGTTATTGCTTGTGAAATTCCGAAAGGAATCTCTCCTAATGGTGATGGCTTAAATGATGAATGGGATTTAACATCTTTCAATGTAACTAAAGTAGAAATCTTTAACCGTTACGGATTGAAAGTTTATTCTAAATCGGGTTATACAGATGAGTGGCATGGACAATCAGATAATGGTAATGATTTACCTTCTGCTACTTACTATTATGTGGTTGAGTTCAATGACATGCCGACAAGAACCGGTTGGGTTTATATCAATAGAGAAGAGTAAAATTAGTAGAGTAAGCTTCCTCTTTAAAAAAAGAGGAAGCTACCTTAAAAAAGCATTTAATAATGAAAAAACTTTTATTAGTTATAATTACGTTGCTGGGAATCTCAAATGAGATGCTAGCTCAGCAAGACCCCCACTATACTCAATACATGTATAACATGAGTGTAATGAATCCTGCCTATGCCGGTTCTAAGGAGAATTTAGCCTTAGGATTATTGTATAGAAAGCAGTGGGTAGATATTGAGGACGCTCCGACTACAGCTACTTTTTTTGGACATAGTCCCGTTGGTAAGAATGTAGGTTTAGGACTTTCGGTTATTTCAGATAAGATAGGTCCGGTTGAAGAAAATAATATTTACGGAGATTTCTCATATACATTAAACTTAGGCGGAGAGCATAAATTAGCTTTTGGGATCAAAACTGGTTTAACTTTGCATAAAGTCGGGCTATATTCTGATATCGGAAATGGTCATGTTCCAGATGCGAATGACCCTGCTTTCCAAGAGAATGTGAGTAATACCTATTTTAATATCGGTTCGGGACTTTTTTACTATACCAATAAATACTATGTTGGTTTCTCAGTTCCTAATATGTTAAAATCAAAACATTTGGATTTATCTGTGAATGGTGATCAATACCAGTTCGGTTCTGAAACGTCTCACTATTTCTTAACGGGGGGATATGTATTTGATCTTTCTCAAACGGTAAAATTCAAACCGTTTTTCATGTTGAAGTCAGCATTTAATGTTTCTCCTTCATTAGATCTATCAGCTAACTTTTTGTTTAATCAGAAGTTTGAAATTGGTGGAACTTACCGATTAGATGACAGTTTCGGAGCGATGGCCAGTTATGCAATTACTCAAAATTTAAAAATTGGTTATGCATATGACCATATTATTTCTGATTTGAAAGTAACAACGCCTTCATCTCATGAGATTATATTATTGTTTGATTTGAACTTCCCTAAGAAAGTTTCAAGTTCACCAAGATTTTTCTAACCTAAAAGCGATAACGACATGAAGAAAATTTTTATTACACTTAGTTTTGTGATCGCTTGTGAGATGTTAAGCGCACAAACAAAAGAGACAAAAGCAGCTGATAAGCTTTTTGATCGATATGAATATACCGAAGCTGCTAATGAATACCTGAAACTTGCGGATAAAGGAAACGGGATTCTTACATCAATAAACAATTAGCAGAATGTTATTATAATGTTTTCAACTCCAAAGAGGCAGTAAAGTGGTATGCTAAAGTGGTTGAAGAACCTCAGGATGCAGAAACATATTTTAAATATGCTCAAATGTTGAAGGCAGAAGGTAAATATGCAGAAGCGGATAAGCAAATGGATAAATTTGCTTCTTTAGCGCCAAAAGACCAAAGAGCTATTGCCTATAAGGGAAATCCGAATTATTTAATAGCACTAAAGGAACAGGCTAAATTGTTTGAGATTGAACCATCAGATATCAGTAGTGATAAATCTGATTTCGGAGCTGTTTTGACTGCTGATAACACCATTTATTTTACCAGCGCCAGAAATACAGCTAGAAAAACTCACGGCTGGAATGATGAGCCTTATTTGGATATTTATAAAGCGACTTATAATTCAAACGGAACAATAAGTGAAGCAACTGAATTAGATGGTGTAAATACGAAATGGCACGACGGACCGTTGGCAATTACAAATGATGGTAATACTATTTATTTTGCCAGTGAGAGTTTCAATGAAGGTCAGTTTGAAAAAGAAAAAGCTAGCTACCAAACATTGAAAAAAGGTAAGATTTACTTATACAAAGCAACTAAAGAGGGAGATACATGGGGAAATAAGAAATTGCTTCCTTTTAATGATACTACTTATTCTGTTAGAAACCCAAGTATAAGTAAAGACGGAAAAACTTTATACTTTTCTTCCGATATGCCGGGAGGTATAGGCGGAGAAGATATTTGGAAAGTTTCTGTTAACGGTGATGAATACGGTGAACCGGTTAATTTAGGTTCGCTTGTAAATACAGAAGCAAATGAGAGTTTCCCTTTCATTGCTGATGATAATGTTTTATATTTCGCTTCTGACGGAAAACAAGGTTTCGGAGGTCTGGATGTTTACAAGGTTGATTTAAACAAGAATGATAAAGCCGTTAATTTAGGTGCTCCTGTAAATGGAGAAAAAGATGATTTTTCATTTGCTTATAACAAAGACAAAAAAGTAGCTTTATTTTCTAGTAATAGAGCAGGAGTAGATAATATTTATATTGCAACACCGATTTGTGGAGTTAACGGATTAGTAATAGCTAAAAATGCAAAAACAGGAGAAGTTATCGAAGGTGTAAATGTTATTGCTTTGGATGACAAAAATGCTACTGTTGCAACAAAATCAACAGCTATGAATGGAAAAACAGCTTTCAATTTACTTTGTGATAAGTCGTATTCATTCCAGGCAAGTAAGTCAGGATTTGAGCCTGCTGTAACTACGTTAAACCCATCTGAAGGTGGTGATCAGATAGTTGAAATATTATTAGAGCCGGTTAAACCGATTATTACTGAAACAGAAGTTATTTTACAACCAATCTTCTTTGAGTTCAATAAGAGCAATATTACTGCGCAAGGAGCTGAAGAGTTGGATAAGTTAGTTGAAGTAATGAATGAGCATCCGGATATGGTTATCTTTGTAAAATCACATACGGATAGCAGAGGTAGTGATCGATACAATATGAACTTGTCTGACAGAAGAGCTAAAGCTACTGTACAATATGTAATTTCAAAAGGAATTGCTAAAGATAGAATTTCAGGTCAAGGATTTGGTGAATCAGAGCCAAAAATTGAATGTAAAAAATGTACGGATGAGGAATATGCTCAAAACAGACGTTCTGAATTCATGATTGTGAAAAAATAAGACATTTCTCTTATAATTAAAAAGTCCCGCATTGCGGGACTTTTTTTATACATCTAAATTTTTAATTATCAGAAGCAAACCATTCCGCAAAGGAAGTTTCAGTTTCCTGCAAGCGAAGTGAAAATAATTTGATGTCTTCAGGAAGCCTTCTTTTGATCTTTTCGGCAAAATCAATTACCATATTTTCACTGGTTGGCTGATAGTCTACTAAAATAACGTGATGACCTCTTTTTTTGAGCTCGTTTGCTAATTCTATATGAGGTGTGTTCTGATTGAAAACAGTTGCATGATCAAAGATGTCTACAATATCTTCTTTAACAATCTTTTTAAGGTCGCCAAAATCAATCACCATTCCGTATTTAACATTAGAAGTGTCCTGAATAGGTTTTCCGATAACGGTTACTGATAATTTATAGCTGTGACCATGAACATTTTTACACTTTCCGTCATATCCGTATAAAGCATGTCCGGTCTCAAATGTAAATTGCTTGGTGATTCTAATTTTACTCATTCTTTATAAAAAATTACGATACAAAATTAATAAATTATTCGAAGTAAATTTTGTATTGTTTTTCATGCTATATTTGCTCACTTTTTTTGACATATATGAATGGGTTAACTGAAAATCCAATGTACGAAAAGATCATTGAAGATCTTTTAAATCAACAATATAGTATTGTTGATGATTTTTTTACTGAAGAAGCTGTAACAAGTTTAAGAAATAGTCTTTTGGATAAGTATGAAGAAGATTATTTTAAGAAATCCGCAATAGGAGATCAATTCAATGAACAAGTGATACGATCCATTCGGGGCGATTTTATTTCCTGGATAGAAGAGAATAAACTGAGTGAAGTTGAGCAAAACTTTTTTTCAAGAATAGATCATTTTTCAAATTATTTGAATCAAACCTGCTTTTTGGGAATCCAAGATCGTGAATTTCATTATGCATTATATCCGGTGGGGACATTTTATAAAAGACATTTGGATATATTTCAGAATGACGACAGTCGCAAGTTATCTGTAGTGTGTTATCTGAATGATGAGAACTGGCTACCGGAATATGGTGGGGAATTAGTTATCTATAAAGAACATGATGAAGTAAAAGTATATCCGTTAAAGGGGCGTGTTGTGATCTTTGAGAGTCAAGTATTGGAACATGAAGTTTTACCGGTTATGTGGGAGCGTTTAAGCATAACAGGTTGGTTAAAAACGAGGAGACTATAAAAAAGCAGTCTGTTTGACTGTTTTTTTTATTTTTCCAGACTCAATACTTTTTGAGCCATATTGTCTTGCTGTAACAGGATTTTGTAATAATCCAGGTCTGTTTTAAGCTGTCTGACGAACTCTGCATACAGATAAGTCAGGATCTTGTCTTTTTGATGGAAACTAAGTAGAATACCACTTCCTGAAATGTATTTTTTGAATTCATCAAGGTACTTTTCATCAGAAAAAATTTCTTCTTTAAGCTCGGTTAAATTGAGTTGGTCAAAATAGTTCCGGTTTTTATCAATTTGTTCAAAAGCAAAATAGTTCACCAAGCCGGATTGCATGACCATTATAGTGGCTTCTTCTCCGTGATTAGCTTCAAAGGGAACAAATACATCAGGAATTATTCCGCCGCCGCCGTATACTGTTCTCCCTTCTTTGGTTCTATATTTTAAGCTGTCAGCTACTTTTATACTATCTGCTTCGTATAGCTCGCCGTTTGCAAAACGCTTCTCAAATTCATTAAAATAACCTTCTCCTTTGTCTCCGTAAGGTTTTTGAATAGAACGTCCGGAAGGAGTGTAATAGCGCGCAACAGTTAAACGTACGGCTGAACCATCGCCTAAAGGCATTTCACGTTGTACTAAGCCTTTGCCGAATGAACGACGTCCCACAATTGTTCCTCTGTCATTATCTTGTATAGCACCGGCTAAGATTTCACTCGCTGAGGCTGAATTCTCGTCGATAAGGATGTAGAGTTCTCCGGTCTCAAATTCTCCTTTTTCAGTTGCAAAAGTAGTATCAACTTTTCCTTTTTTGTTCTTAACTTTTACTATAACATCTCCTTTTGGTAAAAGATCATCAGCAATAGCAACAGCCATTTCCAGATAACCACCGCCATTACCTCTCAAATCAATCATTAAGCGAGTCATACCTTGCGCTTTTAATTTTAATAAGGCATTGTGAAACTCTCTATAGGTAGTTTCTGAAAAACGATTTATTTTTATGTAACCAGTTAAATTATCCGTCATAAAAGAAATATCAACACTCTTCAGAGGAATAATATCCCTAAGGACTTTGACCTTGAATTCTTTTTTTTCAGTTTTTCGGTAAATAGTTAAGTTAACAGCAGAACCTTCAGGACCTTTTAGTTTACCGAATAAGGAGTCATTTGGCAGATTTTTACCATAGAGTGTGTAATCACCGGCAGCTAAAATGCGATCACCGGCTTTGATTCCTGCTTTTTCAGAAGGTCCTTCTTTTACAGGTTTGATAACAGCAACAGTATCATGATACATATAAAAGTTCACGCCGATCCCTACAAAGTCACCACGCATACTTTCATTTACGGCAACCATTTCTTTCGGATCAATGTAAACAGAATGCGGATCCAGATTTTCCAGAATCTTATTTACTGTCAGATCCACAATAGAATCAGTATTAATATCATCTACATAATCCCGGTCGATTAAGTCAATTAATCGGTTTAGCTTTGCTTTTTTATTATTGGATTGATAGTCGGAAAAAGTAGACAGTTTACTTCCTAAGAGTAAACCCAGAGCTACTGCTGCTGATAAGAATAACGGGAAGTAAATTTTATTTGGCTTCAATGCTTTGTCTTTTATGAGAGTTCTTCTATTAATTCTACTTCTACCCCGGCTTTTTTAAGAAAATCTATTCCGGAACAGTCTTTGTATTCCTGATGGTAAACTACTCTTTTAATGCCGGCTTGATGAATCAGTTTACTGCAATCTTTGCAAGGCGATAATGTAATATAAAGTGTAGCACCTTCACAGGATTGTGTAGAACGAGCCACTTTCAGAATAGCATTGGCTTCTGCATGTAACACATACCATTTAGTTAGACCAACTTCATCTTCACAACAATTTTCAAAACCGGAAGGAGTTCCGTTATAACCGTCAGAAATGATCATTCTGTCTTTTACAATGATGGCACCAACCTGTTTTCTTTTACAATAAGATAATTGTCCCCACTCTTTAGCAATGCGCAAGTAGGCTTTATCGTATTTGGATCTTTTTTGAGACATAAATTTTTATCTTTTCCAGATTTCGTTTTCAATGATCATAGGAACTACTACTCCCATTATAAATGCAGACATTACCAAGGCCCAGTCTCTTTTTGAAAAACGGAAAAATGTTTGTACAACGTAAGCCAGAATCAGAACAATTAGAACAACAATGATTTGTGCGGCTTCAATGCCTAAAGCAAATTCTAATAAAGGCAATAGTTTATCGGAAGCACTGCCCGGTAAAATTGCTTTAAAATAGTTAGAAAAGCCTAAGCCGTGTATAATTCCGAAAAACAAAGTTACAATAGAAACAAAAGAAATGCTTTCAGTCTTAGCAGATTTTCCGGCTGTAAATAAATGAAAAACAGCGGTTGCTAAAATGGTTATGGGAATTAAAAACTCTACATATAACGGATTTACGCTGACAATACCGAATACGGCAAGGAACAAAGACAATGTGTGTCCTAATGTAAATAAGGAAACTAAGATCAGCACACGTTTCCAGTCCTTAAAAGTATAAGGGATCATTAATGCAGTTAAAAATAATACATGATCATAGGCATGTATATTTAATACGTGAGTAAGTCCTATTTTAAAGTACGGCCAAAATTCTGACATACGAAATTAATTATCTAAAAATAATAAACTTTTAAATCGTAAAGATACACAAACGCGGTTAAAATAATACAAAGCTTTTTTACTTAATCTTTTTCATTAAAAAAGAGAAACTTCAAGGAAGTTTTCTTTTAGTAAAAGGATAGTATTTATTTTATAAAAATCGTAAATTTACGTATGTTTGCGAAACTAAAAATTTAACAGATGTCAATTTCAGATTTATTCGATAGTGGATTCCGTAACAGAAACAAAGGTCATTTTTCTGCCATTGTAAGAGTGGCTCTTGCGGATGGGAAAATTTCAGAAGAAGAGCAAAAGTTCTTGGATAAATTAGCAATTAAATTAGAAATCTCAGAACAAGAGTACGAAGAGATTTTAGAGAACCCGACAAAATATCCGGTAAACCCTCCGTTGTTGCATACCAGAAGGTTAGAGCGTTTGTATGATCTGGCCAGAATGGTATATGCAGATCATGAATTGGGAGAGAGTCAACACGAATTACTAAGACGTTTTGGTGTGGCTTTAGGTTTTACACCGGGAAATATTCAGTATATTGTTGATAAAGCTTTATCTCTGGTACAATTAAACGTGGATTTAGATACTTTTATTTACGAAATGCAGAACATGAACAGATAAAATAAAAAAGCTCCCTAATTAGGGAGCTTTTTTATTATTGAGCGTTTTTCATAAACTCTTCAGCTTTTTCTACCATATTTTTACTTCCGCAAAAGAACGGAACTCTCTGGTGTAATTCTGTCGGCTGAATTTCCATAATTCGGCTGAATCCGTCAGAAGCTTTTCCGCCTGCCTGTTCCGCTAAAAAAGCCATCGGATTGCATTCATATAACAAACGCAGTTTTCCTTTAGGAGCCTTAGAACTCGTCGGATAAATATAAATACCGCCTTTGATCATGTTACGATGAAAATCAGAAACCAAACTTCCGATATAACGAGAAGTATAAGGTCGGTCACCTTCTTCTTTCTGACAATATTTAATATAATCTTTTACACCTTGCGGAAAATGAACATAATTCCCTTCATTTATGGAATAAATGTTTCCGTCTTCAGAATATCTCATATTAGGATGCGAAAGGTAAAAGGTTCCGATAGCCGGATTTAAAGTGAATCCGTTAACGCCATGTCCGGTAGTATAAACAAGCATGGTAGAAGTACCATAGATCACATAACCTGCAGCTACCTGATTTACACCCGGTTGTAAAAAATCTTCCGGTTGAACAGGGCTACCAACAGGGGTAACTCTTCTGAAAACAGAAAAAATAGTTCCGACAGAAACGTTTACATCAATGTTAGATGAACCGTCCAGAGGATCCATTAAAACAACATATTTATTGTTATGGTTGTTATCTGCACCTGCTACCGTGATATAATCATCATTTTCTTCAGAAGCGATTCCGCATACGATTTCTCTGTTTGTCAATGTCTGGATAAAAGTTTCATTGGCAAAAACATCCAGTTTTTGCTGATCCTCTCCTTGAATATTTTGTTCGCCGGCAGCACCTACAATATCAACTAATCCGGCTTTGTTTACTTTGTAGTTTACTACTTTAGCCGCTAAACGGATTGAATTAATGATGCGTGACAGTTCGCCGGTCGAATATTGAAATGAGTTTTGATTTTCAATGATAAACTCACCTAAGGTGGTATTTCTTTCTTCCATGTCGAAATCGATGTAGTTGTGTTAATGGCACAAATATCGGTTTTTTTGTGATATGATTAAAAAAATTACAAACTTGTTTTTCAAGCTATTATTTTTGCACTTTCATTTTATCAGAAAATAGAGAATTAATAAAAAATGATTATACGCAAAGGAACAAAAGAAGATATGCCGGCAGCTTTGGAACTGATCAAAGAATTAGCCATTTTTGAAAAAGAGCCGGAAGCAGTTGTGGTTACAGTGGAGGATTTAATCAGAGACGGTTTTTCTGAGAATCCACTGTTTTATACATTTTTTGCAGAAGTTGAAGGAGAAATCGTAGGTATGGCTTTATATTATTATCGCTACTCAACATGGAAAGGAAAAACGATCCATTTAGAAGACCTGATCGTTAAAGAAAAGATGAGAGGAACGGGAGCCGGTAGTGCGTTGTACCAAAAAATAATGGAACAAGGAGAGAAAGAAGGTGTGAGAAGGATCGAATGGAATGTGCTGGATTGGAATATAAACGCAATTAATTTTTATGAGAAGTCCGGAGCTGAAATTTTATCAGATTGGCGGGTAGTACAAATGGATGAAGAAGGAATCAAACGATTTGTAGCGAAGCTAAATTAATTTTATGAATTGTAATTGAATCAGGTTATATGAGGATATTTAAGTTTGGAGGAGCATCCGTAAAAGATGCCGAAGGTGTTAAAAATGTAGCTTCAGTGCTAGAAAAAGTGGGACACCAAAATACACTTTTAGTGATCTCAGCAATGGGAAAAACAACAAATGCACTAGAGGTGGTTATAAAAAATTATTTTGAAAAGTCTAATGACTTAAATGCATCCATTCAGGAAGTTCGAAAGTATCATAATCAGATTTTAATAGATTTATTTGAAGATGAAGAACACAATGTTTTCTTTGCCGTGAATAGTCTTTTTAATGATCTGGAATATTTTATCAGAAGTAATAAGTCGCCTAATTATAATTTTGTTTACGATCAGGTAGTGAGTTTCGGAGAAATTGTTTCAACAACGATTGTGAGTTATTATTTTAATGAAAAAGGATTGACAAACATATGGTTAGATGTTCGCAATTTTATAAAAACAGATGTAACTTATAGAGATGCTAACGTAGATTGGGAAGAAACACAAAAGTTAATTCAGGAAGGTGTTGATAAAAATAAACTATATATTACGCAAGGATTTTTAGGTTCAGATTCAAATAATTTTACCACAACACTTGGAAGAGAAGGGTCAGATTACACAGCGGCTATTTTTGCGTACTGCTTGAATGCTGAAAGTGTTTCAATATGGAAAGATGTGCCGGGAGTGTTGAATGCCGACCCTCGTTATTTTGAAAATGCTGTTTTATTGAACCAGATCTCTTATCGGGAAGCAATTGAGCTAGCTTTTTACGGGGCAACGGTAATTCACCCGAAAACATTACAGCCTTTACAACGAAAAGAAATTCCATTGTATGTAAAGTCATTCCTCAATCCGTTGTTGCCGGGTACCAGCGTTTCTAAAGGAGCCGATCTGGAACCGCAAACGTCATGTTTTATTGTTAAGAAAAACCAGTTGCTGCTTTCATTGTCTTCACTCGATTTCTCTTTTATCATGGAAGAGAATATAAGTGAGATCTTTGCTTTGTTCCATCAGTACAAAATGAAAGTAAACCTTATTCAGAACTCGGCGATTAGTTTTTCAGTTTGTATAGAAGACAAATTCAATAATTTTGAAGAGCTGAGGAATCATTTAGCCAAAAAATTCAAAGTGTCATTCAACGAAAATGTATCGCTTTACACGATCAGACATTTTAATGAAAAATCAGCAGCAACAGTTGAAACGGGTAAAACCGTTCTTCTGAAACAGATTTCAAGAGAAACCCTTCAAATTGTAACAAAAGAATAAGTTTCATATATACCCTTTTTTATGTTGCCTCTGTCTGAGTGAATTTTTCAGACAGAGGCTTTTACTTTTCAAAAAAGGAATGTACTGTTATTTACATTAATAAATACTACTTTTGAATTTTCAGAGTTATAGGTATTAATGGTAAAAATCGGATTTATAGCATTGTTTTTTCTTTGGTTCTCGGAGTTGTATGCTCAGGAAACCGAAACGCCTTACAAATCTAAAAAGATCGCTGTTGTAAAAGATACGATCTCATTGGAAAAAGTAAGTATTAACAGAGCTTTTTTTAAGGTAAAAGATTTTGCCGGTAATGAAATTGACTCAACGCTTTACCATGTTGATTTTCCCAAAGGGAAGATCATTTTTCATCCCAATACCATGCTTCCGGACAGTTTAGAGGTCCGGTATTTAATGTTTCCGGATTATATTACAAAGGAATATGCCATTTATGATGATAGTAAAATAGTACCCAATGCGGCAGCCGGAAATCTTTACAGTTTAAAAAGAGAGTCCGTAACAAAGTTTAAACCATTTGACGGTTTGAATACTTCCGGAAGTATTTCGAGAGGGATTACTATAGGTAACAATCAAAATACTGTTGTTAATTCTAATTTAGATTTACAGATTACCGGAAAAATTTCAGATAAAGTAAGTCTGAGGGCTTCCATTCAGGATAGTAATATTCCATTGCAAGATGGAGGATATTCGCAAAAGTTAGATGAATTTGATCAGATTTTTATTGAACTCTTTTCGGATAATTGGAGTATCAGAGCGGGAGATTTGTTCTTAGAGAACAGACAGTCTCAGTTTTTAAATTTCAATAAAAAAGTACAAGGTTTATCGACAAGGTTCTCGTTCGGTAAATCCGATAGCAAAACAGAAGTTTATACAGCAGCTGCAATTGTTCGTGGTCAATATGCCAGAAGTACTTTTACCGGGCAGGAAGGGAATCAAGGACCTTACAAACTGAAAGGAAATAATGACGAATTGTATGTTCTGGTGATTTCAGGTTCAGAAAGAGTTTATGTTAACGGGATATTATTGGAACGTGGAGAAAATAATGATTACGTTATTGATTACAATGCCGGAGAAGTTATTTTTACCTCTTTGTTTCCTATTACCTCTGAAATGCGTATTAATGTAGAATATCAATACACCGATCGGAATTTTACAAGAATTGTAACTTATGGAGGAGTAACCCATGAAAGAGAAAAATTTAAGATAGGAACATTTTTATATTCAGAAAATGATATAAAAAATCAACCTTTACAACAAAATTTATCTGAAGAGCAAGTAAGTGCACTGCAAGAAGCCGGTGATGATCAAAGTCTGATGAATGCGCCTTCTGCTTATTTGGACGTTTATTCTGAAAATAAAATACTCTATAGAGTCGTTACGGTGGGTGCTGAACAAATTTATGAGTATTCTAATGATCCCAATGAAGAATTGTATAACGTTCGCTTTACTTATATTGGCGAAAATCAAGGGAACTATGTCATAAGCAACAGTAATGCTATCGGGAAGATCTATGAGTATGTAGCTCCTGTAAACGGAGTTTTGCAAGGCGATTATGAACCTATAGTGAGGTTAATTGCACCTACAAAAATTCAGATAGCAACGGTTTTGGGAAGTTATTTACCTTCTGAAAAGACAACAGTTGATTTTGAAGTAGCTGTCAGTAACAATGACCAGAATCTCTATTCGACAATTGATGATAACAATAACAAAGGAGTAGCAGTTAAAATAGATGGTAAACAAAGACTTTATACCGGAAAATTCAATTTAGATCTGACGACGAAATATGATTTTGTTCAGCAAGACTTTAAAACTATCGAGCGTTTGTATAACATTGAGTTCAATCGGGATTGGAATATTAGTACGGTTTCCGGAAACCAATCCTTGTTGCAGAGTGGTTTGAATTTCAATTTTTTCAGGAATGGTTTTGTACATTATCAGTTTGAGAAATTAGACTTTTCTAAGAATTTTTCGGGGAATCGTCATTTGGTAGAATCAAACCTGAAACTCAATAAAACAGCTATAGTTACTAACTTCAGTGCTATGAACAGTCAAAATGAGGCTTATAATTCTAAATTTATCAGAAACCAAAGCAAAGTATTGCAACATATCGATAAAAATTGGGTAGGAGCCACTTTCAATATAGAGAACAATCGTCAAAAGAATAGTGTTAGTGATGAATATACAGCACTTAGTCAACGCTTTACGGAATACGGTTTTTTTGCCGGAAGAGGCGATTCTACGAATGTGTATGTTGAAATCGGATATAAAAACAGAGCGAATGATAGTTTGGTTAACAATACCATAGAAAGAGTAAATCAATCCCATTCTTATTATTTAAAATCGCAACTGATCAAAACGGAAAAAAGCAACTTAAGTATTTATTTTAATTACCGGAATTTAAAATACAAAGACGAGCAGCAACCTAAGCAAACGTCGTTAAATTCTAGGCTGTTGTATACCAATTCGTTTTTCTCAAATCTGATACAAAGTTCTACAATCTATGAAACCACTTCCGGAACCATACCACAACAAGAATTTACCTATTTAGAAGTAGATCCCGGACAAGGAGTTTATATGTGGAATGATTATAACAATAACGGAATTCAGGAGATCCAGGAATTTGAGATAGCACCTTTTCCCGATCAGGCGAAATATGTAAGAGTCTATCTGCCTAATCAGGTATATGTGAAAACACACCAGAACAAATTTTCGCAATCGATTGTTTTTAACGGACTGGCATGGCAAAATAAAACCGGATTACAGAAGTTTCTATCTAAATTTTACAACCAATTCTCATTTTTGGTAGAGCGGAAGATTAAAAAAGAGAATAGCAATTTTGACTTAAACCCTTTTTCTAAGAACGATAATATTTTAGGACTCAATAACAATTTCAGGAATAGTTTGTTTTTCAATAAAGGAAGACAGCATCATTCCGTAACCTATACTTATATTAATAACCATGCAAAAAGTCTTCTGAATGTGGGAAGTCAGGAAAATAAATCATTTACACATCAATTGCAATATGCCCATTTAGTCGCTAAAATGTGGTTACTAAAATTAGCCTCTCAAACCGGAAATACTAAAAGTTATTCTGAAAATTACAGTTCCAGAGACTACGAAATAGACAATTATTCCGTTTCTCCAAAAATCTCGTATATTTTTTCAAAAAATGCCAGTTGGGATGTTTTTTACGAATATAAAAATCAAAAAAACACAATCAATTTAATGGAAACATTAGAGCAAAACCAGTTAGGAACCGGACTTACATTTAATTCTGAAAAAGGATTTACGTTAAATGCTTCTTATTCTTTTTACAATAATAAGCTCACAGGAGATAGTCTGTCACCTGTTTCCTTTCAAATGTTACAAGGCTTGCAAGCCGGGAAAAATTCAGTCTGGCAATTGGTACTTCAGAAAAACATCACACAATACCTCGATATCAATATTAACTATCAAGGACGCAGATCCGAAACAAGTAAAGCAGTCCATACCGGAAATGTGCAGTTGAGAGCCTTTTTTTAGTTAAAATTGTATTGGTTTGAGTTAAAGTGATTAAATTTACCCCTTTGTATAAAATTCATTCATTGATGATGAAACGAATATTTTTTTTATTATTAGTATCTTTTTTTGCGATAAATTCATTTAGCCAACTTAGTAATAAGCATTGGATACCACCTTTATATGCTAATGAGACGATGTCAACTAATCTGGTTAAAGATCATTATATATATTTATCAACACCTGAACCAACTCCTTTTCCTGTTACAATAAAGGCAGGTAATGGAGTACCGATTAACGGGTCACCTTTTACAATCTCTCAAGGGAATCCGGTGAGAATTAAAATAGGAGACGACCAACCTTCATTGATGATGCTTGATATAAGTCAGGTAGGTAGTGTTGTTGCAAACAGAGGATTAATATTAGAAGGACAGTATGATTTTTATGTAAGTTTCAGAGTGAGGGCAGATAATCATGCTGAAATTTTGGCTTCAAAAGGAAGAACCGGCGCAGGAACGGTGTTTAGATTAGGAAGTTTGCCGCAAACAAGCGGTGGGTCCATTAGAAATTTTGTAACCAGTTTTATGGCGACAGAGGATAATACAACCGTTGTATTGTCAGATTATGATGTTAATGTAAGCTTTATTTTAGGGAATACTACTTTTTCAGCTCCTTCTCAAACCTTTGTCCTCAATAAAGGGGAAAGTGTTGTTGTGAGCGGAGAGGTGAGTACTTCGTTTAGTACTTCTGTAAATAGAGTTGGTTTTATAGGCGCTTTATTGACTTCGGATAAACCAATTGTTGTGAATACCGGAAATTTAACCGGCGGAATGCTAAGTGATAGTGCAGGGCAGGATTTTAACTTAGATCAAATTGTTCCTTTAGAACAAGTAGGGAAAGAATATATTGTTATGAAAGGTAACGGGAGTGACAGTACAGAGCACCCGTTAATAATTGCACATGAAGACAATACGGAAATAAGACTTAACGGAAGCCCTACTCCTGTAGCGACTATAGATGCGGGAGAATATTATTTGGTTCCAACTTCTTATTTTTTAGGTTCTGCTTCTAATTTCAATATGTTAATTCAGACCTCTAAGCCATCATTTGTTTACCAAATAATCGGTGGAAGTTTATCCGATGCTACTTCCGGATTCTTTTTTATTCCTCCGTTGAGTTGCTTCTGGCAAAAAAGTGTCGATTTGATTCCTGATGTGGATAGAATCGGTAACACAGCTTATACAGGAGGGATATTAGTTGCTACGGAATCTTTTGTTAACGGAGATCCTTCAAACCCAACAGTTGTAACTATAAACGGAGTTCCGGTCAGTGCTAATTCGGTTGCGGTAACAGGAAATCCTAACTGGAAAACATATCGAATTGACAATCTTACGGGAGATACTGAAGTTTCTTCTACCGGAGCATTAGCAGTAGGGGTTTTCGGTGCTTCAGGAGCTGCGGGATACGGAGGGTATTTTTCGGGTTTCGGAAGTGTTCCTAGTAATAGAACGATGGATGTTTGTTCCGGGACGACTATTGATCTTTTTGATGAGATACCCGGAAATCCGGAAACCAACGGAACTTGGGATTATAACGGAACTCCGAAAGCAGACGGGCTGTTTGATCCGACTATTGATTTACCGGGTGATTATTCTTATCATTTTTCAAAGACATGTGACGGAATCACAAGATTTTATGATATCACAATTACGGTAAATTCTATTGTGCCAGGGCCTAGTGCCGGTGCTTCTTCGGTTCAGAATTTATGCCAGGTAAATGAATCAATCGATTTAACAAGCTTTTTAGGTACAAATATTACTTCCGGAGGAACCTGGACGTATAATGGAACGCCTAGAAATCCGGATAATGGAGATTTTAATCCGACTATAGACCTTCCGGGACTATATACCTACACTGTTTCAGATGTTAATGGTATTTGTGATCCGGTGTCTGCAACTGTGACTGTTAATATTGTTTCATCACCGGATGCTTTAACAGTAACATCGTATGAAATTTGCGATACAGATAACGATGGGGATGATACGAATGGTTATGCTACGTTTTTATTAGATACAAAAAATGCTGAAATCATAGGGAATCAAACGGATATCTTAAGTGTTCAATTTTATGAAACCATGATTGATGCTGAAAACAATATGCCTCCTCTTTCCAATAGTTACTATTCGAACTCTAAAACGATCTATTTTAGAATTACTAATAATAACGGATGTTATGAAATAGGAACGTTAGATTTAGCGGTTAATCCATTGCCGGTTTCTGTCTCAGAGATTACATTGAAGCAATGTGATACTGATACAGATGCTATAACTAATTTTAATCTGATTCAAGCGAATAGTCAGATTTCAACAGATAGTGATGTTGTATTTACCTATCACAATTCCTTGTCGGGAGCTGAAGGTCAAACAGATTATGTAGCAGACGATACAAATTATACTGCTGCAAACGGAAGTGAAGTGTGGGTAAGAATTGAAAATGATTATGGATGTTACAGAACAGCAAAAGTAAATTTGATAGTTTCTGCCACTACTGTAGCACAAAGCTTTAGTTTTCCTTTAGAGGAATGTGATGATTATTTGGATGCTAATGATCCTGATGATGACGGTATTGATTACTTCGACTTAACTCAGATAGAAGCTACACTTATCAGTCAGTTTCCTTCTAATCAATCCTATACTTTTTCATATTATGAAAATGAGACGGATGCTTTAATAGAGCAAAATAGTATTCAGGATATTACTAATTTTAGAAATACAGTGCCTGATTACCAGGAAATATGGGTTCGTATGGAGAGTAATCTTTATGAATGTGCTGCCTTAGGTCCTTTTCTTAAATTAATAGTTAATCCATTGCCTGATACTGATTTAGGGGATAATTTCTTTCTTTGTGTTGATCCGCAAACGGGTTCGGGGTCACAAGTTATTGATGCAACTCCTGCAACATCCGGAAATTATGCGTATCAGTGGAGTTCAGATATTGTAGGCTTAGACCTGACAAATGAGGTAGGTTCTCAATATGTAGTGACTGAGGAAGGAACTTATACAGTTATAGTTACAAATCTGGATACTTCTTGTAGTTATACAGATCAGATAACGACAACCTATTCTTCTGAACCGGTTAGTTTTACAGCTGAGGTAATAACACCACCGTTCTCGGCCGGTACTGCTACTATAGTAGGTGCTGCTGAAGGAGGTTATGGAATTTATGAGTATAGTATAGACCTTGTGAATTGGCAAACCAATCCTACTTTTACAGATTTGCCTAACGGAAATTATACGATATATGTAAAAGATATACAAGGCTGTGGAGAGCTACTTTCTGTGAGTAACCTGAATGCTATAACGTATCCTAATTATTTTACTCCTAATGGTGATGGGTATAATGATACATGGAATATTAAAGGGCTGTCAGAATATGATGCTAAGATTTATATTTTTGATCGTTACGGAAAATTGATAAAGCAGATTAGTACAAATGGAGAAGGTTGGAACGGAACCTATAATGGACAGCCTTTGCCTTCAACAGACTATTGGTTCAGAGTTGATTATGTTGTTAATGGTACTTCTCAAGAATTTAAAGCACACTTTAGTTTAAAGAGATAAAATATGGATGCTTTTGTTAAAACAGCAATCAATACTAAAATTGCAACAATTACTTTTTATAATAAGGCGGGAAATTCTTTGCCAGGTGATCTATTGAATCAATTGGCACAATCTTTCTATAATTTAGGAAAAGATAATTCCGTGCAACTGATTGTGTTGAAAAGTGAAGGGGAAACTACTTTCTGTGCCGGTGCCTCTTTTGATGAGCTACTAAGTATTTCCAATTTTGAAGAAGGAACCAAATTTTTCTCAGGCTTTGCGCATGTGATTAATGCAATGCGAAAATGTGAAAAGATTATAGTCGGAGAGGTACAAGGAAAAGCTGTAGGAGGCGGAGTGGGGCTGATCGCTGCTTGTGATTATGTCTTTGCCTCAGTAAATGCCTCAGTCAAATTATCAGAATTGGCAATTGGTATCGGTCCGTTTGTTATTGAGCCTGCTGTTTCCAGAAAAATAGGAAAAACAGGTGTTGGAGAAATGGCATTGCAACCGACACAATGGAAAGATGCTCATTGGGCAAAAGAAAATGGTTTGTTCAATCGTGTTTTTGATTCAAATGAAGAAATGAGAACAGCTTTGAAGAGTTATACTGAAGAATTATCAGAATATAATCCGGAAGCATTAGTCGAGCTTAAAAAAGTATTGTGGGAAGGAATTGATGATTGGGATCATTTGTTGTTTGAGAGAGCAGCTATTTCAGGAAGGCTTGTTTTGTCAGATTTTACGAAAAAGGCCTTGTCAAAATTTAAAAGCAAATAAATCATGAAGTGGATCGCTTTAATTCAACAAGTAAATATAGAAGAAAAGATAAAAAACGCTCCGGATAAACAATACGAAATAGGAGTGGTTATCGGAACTTTTTTACCTTTTCTGGTTCTGATCGGAATAGCTTATTTTCTTTATTACAGAGCTAAGAAAAAAGAAAAGAATAATAGCTAAATATATTATTTATTGACAGCATCATGAACAACTGTCGGGTTGCCTTCATTCCAAAGGGTTAGGATGTCAGTTCCGACAGCTGCGCCACTGCCAGCTGCAATAGAGAGCTGACTTCTGTGTCCTGCTAAAACTCCGGATACATATAATCCTTGTTTTACTAAGTGATCGTTATTTTTAAGCTGGATCTTATTTTTGACAGCCGCTATTTTCTGATGAGGTTCTATGTAGGCATCTAATCCTTCCAAAGAGATAGGGTTTCCGGCACCAATAGCGACTACAATGACTTTTGATTTGTATTGACCCTTGTTCGTAACAACAATATAAAAATCATCCTGCTCCTTGATCTCCGTTACTTTTTCTCCGGAAATTTGCTCCACATGCGGATACGTCTGGCCTAAATGAGCTAAACTTTCCGATAAAATTTCAGCTCCTAATTTTCCGGGAGGAATTCCGTATGCATTATTAAAAACAGCCGTTTGTAAAGACGAAGCTCTCTGATGGGCAATAATCCCTATTTTTTTGTCGGTAGCAAAAGGTTTATTTTTTGCAGATCCTAAAATTAAAGCGCAAGAAACTCCTGAAACTCCAGCGCCGATAATTAAAACGTCAAACATAGTTTATTTTACTTTTTCATCAATTTTTCTGGCTGCTCTAAAAATCAATAAGAGAACAATAGCACATAATCCGGCAACGACACCAATCGAAGCGATAGTACTATCGCCTTGAAAAGGGTTGGAAAAATCTACCTGAGTCAGATTGAAGATTATTAGGGCTATGGCAACAGCCATGATAACATAAGTTAAGATTTTCATTTTATTATTTTTAATTCAATAATCCTTTTACATTGGCTGCAAATAATTTTACAGCAATAGCCAATAATATAACTCCGAAGATTTTTCGTATGACACCTAAACCGTTAGAACCTAATAGTTTTTCTATTTTTCCTGATAATTTTAAAACAGTGTATACTAAAATGATGTTGATTAATATGGCTACAATAATATTAATTTTTTCATATTCTGCACGTAACGAAAGTAACGTTGTCATCGTTCCGGCTCCGGCAATAAGCGGAAAAGCAATAGGAACGATTGATGCCGTACTCGGATTGTCTTCTTTGTACAAGCGGATGCCCAGTATCATCTCTAATGCCAAAAAGAATAAAACAAATGCCCCAGCAACGGCAAATGAATTAGCATCAATACCGATCAAATTTAAAATTTCTTCCCCTACAAATAAAAAAGATATCATGATAATTGCAGCAACAATAGTTGCTTTTTCCGATTGAATATGACCCATTTTACTGCGGAGGTCAACAATGATAGGAATGCTGCCTATAATATCTATTACGGCAAACAGGATCATTGTGATAGTAAAAGTTTCTTTCCAGCTGAACATTGTTAAAATTTTATGCAAATATAGAGAATACTTAAAGATGTGGCTTTAACTTTAACGATACCTTATCAAAATAGCACTTTTTTAAAGGCAGGATTCTAAATTCTAAATTTTAAAGTATCTTTGTTGCTTAAATATACCTGTAAAATGTTTCAGTTAGATAAAACCATAATTTCAGAAGAAATTCTTGAGAAAGAATTTGTTTGTAATTTGAATGCTTGTCACGGGGCATGTTGTGTTGATGGAGATGCCGGAGCACCTTTAGAAGAAGAGGAAACTAAAATTATGGCAGAAATCTATCCTAAGGTAAAACCTTTTCTCAGACCGGAAGGAATAAAAGCGATTGAAGAGCAAGGAACCCATGTAGTCTCTGATTTCGGAGAATTGGAAACACCGTTGATTGACGGTAAAGATTGTGCGTATGTTATCTTTGATGGTAAAACAGCCTTATGCGGAATTGAACAAGCATACAATCAGGGAGAAGTAGATTGGAAGAAACCGGTTTCTTGTCATTTGTATCCTATTCGTATTAAAGAATATTCTGATTTTGCGGCGGTGAATTATCATAAATGGCATATTTGCTCTGATGCATGTGCCTTGGGAGAAGAATTAGGAGTTCCGGTCTATAAATTTGTAAAGGAAGCTTTGGTGCGAAAATTCGGTCAACAATGGTATGATGAATTGGAAAAAGTAGCTGAAGAGTTTAAGAAGTAGCAATGCTGTTTTTTTTATTAAAAATATCAAAATAAAGTCTGTGAGAATTAAAACTTTTTACAGACTTTTTTATTGCTGTTAATTCTGAAAAGATTTTGTCTGAATCGTTCCTTAACGCCTGTTTTTTCACTTGTTAACGGGGATTTTGTTTGTTTGTTTAAAAATTTAAACATTTGGTAATCAACATCTTGTAACTTGTAAAAAAACAATTGTTATTTTTTAAAGTTGTTAAAAACTTCCCCTAATTGTGAATAAGTTTGCCTTTTATTTTTCAATTCAAATAGCAAACTTTGTATTCCCCTTATCGCTTAAAGTAATCATTTAATAACGCAGTAAATATCAAGCCACTATGTCAGTAGTCGAACCTATTTTGCAAGAAAACAAAGATCGATTCGTAATTTTTCCTATCAAACACCATGATATTTGGGAACAATATAAAAAACAAGAAGCTTGTTTCTGGACAGCAGAAGAGATAGATTTACATCAGGATCTTAATGACTGGGAAAACAAATTGAATGATGATGAAAAATACTTCATCAAGCATATCTTGGCATTTTTTGCGGCATCTGATGGTATTGTAAATGAAAATTTAGCAGAAAATTTTGTAAGCGAGGTTCAGTACGCTGAGGCTAAATTTTTCTATGGTTTTCAGTTAATGATGGAGAATATCCATTCTGAAACCTATTCGCTATTAATTGATACGTATGTAAAAGACGAAAAAGAAAAAAATATACTTTTTAAAGCACTTGAAAATTTTCCGGCTATTGCCAAAAAAGCGCAGTGGGCTCTCAAATGGGTAGAGTCTCCGAGTTTTGCTGAACGATTGATTGCTTTTGCGGCTGTAGAAGGAATTTTCTTTTCAGGAGCGTTCTGTTCTATCTTTTGGTTAAAGAAAAGAGGGTTATGCCGGGCTTAACCTTTTCCAATGAGTTGATTTCGCGTGATGAGGGATTACATTGTGATTTTGCAGTGCACTTACACAACAATCATTTAGTGAACAAAGTACCGAAAGAAAGAATTACAGAGATCTTAACAAATGCCCTAAATATAGAACGCGAGTTCATAACCGAAAGTTTACCGGTAAGTTTGATCGGTATGAATGCTAAACTGATGACACAGTATCTGGAATTTGTAACTGACCGTTTGTTGGTTGAGCTAGGCTGTCCTAAAGTTTACAATGTGACCAATCCGTTTGACTTCATGGATATGATTTCACTACAAGGAAAAACTAATTTCTTTGAAAAACGAGTGTCTGATTATCAAAAAGCGGGAGTTTTAAACAACGATACCAGCGGTAACAAAATTAGTTTCGACGCCGATTTTTAGCTTTTAGTAACAAAAACGTCAGAATTGCATATTGTTTTTTCTGTCGTCTGTTACCTTTTTTTGAGACAACGATAAGCCTGTTGCTAATTCGTAATGGATTTTTTTGTCTCAAATCATAATTTCTGAAGAAGAATACTTCCGTAAGGGCCGGGAAGAAAAATAAGAGCACATTTTAGAGAAAAAAATTAACCATTTTGTATATAGACTAAGTGTAGGGTCTGTATTCAAAACTTCATAATCCAATAGAGTATGTACGTAGTAAAAAGAGATGGCCGTAAAGAGCCGGTAATGTTCGACAAGATTACCGACCGCATTAGAATGATGTGTTATGAATTAAACGATTTAGTTGACCCGGTAAAGGTTGCTATGCGTGTAATTGAAGGTTTGTATGATGGTGTAACCACTTCAGAATTGGATAATTTAGCTGCTGAAACTGCTGCTTCAATGACAGTATCTCATCCGGATTATGCACAGTTAGCTGCTCGTATCGCTGTTTCTAATTTACATAAAAATTCTAAAAAGTCATTTTCTGAAACGATGACTGACTTGTATCAGTATGTAAATACACGTACAGGGAAGGAAGCCCCGATGATCTCAGACGAGGTGTATCAGGTTATCATGGATAATGCGGAACGTTTGGATTCGACAATTATCTATAACCGTGATTTCAATTACGACTATTTTGGATTCAAAACGTTGGAGCGTTCTTATTTGTTAAAGATTAACGGGAAAATAGCAGAACGTCCGCAACACATGCTAATGCGTGTTTCTGTCGGTATCCATTTAGACGATATCGATTCGGCTATTGAAACGTACGAATTAATGTCTAAAAAATATTTTACACACGCTACGCCAACTTTATTCAATGCGGGAACACCAAAGCCGCAAATGTCTTCTTGTTTCTTATTGACAATGCAGGATGATAGTATTGATGGGATTTATGATACATTAAAACAAACAGCAAAGATTTCGCAATCTGCCGGAGGGATTGGTTTGTCAATTCATAATGTAAGGGCTACAGGTTCATATATCAGAGGAACAAACGGAACCTCAAACGGAATTGTTCCAATGCTACGTGTATTCAACGATACTGCTCGTTATGTAGATCAGGGTGGTGGAAAACGTAAAGGAAGTTTTGCGATTTATGTGGAGCCTTGGCATGCTGATATTTTTGATTTCTTAGATTTAAAGAAAAATCACGGAAAAGAAGAAATGAGAGCAAGAGATTTGTTCTATGCAATGTGGATTCCTGATTTGTTTATGAAACGAGTTGAAGCTGATGCAGAGTGGACATTAATGTGTCCGAATGAATGTCCGGGACTTTATGATACCCATAGTGAAGACTTTGAAAGAATGTATGAAGAGTATGAAGCAGCAGGAAAGGGAAGAAAAAAGATTAAGGCTCGTGAACTTTGGGAAAAAATATTAGAATCTCAAATTGAGACAGGTACACCATACATGCTATATAAAGATTCGGCAAATAGAAAATCGAATCAAAAGAATTTAGGAACGATCCGATCGTCAAATTTGTGTACCGAGATTTTAGAATACACTTCTGAGGATGAGATAGCTGTTTGTAATCTGGCTTCTATTTCACTGCCAATGTTTGTAGAAGATGGAGAATTCAATCATCAATATTTGTTTGATGTAACCAAACGTATTACCCGTAACTTAAACAAAGTAATTGACAGAAATTATTATCCGGTAGAGGAAGCGCGTAACTCAAACATGCGCCACCGTCCGGTTGGTTTAGGAGTACAAGGTTTAGCAGATGCTTTCATTTTATTGAGAATGCCTTTTACCAGTGATGAAGCTAAAAAATTGAATCAGGAAATTTTTGAAACCATATATTTTGCAGCCGTTACAGCATCAATGGAAATGGCTAAAGAAGAAGGTGCTTATTCTACATTTGCAGGGTCTCCGATTTCACAAGGAGAGTTTCAATATAATCTTTGGGGATTAAATGATAATGATTTGTCAGGTCGTTGGGATTGGACGTCATTGCGTAAAGAAGTAATGGAAAACGGAGTGCGTAACTCATTGTTATTGGCGCCAATGCCTACAGCTTCAACATCTCAAATTTTAGGTAACAACGAAGCTTTTGAACCCTATACTTCAAATATTTATACGCGTCGTGTATTGTCGGGAGAATTCATTGTGGTTAACAAACATTTGTTGAAAGACTTGGTAGATTTAGGTTTGTGGAATGAGAACTTAAAACAAGAAGTGATGCGAAACAACGGTTCGATCCAAAATATTGACGGAATTCCGCAAGATATCAAAGAACTGTACAAAACCGTTTGGGAAATGAGCATGAAAGATATCATTGATATGTCTCGCCAAAGAGGTTATTTCATTGACCAATCGCAATCGTTGAACTTGTTCATGGAAGGAGCGACTTATGCTAAATTAACTTCGATGCATTTTTATGCTTGGAAAAGCGGTTTAAAAACAGGAATGTATTATTTGAGAACTAAATCAGCAGTTGATGCTATCAAATTTACATTGGACAATGAGAAAAAAGCACAGCCCAAACAAGAAGTTGAAGCGAAAACGGTAAAGGTAGAAGCGGAAGCAATGAGCACAGAAGAGTTTAGAGCTATGTTGCAACGTTCACAAAATTCCGGACCGGAAGATTGTGAAATGTGCGGATCATAATCTTTTGTAAAATATTTATTTAAATAGCCATTTCAAGCGGAGTCGATAGATCTTATAAAGATTTTATATCTGTTTGAAATGGCATTTTTTTATAGTTTCAATTTGAGTAACTTTGAACGATTAACAATATGCCAAAAACTTCTACTTTTATGATGCAGTGGGAACAATTACTTTCTTTAAAACGACAAGGAGATACTACAAAAAGATTGCGTTCTGAACAAGATGATACACGTTTAGGTTTTGAAGTGGATTATGACCGTATTATTTTTTCGACAGCTTTTCGAAGCCTTCAGGATAAAACACAGGTTATTCCGCTTTCTAAAACTGATTTTGTACATAACAGGCTGACTCATAGTTTAGAGGTTTCTGTAGTGGGACGTTCGTTAGGACGCTTGGTCGGAAAAAAAATTTTAGAAAAATACCCGCATTTACAATCTGTTCATGGCTATCATATGAATGATTTCGGAGCAATTGTTGCAGCAGCGGCCTTAATGCATGATATCGGGAATCCTCCTTTCGGACATTCTGGCGAAAAGGCTATAGGGGAATATTTTAAAACTGGAGTCGGAGCTAAATTTAAAGACAAGATGACGGCTAAAGAGTGGCAGGATTTAGTTGACTTTGAGGGAAATGCTAATGGTTTTTCGGTGGTTTCAACTTCCAGAGAAGGTGTTGAGGGATCTATTCGTTTAACATATGCGACTTTGGGGGCTTTTATGAAATATCCGAAAGAGAGTTTGCCTAAGAAACCAACTTCTAAGATATGTGATAAAAAGTACGGTTTCTTTCAACAAGACAAAGTTTTCTTTAAAGAAGTGGCGGAAGAATTAGGTCTCATTCCGAATAAGTCAGGAGAAGATATAGGTTATGAAAGACACCCGCTAGCCTTTTTAGTCGAAGCAGCAGATGATATTTGCTATACAATAATTGATTTTGAAGACGGAATCAACCTTGGCTTAATTGAAGAGGATTATGCTTTGGAGTTTTTAGTTAAGTTAGTACAGCATTCTATTGATAAGAGCAAATATAACGCATTAAAAACCAAAGAAGACCGGATCAGTTATTTGAGAGCTTTGGCAATAGGAAGTTTAATTAGCGATGCTGTTCAGGTTTTTTTAACTTATGAAGAAGAAATATTGAAAGGAGAGTTTACAGTTTCCTTAATGGATAAAAGCAAGTATAAAGCTCAGATGGATGATATAATAGCTATAAGCGTCAAAAAAGTATATCAAAGTAAAGAAGTAGTTGAGAAAGAGATTGTAGGGTATAATGTGATTAATGGTTTGTTAACAGCTTTTTGTGAGGCATATTATAATAAGATGAACGGAACGGAATCAAATTATGATAAATTAGTATTAAAGCTTTTACCGGAAAAATTCCAAGTAGAAAAAGGAACCGTTTATGAGCAATTATTACATGTTTGTCATTTCGTTTCATTATTAACAGACGGTAAGGTGATTCAGTTTTTTAAACTTACTCAAGGGAATTTGTGATTAAAATGTGGAAAGTGTCAAAATTATTTGCTTTTATTGCGTAATGTTTTAATTTTGTTGAACTTAACTTAACTATAAATTAATAATGAAAAAAACATTACAATTTTTTGTTTTGTTTTCGGTGGGTCTGGTAACTTTTGCTCAAGACTATAATTCGAAGGTTCAGGAGTATCTGAACACTAACAGACAAAAATTAGGATTAAGCCAATCTGATGTGAATGATTGGTTTGTTGAAAGTACTGCAAACAGTGAAGCGACTGGTATAACCAATTACTACGTAAAACAAAATTATCAAGGAGTTGAAGTTTTTAATTCAGTTTCTAATTTCTGGATTAAAAATGATGCGGTAATAAATGCGGATGTGAAATTTGTTCAGAATTTAAGCTCAAAGATAAATACAGCTACACCTGTTGTAGATGTATTAGAAGCTTTCAATTATGCACATCAAAACTTAGGAGAGAATGCAGTTTCTCACCAGGTGCTCGATTATAACGGAGGTCGAATTGTACTTTCTAACGGAAATTTGGATGATTCAGCTACGGCTAAAATAGTTTATGCTTCAGTAAATGATTATTTGCACTTAGCTTGGGATCTGACATATTACTCTCAAGATTATAAACATCTATGGAGCGTTAGGATTGATGCAGTAAACGGAGAACTTTTGGAAAAACACGACTGGGTTATTTCTTGTGACTTTAAAGGATGTGCTGATCCGGAACATCATCATGATTCACAAAATTTCTTTTCATACAAAAAAATGTTTAATGTACCGACAACTACACTGTTAAGTGAGTCAAGTACATATAATGTTTTACCTTTTGAAATAGAAAGTCCTAATCACGGTTCCAGACAATTACTGTCCAGTCCTTACGACTTAGTGGCTTCGCCTTACGGATGGCATGATATAAATCAAATTGACGGAGCAGAGTATACATATACCAGAGGTAATAATGTTTTTGCTCAAGAAGATCAGAACGGGAATAACGGAAACGGAAATTATCCTGACGGAGGTGCTAGTTTAGTATTCGACTTCCCTTATGGAGGTATAGGTGTTGCTGCGACAACTTATACTGATGCTGCGACAACGAATTTGTTTTATATGAACAACATCATGCACGATGTTTGGTACCATTACGGATTTAATGAAGTTAATGGTAATTTTCAAAAGAATAATTACGGTAACGGAGGAACAACAACTTTCTTTGGTGATTTTGTTTATGCTGATGCTCAAGATGGAAGCGGAACGAATAATGCAAACTTTTCTACACCTGTTGATGGTTCAAGCCCTAGAATGCAAATGTATTTATGGGATGTAGGACCTGTTCCTTATTATTTGACAATAAATTCGCCATCTTCGATAGCCGGAGATTATTATGCGGCAGATAATGCTTTTGATCCGGGGCATATAGATTTACCTGCTCTTCCGGGATTGACTACTGATTTAGTATTGTATCAGGATGCAACTCCTGATAATACCGATGCTTGTGAAACAGCAGTAAATGCTGCTCAATTAGCAGGTAAAATCGTAGTGATTAGAAGAGGAACATGTAATTTCACGGTTAAAGTGTTAAATGCACAGAATGCAGGAGCTGCAGCTGTTATCATTGTTAATAATGATACTGCAAACCCGAACCAATATGTAAACATGTCGGGAGCAGATGCTGGAATTACTATTCCGGCTGTTTTTGTTACCTATAACATAGGGGAAGCATTAATTGCGGAAATGGCTTCCGGAACTGTAAATGCTACATTGAAAAACGATGATGTTACATTTATCAATTCTGATGGAGATTTTGATAATGGAGTTATAGCTCACGAATATACTCATGGTATATCAACTCGTTTGACAGGCGGAGCATCAAATTCTTCTTGTTTGCAGAGTTCAGAACAAATGGGAGAAGGATGGTCTGATTGGGCAGCATTGATGATGCAAGTACAGGCAGGAGACCAACCTACTGATGTAAAAGGGATCGCTACATTTTTATATAGTGAGCCTACAAACGGAACAGGTATCAGACAATATCCTTATTCAACCGATATGTCTATAGATCCTTTAACTTTTGGAGATACAAACGGAATGTGGTATACATATAACGGTTCAGATTATATAGATGTGCACTCAGTAGGAACAGTGTGGGCTACTATGCTTTGGGACTTAACATGGGCGTATATTGATAAGTATGGTTTTGATCCTGATAAATATAACGGAACCGGAGGTAATAATAAAGTAATGCAGTTAGTATTAGATGCAATGAAATTACAGCCTTGTAACCCATCTTTCGTTAGTGGTAGAGATGCTATTATTGCAGCTGATCAGGCAACAACAGGAGGTGAGGATTATTGTATGATCTGGGAAGTATTCGCCAGAAGAGGTCTTGGGGTAAATGCTTCATCAGGAACAAATAGCGGAATAGCAGGTATTAATGATCAAACAGAAGATTTTACTGAGCCTGCACCGGGTCCGAACTGTGTTTTATCAGCTAATTATTTTGAGAATACGGATATGTTTAAAGTATATCCTAACCCGGCGAACAACAACTTAAATATTTCCATCCTGAATTATTCAGGTAAATTAAACATTCAGTTGTTTGATTTGAATGGAAGAGTTGTTGTAGAACAAAAAGTAGATAGCTTTAATTTAGAAAGTACAATCAATATTCAGTCGTTGCAAGCGGGTGTTTATATGTTGAAAGTTCAAGGCGATAATTTAAGTTATACGCAAAAAATCATCAAGCAATAAACTGTTTTTAGATAGTAGATAATAAAAAAAGAGAAGATTTATATCTTCTCTTTTTTTATTTATAAAACCATTTCACTATAGTTGAGTATGGTGCTGAACCCTTTAGTGTTAAAATATTCGGTAGGATCATCTTTGCTGATTACCATCACGAAATCACCACCCCAAGCTCCCAAACTTTTAATCACACCTTTGAAGTCAGGAAATAACTTTTCTTTTACTGTTTCAGTTTCCAGAACATCACTCATTAAAGCCTGATGTTTTTCCATTAAAAGAGCAAAATCACGTCCGTCCTGACAGTCTAAAGCATCAAAAGTAATTTTGTTTATTTTGGAGAAAACTTTGCTGTGGCTATGCTCTTTAGCAAAATATTGTGTGATAGCTGCTGTGCTACTTTGTTTTTTGTTGAGGTATACAAAGTGTATGTTTTCTTTAAATGGCGGGTTAAAATTTACCTTTTTAAAATGTGGCTCATCGTTTTCCAGATAATAAATTATAGGAGCATCACTTTGTGCGCAGGCAACATCATATCCGCTACCGCCAAAACTTTTTCTTAATAGTTCAAAAGCGTCTATTTGTAACCATTGTGCAATATTATTTATAAGCGTTGAAGAAGTTCCCAGTCCCCATAGTCTGGGAAAGGTTAAGTGTGTTTCTATTTTAAAACCGTTATTTTCGTCAATATAAGCAGGATTTTGTTTGTAAGCCTGATACAAAATCTCTATCAGTTTATTTTTTACACCAGAGTAATCATCCGATTTTCTTTTTTTAATAATATCTTCAAATAAAAGAATGTCTTGAAACCAGATACTTTGATCGGCGTCATAACTGGTCCATTCAATTTGGTTTTGGTCAGCAGATGCAATTTCTAAGGTTTGTCCGTATTTTGTAGGAACAGCTAATGCTTTGGCTCCGTCAAGGACTAAATATTCACCTGTAAAAAGTAATTTCCCGTTACTATAATATTTTTTTATTTCCATAGTTTTTAACCGGTTTGCGATAGTAATATCCTTTTTATTGGAGGAAGAAATACTGTTGTAATAGTTTAAAATCAGCTTCTTAAACTTTCTAAATAATCAACAACCAGACTGTGAGAAATAGTAGTGTCTTTAAAGTATTCCAAGACTTGTAATTTTTCTTCTTTAGTGGCGTGATGTTGATTCAGAATGTTCATGATGTGCATTTTCATGTGCCCTTTTTGAATACCTGTAGTGGTTAAGGATCGAACGGCAGCAAAATTCTGTGCCAGACCGGCAGCAGCTATAATTTGCATAAGTTCTTCTGCTGATGGTTTGCCTAACATTTCAAGAGAGAACTTTACTAAGGGATGCAGGGAAGTTAGACCTCCGATGGTACCTAAAGCAAGTGGAATATCCATCCAGAAAGTGAAGATTCCGTTTTCTATTTTAGCATGAGATAAACTAGAATATTGTCCGTCTTTACCGGCAAAGGCATGTACTCCGGCTTCTATCGCTCTGAAATCATTTCCGGTAGCGATAACCACAGCATCAATACCGTTCATAATACCTTTGTTGTGAGTAACGGCTCTATAAGGTTCTATTTCGGCAATTTTGACTGCTGTTGCAAATTTCTCTGCAAATTCTTTTCCTTCAATACTTTTATCATCACTCATATTATCAACGGGGCTCGATACTTCTACGCGAACCAAGCAATTCGGGACATAATTGCTTAAGATACTCATAATAACCTGGATTGTCCGGTTTTCTTTTAGGAAAGGAGTATATTCCTGAGCTTCGTTCACTAACGTCTTAGCAAATTGTTCTAAGCAGGTGTTGATAAAATTAGCTCCCATGCTGTCTTTTGTGTTGAAAGTAGCATGAAGTTGATAGTAGTGCTCTAATTCGTGTGTTTTATTGATTAACTGAATATTGACAATTCCTCCACCTCTTTTTTGCATATTCTTGGTGAATTCATCCGTGTCGATCCAGAATTTTGCTTTTATACAATCAAAAAAGGCTTCTAACTCATCTGCGTTTCCGTCAAATAAAAAATGAACCTGACCGATTTTTTCGGTGTCAATGATGGTAGTTTTAAAACCGCTTCTTTCACTCCAAAACTTGGCCGCTTTAGAAGCTGCAGCTACGACAGAACTTTCTTCAATAGCCATAGGGATTGTGTAGCTCTTTCCGTTAATAAGGAAATTAGGTGCCACACCATAAGGTAAATAAAAATTAGTTAAGGTGTTTTCGATAAATTCGTCGTGAAGTTTTTGAAGTTCCTCATTGTTGTTCCAGTATTGTGTAATTACTGTTTTGGCTTCTGCCGGATTGGAAAAATAAGTTTGAGCAATCCAGTTGATTTTTTCCTCTTTTGTAAGTTTGGAAAAGCCTTTTATGTTTTGGGTCATTTTGCACGTTAATTTAGAAATGCAAAGATAGGAAATATTAGCGTTCTAAAGTTTTAAGCCACTTTTGAAGTGTGTTTTTAAATATTTTTTTGTCAATAGGTTTTATGATGAAATCCTTCATGCCAATGTCCATGCATTTTTCTTTTTCACCGGCAATGATTCCGGCAGTAAGAGCAATAATTATTGCCCTCGGATTAATTTTTCTGATCTCAACAGTTGCCTCATAACCATTCATAACAGGCATTTGGATGTCCATTAAAGTGACTTTAGGGTTAACTTGTTTGAATTTTTTTAGCGCTTCTAATCCGTTATGTGCTTCGTGAATAATGATATTAGGGAAGCTTTTAGATATAAGTGTTTTGGTGAGTAGTAAATTGATCTTGTTGTCTTCTACTATTAATAGGTCTATTGTACTGTTTGATTTGTTTTTTTCTTCAGAAACAGGAATAATGATCGGTTCATTTTCATTATTTATTTTGTTCAGGTAATTTTGGAGGATATTAAGCTTTATCGGTTTTATGATTGAAGAACCGTTTTTGAAATTTTTGATCTCAGGAAAGTTCGTAGTTGCATTATGCATAACAATACACTTAATATTCGGATTGTTTTTGATGATTTTTGCGGTTAATTTATCCCCTAGATATTCATAATCTAATAAGATCAGGTCGTAATTTGAGTTGGCAATGGTTTCGCATAATGTGTCTTTGTCGGTTGCAACGGTGTTTCTGATGTCAAATGAATTGAATATACGTTGAATGATAGCCGCAACACGCGGATTGTCTTCTATGATTAATGTATCTTTAAATTGATTATTGACTAATATAAAATGAGTTTTGCATTTTTCAGCTTTTACATTAAGAATAAAACTGAATGTACTGCCCTTGTTAGGTTCGCTTTCAATAATCAGTTCGCTGTCCATTAATTTCAAAAGATTATTAGTAATGGATAATCCCAGTCCGGTTCCTCCGAAATTACGAGTTGTGGAGGTGTCTTCCTGAGAAAAAGCTTCTAATATTTTAGTCTTGTTTTCCGGTTTTATTCCTATGCCCGTATCTTTAATGCTGAACATTATTTTGGAAAATTCCTGATCGGGATTTTCTTCTACATTTGAAATTTCAATTTCAATTTCACCTTTTAAAGTAAACTTTATCGCATTGCTAAGCAAGTTTTGCAGGATCTGTTTCAATCGTATTTCATCGGTCCAGATGTTGCATTTTATGTCTTCGTGGATATTGATCAGGATTTCCAGACCTTTCTGGTGGGCATTGAACTTGAGCATATCAACAGATTCGTTAACCACAGAATGGATGTCGATTTTACTGTTTTCCAAAAGTAATTTTCCAGCCTCAATTTTTGAAATGTCCAGAATGTCATTTACCACATTTAAAAGTGTTTCTGCAGATTGATTTACAGTCTCTAAGTATTGTTTTTGTACTCCGGTCGTTTCAGTGTTGAGCAATAGTTTACTAAACCCTATGATTCCGTTGAGCGGAGTACGGATTTCGTGGCTCATATTGGCTAAAAATTCAGATTTTGCTTTATTTGATTTTTCAGCAACTTCTTTAGCCAAAATAGCTTCTTCAATATTTTTTCTTTCTGTAATGTCTAAGACTACTCCTTCAATATATTCTATGTTTCCGTCAATAAAGATGGCTTCGCCAAATTCTTCGATCCATATAATGCTGTTGTCTTTTTTTATGATTCGACTTGTAATATGAAACGGAGTTTTATTTTTTACACTAAGGCTGATCTCTTCTAAAGCCGCTTCTTTATCTTCCGGATGGTACAGATCCGAAAGTTTGATCTTGTTACTTAGAAAATCTTCTTTGCTATAGCCGGTAAGTCTTTCAATTTCATTGTTTAAGTATATTTTAGAACGGTTCTCGTCAAATCGAACGAGATAGACACCTGCAGGGATATTGTTGGCTAAGAGCTTAAATTTATCTTCATTTTCTTTTATAATCCTTTCATTATTAATACGGGCAATGGTTGCCGATATATTGTTAGCTAATGTTCTAAGAATGTTCATTTCTTCTGAAGACCATTTCCGTTCCACATAGCAGTCGTCAAAACCCAAGAAACCGAAAAAGGTACTCTTGTAAAAAAGAGGAATGATCAAGATCGATTTGATTTGTTGAGCTAAAAGTATTTCTTTCAGATTACTTGGTTCCAATTCCTGTACAATGGCTTCAAAATTTTCATTTTTTAGCAATTTGCGCATCAAGGTAGGAAATGTATTGTGAGGAACATTCTGTAGATCAGGATTGTTGATCTCAGCAAGTTCAGGGGAAGAAACCCATTCAAATTTTTGACTCAGTAAATTACTGTTCAGATCATTTTCAAAGTAATATAAGCGGTTTACATTTAATGTCTTTGCAATAACTTCAACAGAGGAATCCAGAATCTGATTGTATTCTTTTTTTACCAAAAGTTTGCTGGTAACCTCTGCTATAGCAGTTAATATTTTGTTTTTATAGATGATCTGACTTTCCGCTTCTTTTCGTTTAAAAGTTTGTATTGCTAATGCAATGATCTCAGAAACTGTCTTTGCAAAATTAATGTCTTCATGTGTCCAGTTTCTGATTTTGTCAGTAGCCTCAAAACATAAAATCGCAGTTAATTTTCCGGAAATGTAAATGGGAAGATCTAAAAGTGAGGTAATGTTATAACTCTTAAAATAAGAGTTGTAAAATTCTCGGGTATATGGGTTTTTAGACGCATCAGAAGCAATTACTATAGGCATTGAATCAATTGAGCTAAAATAATTCGGAAATTTATCCTTAAATAATTTAAGATCTGTTGAATGCTTTTTCTCTTTGTGGATGTATAGATTTTCTAAACTGATGTGGTCATCAAAGTTTTCCCAAAGGCTTACGCGTTCAATTTCTAAACCTATGGAGGCCTCTTTAGTGATGTGTTTTAATAATTGACTCAGGCTTTCAAATTTCAGAAAATCAAGCGTTGATAATTTATTTGAAATCTGATTGAGGTGAGTGATGCGGTCTAAGCGTCGTTTCTCCTCCATTTCTACAGACTTTGTAAACGTGATATCCCGCATTATAGAAGAATATCCGGTAATTTTGCCATATTCATTTCTTTGAATGGAGATTTTTTGAGAAACCCAAATACTTGTTCCGTTCTTAGCTAGAATAGGAAATTCCAGAATTTCTATTTCTGCATTCTCTACTCCGTTACTGATGTAGTAATTCTCGATGGTTTTTTTATAATCGTCTCTTATAAAATTGCTATAGTGCTTACCTATTAGTTCATGAGATTCATATCCTGTAAGTTGAAACGTAAAGTCGTTACAATACGTTATAACACCATATTTGTCTGTTTCATAAATAATATCTCGGGCATTTTTAACAAATTCATAGTATTTATTCTCAATGAGGATTTTAGACGTAATGTCCTGTCCGCTGGCAACAAAAAGATTGTCGTTGTATTTGAAGTCAGACCATTGAATGTATTTGATTTCTCCGTTCTTACATCGTAATTTCCGATTGTAAATAGTGTTAGGCTTAAATTTTTGATTGTAATCAACATTTTTAAAATCGGTATCCTGTGTCAGTTTCCAAAAATTATCTCCCATTACCTCTTCCGGTGTATAGCCTAGAATTTTAGAGATTGAATCGTTGCAATAAACCAGATTTCCTAATTTATCTGTAGCAATGATTAATGAATTCGCATTATTGATAATCTCATTTGAGAGAAATAACTTCTCGTTTGTGTGAATGATATTAAGTCTTCGGGCAAAGTTGATGACTAATATGATAAAGATCGAATTGATTAAGGCTATAAGCGGTATTGTTTCACCCGGTTTCAGGTATAAAAGTCCCAACAAAAACAGAAAAGACAGAGAAATGAATAAAAAGTATATTTTTATTTGTTTGAAAATATTGAAAGAGAAAAAAAGCAATAGAAGATATTCTGAAAAAGTGATGAAATCAATTTTATAGAATACTAAATTATAGATAGTTGTAGCATAATAAGCTAAAAAACAAACTGTAAATAGCGTTTGGGAATACTTTATGAATTGTTTCTTGGAAGTAAGATAAAAAAAGAAAAGACAAATTCCGCCAAGAACAAGAGAGTCGATAAGCTTGTAATGGTTAGTGCTGCCAAAGATCTGATGGAAAATTTCAACAGAAGGGAAAATAAGACCTAAATACAGAAAGTAAGTGTTGAATTCAGCAGCGTCATGCGTTTCTAACAGAATACTGTTTCTGAATTTGAATTTTGTAGACTTATTCCATATTCGGGCAAAGAAAATAGAGATAACAATAAATGAAAAAAGATAAATAACTAAATATTTGTAAAAAATACTCAGTTTAATAAAAGAAAAGAAACTGAGAACAAAACACAACGACGCCTGAACGGATGAAATTTCCACTCCGTTTATCAGGTTAAAAAGCAGGCAGTAACTTTGCGTCATTTATTGTAAAAAAAATATGTTTTAAAGTTAAAAAAAAATTATTTGTTTGATTAAAATAGGTTAAAATTTATGGCTGTCTCATATATTTTCACTAAAATTGGGGGTTTTTTACATATTTTATAAAATGAAGACAATAAAATTTATAACGTTATTATTCTTATGTAGTTCAGTTTCATTAGTTGCCCAACAAAAGTTATCGCTGGAAGAGATCTGGTCGGGTGCTTTTAGGACTAAAGGAATGGATGAGTTACATGCTATGAAAAATACGAACCAATATACCGTATTAAATTTTGATAGAAGTACTCGTACCATGCAGATCGACTTGTATGACTTTCAGACTCTGGATAAAGTAAAAACACTTTTCGATACCAAGAATTTTACTGAAATTCAATATGTAGACTCATATACTTTTGATGAAAAAGAAGGAAAAATCCTTATTGCGACTAATTCAAAACCTATTTTCAGACATTCTTTTACTGCTGAATATTTTGTATTAGATATCGCGACCCAAAAAATACAAAAATTAACAAACAAAGAGGTTCAGGAACCAACTTTCTCCCCTGATGGTACTAAGGTAGCATTTGCTTTCCAGAATAATTTATACATAAAAGACCTGCTTTCCGGAGTTGAAGAACAAATTACAACTGACGGTAAAAAGAACCATATCATTAACGGTATTACAGACTGGGTTTATGAAGAAGAATTTGCTTTTGTGAGAGCCTTTGACTGGAATGCTTCCGGAGATAAACTGGCTTACATCCGTTTTGATGAATCTCAGGTTCCGGAATTTTCAATGGACATTTACAATCAAGGATTATATCCGACACAGGAAGTGTTCAAATATCCGAAAGCCGGTGAGAAAAACTCTGAAGTTTCTTTGCATGTTTTTGATGCAAGATCAAATAAAACAAAAACCGTTGATTTAAGTAATTATAATGATTTTTACATCGCTAGGATTGATTGGACTAAGGACTCAAATATTTTGAGTGCTCAGGTTTTAAACCGACATCAGAATAATTTAGACTTGTTGTTTATTGATGGTACAACTGCAATCGCTAAAGTGGTTTTAAACGAAAAAGACAAGGCTTATGTTGATGTTACAGATAATCTGACATTCTTAAGTGATAATAGTTTTATCTGGACTTCCGAGCAAAGCGGATACAATCATATTTACCATTACGATAAGAGCGGGAAGTTGAAAAAACAAGTAACTAACGGAAATTGGGAAGTAACAGCTTACTATGGTTATGATGAAAAAAATAAAACAGTATACTATCAATCGGTAGAGAACGGATCTATTAACCGTGATATTTATGCTGTAAAAATAAATGGTAAAGGCAAAATAAGATTGTCAGAGCAAACCGGAACAAATGAGGCTACTTTCAGTCCTAATTTCCAGTATTATATCAATAGTTTTTCCAATGCCACAACAGCACCGGTTTATACCTTGAACAATTCTAAGGACGGAAAAGTGTTAAAGACAATAGTTGAAAATAAAATATTGGAAGCAAAATTGGCTCAATACGATGTGGCCCCTAAAGAATTTTTTACACTTACTACAGAAAAGGGGCATGAACTAAATGCCTGGATCATTAAACCGAAAAATTTTGATGTATCTAAAAAATATCCGGTTTTCATGTATCAATATTCAGGCCCCGGTTCTCAACAAGTAGCCAATAACTGGAACAATATCAATGATTACTGGTTTATGATGTTGGCACAACAAGGCTATCTTGTAGTCTGTGTTGACGGTAGAGGAACAGGTTTCAAAGGAGCAGAATTTAAAAAATGTACCTATAAGGAATTGGGAAAATATGAAGTAGAAGATCAAATTGATGCGGCAAAAGTGATTGGGAAATACCCTTATGTAGATGCTACCCGAATTGGTATTTTCGGATGGAGTTACGGAGGCTTTATGGCTTCAAACTGTATTTTCCAGGGAGCAGATGTGTTTAAGACAGCTATTGCAGTAGCTCCGGTAACAAGTTGGAGATATTATGACAGTATTTATACAGAGCGTTACATGCAAACGCCTCAGGAAAATCCGGGAGGCTATGATAACAACTCGCCTATAACACATGTACAAAAGTTGCAAGGAAACTTTTTGTTAATTCACGGAACAGCAGATGATAACGTACATGTTCAAAATTCTATGAAAATGATAGAAGCTTTGGTTCAGGCTAACAAACAATTTGACTGGGCAATCTATCCGGATAAAAATCATGGAATCTACGGAGGTAAAACCCGCCTTCAGCTGTATACTAAAATGACCAACTTTATAAAAGAGAAATTATAATGGAGATTGCACAGAAGAATCAAAAAGAATTATTCGGACACCCAGTAGGGCTATATGTTTTGTTTTTTACGGAAATGTGGGAGCGTTTTTCCTATTATGGAATGCGAGCCATTTTAGTATTATATTTAGTAGCTAAAACAACTGATCCAAATGCCGGTTTAGGGTGGACACAAGCCGAGGCACTTTCTCTTTATGGTTGGTATACGATGCTAGTTTATGTAGCATCAATTCCGGGAGGATATATAGCTGATAAATTGATAGGGCAAAAAAAATCGGTTTTAATAGGTGGGTTACTTCTGGTATTAGGACACGGTATCTTAGCAGTAGAAGAGTTATGGGCTTTTTACAGTGGTTTAGGACTTATTATTGCGGGTGTAGGATTGTTAAAGCCAAATATTTCAACAATGGTTGGCGGACTTTACAGACAAGGAGATATCAGAAGAGACAAAGGATTTACTATCTTTTATATAGGAATTAATGTAGGCGCCTTTTTGGCATCATTGGTTGTCGGATATGTCGGCGAAAATATCGGGTGGCATTATGGCTTTGGTTTAGCCGGAATCGGGATGTTATTAGGACAAATTATTTATATGCTTGGCCAAAAAAACTTGACACATGTAGGTAATTATTTAGGTAAATCGGCAAAACACGAGGCTTCAGAAGATTTTGATAAACCTTTGACAAAAATTGAAAAAGACAGGATCATAGTTTTACTTCTTTCTTTCTTAATTGTGATTGTTTTTTGGGGAGCATTTGAACAGGCTGGAGGTTTAATGAATATTTATACTTCTGAAAAAACAGATAGAGTCTTATCTTTTTCATTGCCATTAATCGGAAATACTGTTCCGGCTTCTTGGTTTCAATCTTTGAATGCGTTGTTCATTATCATTTTCGGTACAATTGTAGCATCTTTTTGGGCCAATAGAAAAATTAAAAATAAAGAAGCTTCTTCTTTATTCAAAATGGCAATAGGAACCATGATTATGGGATTCGGGTTTTTATTCATGACAGCAGCGGCAGCACAATATGATGCGCAAGGGTCATCAGCAATGTATTGGTTAGTATTAGCTTATTTATTTCACACTATAGGGGAATTGTCTTGTTCTCCGGTTGCATTATCTTTTATTACTAAGTTATCTCCTGCAAAATATGGCTCAATTATGATGGGGATTTATTTTGCAATGACCGGTTTTGGAAATAAAGTGGCTGGTTTGCTAGGAGAATCTGCTTCAGAATTAGGGGAGTATACCATATTCACAGGTATTGCTGTTTTTTGTATGCTTTTCGGGGCTTTAATTTTGATGTTCCTTAAAAAGCTAAAAGCTTTAACCCACGGAGCAGAAGAAAGAGAAAGTTAATTATATAACGATAAATTTCATGAGTCAAACAACAAGTCACTTTTTTAAAAGTAAGGTTTTAGGGCATCCAAGCGGATTATTTGTATTGTTTTTTACCGAAATGTGGGAGCGTTTTTCGTTTTACGGAATGCGAGTTCTATTGGTGAATTTTTTAACAGCAGCAGCTATTGGTTCTAATCCCGGTTGGGAGTGGTCGGCTGAAAATGCAGGTGCTTTATTTGGAACTTATGCTATGCTTCTTTATCTAACACCTATTGCCGGGGGTATTATCGCAGATAAAGTTACAGGTTATAGATGGGCTGTAGTAATAGGAGCCTTTATTATGACCTTAGGGCATGCTGCTATGGCTGTAGAGACTGAATTGATGTTGTATATAGGATTAGCTTTATTAGTTATAGGAACAGGTTTTTTTAAGCCTAATATGACTTCTATTATATCTGAAATGTATAAAGATTTGCCTGAAAAAAAGGACGGAGCCTATACGATCTTTTATATGGGAGTTAATGCCGGAGCATTCTTCGGGATGATGCTTTGTGGTTATTTAGCCGAGAGAATCGGATGGAGTTGGGGCTTTGGATTAGCAGGTGTCTTTATGTTGTTAGGAACGTTACAATTCTGGTTAGCTAAACCTTTATTTGGAACTATAGGAGATGTGCCGTCTAAAACACCGGTAGTTGAAACAGAAGATGGAGAAGTGATAGAAGGGAAATCTTCTGACTCTAAAGAGGTAGAAAAGTTAAATCCTTTTACACTTATTGATAAGATATTAATAGTTGTTTCGACTGTTATTGGTTTAGGTTATGCAATTAATGATCCGCTATCAAAGATTGCAGGAATTGATATTTTTGGTTTTTTACAGATAGGTAGTCTGGAAGGACAATACGTAGCAGTTCTTTTCGGATTATTAGTGTTTTTAGTATTAGTGATCTATAGAATTGCAAGGTATACTACTATAGTTAGAGATAGAATGATAGCGGTGATTATATTTGCTTTCTTTACGGTATTCTTCTGGATGAGTTTTGAACAAGGAGCTTCTTCACTTGTTTTGTTTGCAAGAGATAGTGTAGATCGGGTATTGACAGGAAATGCACAAATGACTTTTAACATAGTTAATACTCTATTAACTGTTGTTCCGCTTGCGATCATAACTTGGGTGTTATATTTATTGGCTAAAGAAACTAAACATAAAATTTTAGGATCAAATATAATTCTGGCAATTTGTTTTGCCGGAATATGGGGGCTTGTTATTTGGATGTTGAAAAGAGAATTTTCTGCTGAAGTTGCAGAAATTACAGTTTCATGGTTTTCTATTCTGAATTCATTTTTTATAATTGCATTTGCTAACGTATTCTCAAAATGGTGGGATTCCAAATATAACCCCTCTGCAGCAGTTAAATACGGATTAGGATTAATTATTATGGCTGTTGGATTTGGTTTGTTGGCATTTGGTTCGTACGGATTGATTGATGGAGTGAAAGTGAGTATGGTATGGCTTATTTTGGCTTATCTGTTTCATACGTTAGGGGAACTATGTTTGTCACCTGTTGGGCTTTCTTATGTTTCAAAATTAGTTCCGGCAAGAATGATTGCATTTATGTTCGGAATGTGGTATTTGGCAATTGCAATCGGAAATAAGGCAGCAGCTGTTTTGGGAGGGCAAATTGAAAATATAACTAAAGAATATAGCTTGTCTACTTTCTTTTTAATTTTTACAATCGTTCCAATTATAGCAGGACTTTTAGTGATTGCATTAAACCCTTTCTTGAAGAAACTAATGCACGGTGTAAAATAAGTTACACAACTTGGCACTCTTTTTGTTAATTTTATAGAAAAGAACTCAAATGAAAAAAATTATTGTATTATCATTTTTATTTTTAAGTGTATTGTCAGTACAGGCACAGGAACTGGAATGGCACACAGATATATCAGATGCGGCAAAAGAGTCGTTAAAGACTAAAAAGCCATTAATGCTGTTCTTTACTGGTTCCGATTGGTGCGGCTGGTGTAAACGTTTACAAAAAGAAGTTTTTCAAACACCTGAATTTAAAAAATGGGCAAAGAAAAATGTGGTTTTAGTAGAGTTGGATTATCCCAAAAGAACACCTCAGGAGCAAGCCTTAAGAGAGCAGAACTTTAATTTGCAACAAATGTTCGGAGTAACAGGATACCCTACAATTTGGTTTGTACAACCTGAAAAGAAAGAAGGGAAAAAAGTAAACCTGAATCCGTTAGGCAATACCGGATATGTGGCTGGAGGACCAACTAAATGGCTCGAAGTAGCCGATGGTCTTATAGAGGACAAGAAATAAAAAAGATTAAAATTTATAAAATCCCTTTTCAGCAGTAGCATGAAAAGGGATTTTTTCTTTTCTGCAAGTCGATTTCCAGATTTTAATGAAGTAAAAATTATTACTGCCATCTGCAATAATTTTTTGAGGATCAATATCTTTAATGAGCCTTTCTAAATTGATTTTCGGGTTCTGTGTCAAGATCACAATGTCCGGTTTTAAAGAAATATTATAAATGCCTGAACTATCGATGATCAAGCATCTTTTTTTACGAATGAAGAAAGTGTTGGAAAGAGGTTTGATCGAAATGTCATCTGTAAAAGTACCTTTCTTATAATCCATAATGATTTTGTGGTTTTCTTCCGGATTATTTGTAAAAAAGACGGTTTGCTTTGGGGTGACTCTTTGTGCTAAAACGGAATGAGAGCTGTGAAACAGAATAAGCTCTTTTTTATTGTTTTGGTACACAAAGGTCCCAATATATCCTAATTGAACAAATAATAAACTATATAAAACCCATCTGAAGTTTTTGAAGTTTTTGTTGTAAAGCCAGAACAGAAAGCTAAAAATAAAGGTATAGCTTAGAAAACAGAGTAGTGGAGTATAAGCTATATTTCGAATGGTTAAATCGTGCCAATGGGCTAATCGGTCAATGAATAAGTTTAAATAATGAACAAAAAATTCTATCAGGTCAGCAATGAATTTTGATAGCGCAGGAATCATAAAATGGCAGATAAGTAAGCTTAAACTTAAAATTAACACCAAGGTGACTAAAGGGATAGCAACAATATTGGCCGGTAGAAATAATATCGGAAACTGGTTGAAATAAAGTATGCTAAGAGGTAATACACCTATTTGGGCAGATATAGAAACCAGAATAATATCTATAAAATAGATAATAGACTTATTGGAACTGAATCTGAAGTATTTAAAAAAAGGATTGAATAGAACAATGCTTAGCACTGCTGCATAGCTCAACTGAAACCCGATGTCAAATAAGGAATTCGGATTAAAAAGCAATAATAGGAGTGCAGAAGCAGCAATAAGATTATAGACAGCATTCGTTTTATTGAGTATCTTTCCTAAAGCAATTAAACTGAATACCGTAACAGCTCGACTTACTGATGGAGAAAAACCGGTTAATAAGGCAAAACCCCATAATAATGAAAGAATGATGAAGAGTTGTATGAATAAACCATATGTAAGCCGTTTAAGCGGATTGGTCAGAAAAAGTAGAATAAGATATAAGATTCCGATATGTAAGCCGGAAATAGCTAAGATATGCATGACGCCGGCATCTTGATAATTTTGAGTGATCGTATCATCCAATAAGAAACGTTCTCCTAAAATTAATGCTTCAATGATGGCTGTGGTTTGTTTTTCCCAATTGTAACTTTCAAAGACGGAAAGTAATTTTCTTTTAATCCGATAGAGATAAAAACGAAAGCCTTTGTCATTCCCGATGTAAAGTATGGCTTGTTTTTTTAGAAAGATAACCTGATAGATCTGTTTGTTTCTCAGATAGTCAGCATAGTTGAATTGATAGGGGTTCAGGTTTTGAAGTAACGGAGAAAACTGAGAACGAAAAACAATTTTGTCGTCAGGAATAAAATGTTTCGTTAATTCTTTAGGGATATATAATAACGCTTTTCCAAAAGTAGCTTGTTCTTCTATAGAAGTTATCTCAATAAGATATTTAGACTGCTTTTCGGAAGTTTTTAATTCGCTGATTATTTTGCCGGAAATGAGTTGTGTGGTATTCTCTTTATAGTGAGTATAGTGGTCCCTATATTGGTTTTCGATATGAACGGTATGAAGAATTGAACCCAGTAGTAGACTTAAAATAAGCGAGTTCACGCCAAAAAGAACACTGGGAATAAGTTGGCGTTTGGTTTGCAGAAAGGCATAAAGCCACAAGCACAATGTCAGTACAACAACTATGCTGATAAAAAGGTATGAAAACCTTAAAAAATGATGTAGCGCAATGCCAAGAGCTATACCTAAAGTATAGACAATTAGCGGATAAGGAAAAAATTTCAAATGTTTGAAATATACTTAAACCAACAATAACTTATTCAATTAAGCGGTTAATCTGCGCAAAAGTGTTAGCATAATAGCGCTCAGCAGTAGATGATACAATAACTCCGCTACTTGTGGAGGCATGTATGAATTTTATTTCGTTACCGTTTATTTCTGTAATGATGCCCACGTGGTTAATGGATCTTTTGCCGTTAGTCTTAAAAAAAATCAGATCACCGGGTAGCGCTTTGCTTTTAGAGACCTTTTTTCCTTGTAAGGCTAAACTGCCGGATGTACGCGGAACATTTATGTCAAAACTTTTAAAAGTTGTATAGACTAAGCCGGAACAATCCATTCCGGATTTGGTAGTACCACCTGTTCGGTAGCGAACACCTTTGTAGTCCATTGCTTTATCAACAATTTCATAAGCAATTCCTGTTTTTTTAGCAGTATAACTTTTTGGGAAGAAGCGGAAGTAGTAACAGAAACTTTATCTTTTTTAGAAGTTGCATTAGTATAGCTGTAAATTCCCTTTGATTTTGCTTCTTCTTTAGAGGTTACAATTGATGATTTTGTTTTACAGCTTGTTACTACCAGACTCAGTCCTAAAATGTATACCAGTTGTTTCAAAATTGCTTACTTTTTTGCTAATGTAAGATTATTTCTTAAAACTGTCAATAATTAATTCAGCCGTTTTTTCACTTGCTCCTAATCCGCCGAGTTTAACTTCTAATAGATTAAAATCCTTGATCATTTTAGTGCGTCCCTTTTCATCTAATATTTTTTCCAGTTCTCTCTTTAAGTTTTTAGTGTTTAATTCGCTTTGTATTAATTCTGTTACAACTTCCCGATCCATGATCAGATTAACCAGTGAGATGTATTTCAGGGTTATAATTCGCTTTGCAATCTGATAGGAAATCCAGTTTCCTTTATAACATACCACTTCCGGAACTTTAAAAAGAGCGGTCTCTAAAGTGGCAGTACCGGATGTTACCAAAGCAGCATGTGCTATACTTAACAGATCATAGGTTTTATTGGTAATGAAATGAATGTTCTGATTGGTTAGAAAAGGCTCGTAAAAACTATCATCTTGCCCGGGTGCACCGGCTATTACAAATTGATAATCTGGAAAATGCTTTACAACAGACAGCATAATAGGGAGCTTTGTGTTGATCTCCTGTTTGCGACTTCCGGGTAATAAAGCAATAATAGGTTTGCTACTTAATCCATGAGTCTTAAGAAAAGTCTCTTTATCAACCGAAGGTCTGTTTTCAATTGCGTCGATAAGCGGATGTCCTACAAAGTGAACATTAAAGTGATGTTTGTTTTCATAAAAATCCTTTTCAAAAGGAAGAATAACATACATGTGGTCAATATCACGTTTTATGGCGTTGATCCTCTTTTCTTTCCAGGCCCATATTTGCGGAGAAATATAATAATGCGTAGGAATACCTTGTTCTTTTGCCCATTTAGCAATGCGCATGTTGAAACCCGGATAATCAATAAAGATTAAAGCATCCGGCTGAAAAGCCAAAATGTCTTTTTTACAAAAAGAGATATTATTTAAGATGGTCTTGAGATTCATTATTACTTCGGCAAACCCCATAAAAGCCAGATCCCGATAGTGTTTTACTAAAGTTCCGCCGGCTTTTTGCATAAGATCTCCTCCCCAAAAGCGTATATCTGCTTTATCATCTTTTTTGAAAAGGGATTTCATAAGATTGGAACCGTGCAGATCACCGGAAGCTTCACCTGCAATAATGTAATATTTCATATTAGAGGATTAGGGTTAAAACCGTTAAAAAGAACATTGCCAGGATTATACCTCTTGCCATTAATTCTTTGTTTTTATTCAGTAAAATAAAAAATAAAATCAAATTCAGTACAGCTCCCAGGGTAATGATTTTGCCGATCATTCCTGCCTGACGCATCGCAGTGAACCCGTTTAGAAAACCTACTTCTGTAAAAAATTGCAGTACAATAAAACACCCGATGAAGCCTCCTAAAAGCCCCAATAAGAATCCGATAAAAATATCTTTCTTGTTTTTCATATTATAAATCCCAATTGTTTAAGGTTTGAATAGCATGATGAGCTGTTAGGTCAAACTGTACGGGAACGACTGATACAAAGCCATTTTCTAATGCGTATTCATCTGTGTCATGCCCTTTGTCCTGATTGATAAATTCTCCGGTTAACCAATAATATTCTTTTCCCTGAGGATTGATGCGTTTGTCAAATTCTTCTACCCACATCGCTTTAGCCTGTCGGCATACTTTCATTCCTTTGATTTCTCCTTTGTCAGCTTTAGGGAAATTAACATTCAGAACTATTCCGTCAGGAAGCCCGTTTTGTAATACCTCCAAGGCTATTTTCTTAACATATTTTTTTACCGGTTCAAAATCGGTGTCCCAACCGTAATCTAAATGCGAAAAACCGATTGCAGGAATACCCTCAATTCCGGCTTCTACAGCTGCCGACATCGTGCCTGAGTAGATAACATTAATAGAAGAATTAGAACCGTGGTTAATCCCGGAAACGCATAGATCCGGTTTTCTTTTTAAAATTTCATGAACCGCCATTTTGACACAATCTACCGGAGTACCGGAACAACTGTATTCGTACTCTAAGTCTTTGTCAAGTAGTACTTTATCTAAGTGTAATGTGTTATTGATTGTGATGGCATGTCCCATTCCGCTTTGCGGACTATCCGGAGCAACTACCGCAACATGTCCTATTTCTTTCATCACTTCTATTAGGGTTCGGATACCGGGTGAAACTATACTATCGTCGTTTGTAACTAAGATTAAGGGTTTGTCCATAATTTTTTTTGCTAAAAAGATTAATTTAGTCAAAACTGACTAATAAAGAGTAGTTTACAAGAACCGAAAGAGTTATCGGTAACGATTTAGTAATGGTGCTTACTACACTTGCTTTCATTCAATTACCTTGTAAATCATTACTGCAAATGTATAAAAAATAAAGGTAAAGCAGTGAAACTTTACCTTTATTTTTCGTCTTGCTCGTCCATCCTTTTGATAAGTGCATCCCGAAGACTATCGAGGAACTTTGTTCGGTTTATCTTCCTGCCTTTCAGTTCCAAATAGGAATGGTAGAAATCCCCTAAGTCAATATTAAATATATTTTCAAAAGTCTTGGCGATGATTTTTATATCTGCATTACCATTGTCAATTGAACCCTGCGAATGCAGCGAATAAATCAACTCAATGAGTGAAGTTTTACTACCTGTCCAGTTTAGGGGAGGCGTTTCAAGTAGCTTTCTCTGATTGTTATTGCTCAACTGGTCTTCGAGGTAAACCTGTATCAAGTCGTTGGCAATAATCTTAGCTACCTTGTAATCGTGCGAGGTTGCAAAATTATGGTCTGCTTCAAAATAATAGGTGTCTAAACTCAACTTTATATCGTGCTTGCCACGTAAAAAGAATTTATAGTCCAGATGAGTGCTGTTGGTTCTGTAATACTTGTAAAATTCCAAATTAGCATCGAAATACCTCTTGATTTTGGAAAGCTCAACATTCAGATATTTCTTGATGATTTTATCGCCGCCTCGTGGTCTTTTTGTTTCAATCTTGTAAATGGCATTGAAGTAGATGAGCTTCGATACTAATTGAGGCTTTAGCTGTTTGAAAAAAAGTATTTCGGCTTCATCATCTTTAAATCCATTCTTCTTAATGTATTTTTTTATCTCCTCAAGTTTCTGCAAGACTAATATAATTGCATTTTCATACGATATCAATGAATTACTTGGCTCATAGGTCAATTCGTTAATTCTATCGTCTAATTCGTTTATTATAGTTTGGTAATAATTTGTCATCGAAAGCGAAATTTAAAGTATGAAACCAATTAAAAAGCACAAAATGAGGCAGCAATTGCAGATAGCCCACAATAAATTGCCTCATTTTAGTATGTATTGATTGAGTATAAGAGAGCCCTATCCTTAATTAAAACTGGATAGGGCTAAGAGATTAAACCACTAATGGTTCTGCTTTAAAGCCTTTTTTCTTAACGATGGCAACTATTTCATCTTGTGTTATACCCTCTGATTTTACGGTTAAAATTTTGTCATTGTTGGCTGTATCTACATTCCATTCGCAGATACCGTCGGTACTGTCCAAATCCGCTTTTACCTTTGATACACAACCGCCACAATTAAGATTGGTCTTGAACTGAAATTCTGTATTTTCCATATTTTTTTAAACTTATTTACTATTGTTTTGAACTGTCGCAAAATTCAACATAATCCCGAAGTCTGCTATTGTGATATTCCGGGTTTAATTTGTGACTTTTACTGTTTTCCTGTTACAGACTATTAATGGTTGTGCGTGTGGTGGCTGTGGTCTTCTACCGATTTTTCGCCTTCTGATACGGTAATAGTAAAATCTGCCGTATGTACCACATTGTTTATTTTGAACTGTGCCCACAATCTATAAAGCCCTGCTTTTTTGATAAGCGTTTCGGCATAGATTGGGAAATTCTCTTTTGATACCGGGTGTATATGTAGAAAATCCTTATTAGTTTTACTTATCATTACGATATGGGCAGTCGCTCCGAGATAATTCTGCATATCCTTTTCCTCTAATTTCTTGCCGTCCTTTTCTACCGAAAATTGCAAGCCCTGATTTCTGTTTGTTTTAAAGTCTTCGCCGTTAAGCAGCGTTACCGTAAAACCATCTACGGTTGAAACCAATTTTGTCTTTAAATCGGCTGTTTGTGTTGCTGCCGTACCTTTTACCTCAATGGTTTGCTTATTGACCTCTCCCTCGGCTCCGTTCGGTTTGTAGTCGGTAAATAACAGGTATTTACCTGCTGTAGGGAATGTTTCTGAAACCTTATAAGAACCGTCTGCCTGTTCTTCGGGGTGGATATGGTCAAACCAGGTCAGTTCTTCATTCACTACCAAAAGGTGCATTTTCATTTCGTGCACTACTTCCAACGGTACATTTTTACCGTGTTCACTAATGGCGATGGATAGATTAGTTGGTTTACCTGCTTCCACATTTTGCGGGTCGGCAGCCACTTTTACTTCATACTGGCTTTTCTCTTTATTAACAGGGCTCAAAGCCATACCACATTTAGGGCATTTATCGCCTTTGTTTCCTTTTACTTCCGGGTGCATCGGACAAGCGTATGCGCTGTCGTGATTTGCGTGCTGATGTGCATTCATATCCTCTGATTTTTTATTATTACTTTCTGAATTGTTGCAGGCAGATAACGCTGCCAGTGAAACAACCGTGCTTAGTAATATGGTTTTAAATTATTCATTTATTTATCTCTCTTATTACAATACAAATTTCCGCATTAAATGGGTTGTATCTATTGTGATATTCTTTGTTTGATTTACGATTTTTACTGATTGCTAACGCTGTTCTTTTGGCTCATTACAATCCTGATAACCGCTATCAATGTGATGATAAGCATCGGTATCAGTACAATGTTTACGCCATTCCAACCCCAGTAATTAAACAGGCTGCCTGCAAAGAAGCTAGCAATACTGATTACTGCAAAAACCGTGAAATCGTGGAAAGCCTGCGTTTTTTCTTTCTCTTCGGGACGGTACACTTTGGTAAGCAATGACGAACCGCCGATAAACAGGAAGTTCCAACCTAAGCCCACGATGAACAATGCGGAAACGAAATGCGCAAAGCCTGTTCCCATCAGGGCAATGATGATGTACAGGAACAAAATCGCCAAACCGGAAATAATGATACGGTAAACGCCGAATTTCTGAATAAGCATACCTGTAAAGAATGACGGCAGGAACATACCTAATACGTGCCACTGGATAACCGTTGCGGAGCTGTCGGACGAATGCCCTACGCTGTGCATTGCTATCGGGGTAACAGTCATAGACATTCCCATTACGGCAAATGCGGTAGATGATGCCAGTATTGCAAGTATGGTATCTTTATTCTTAATGATTTCTTTTAACGGGCGACCTTTCTTTACCGCTTCATTGGTTTGTACCGCAGATGTTCTTTGCAGCTTTAAAAAGGAAACAACACCCAAAGCGACCACGCTTAACAGGATAATAGAAAAGTAGGGATAAGCGTAAGGAACCGCCCCTAAATGCTGCGTAAACCTCGCTAAGTTGGGTCCTGCGAATGCTGCAACAATGCCACCTGCAATAACAAAAGAAATTGCCTTGCTTTTCGCATAGTCGGGAATGGCATCAGCCGCCGCAAAACGATAGTATTGCGAAAAGCCTTGATAAGTACCAATGAGCATATTACCCACTGAAAACAGCCAAAAGGAATTTTGGATAATACCGTACCACGAAACCAAACCCGACAAAACACCTATCAGTGTACCTATCATAAAGGCATTGCGCTGACCTAATTTTCTAATAATGAGGGATGCGGGTATCATCATACCTGCCGTACCTACGGTAATCATTGCCAATGGTAAGGTCGCCAGATTTTTATCGGGAGCCATTTGTAAGCCTACCACACCCGAAAGTGTAATGACCAATATGGATGCAGTCTGGAACAACGCCTGCGAGGTAAACAGTAGATACACGTTGTTCCATTTTATTTTTGCTGTCATAATCTTAAAATTTATGATGCAAAATTGGCAATTTGTTTCGGGCTGCCTATTGTGATATTTCTTGTTTGATTTGTGAGGTTTACTGATTTAGTCTGGTATTGTAAATGCAAAAAGGTTATAGCATAACCGCTACAACCTTTGTCTATTTTATGAATGAAATCCTTTAGTAATTGAGCGAAAGTCCTGCACCAAAGCCCATATCACTATCATAGTGCGCCCTGATACCGATATGCCTCGTCAAAATGTACCGCAGGTCTGCCATATATTCCAAATCGGTATTGACCATAAACCCGGCTCTTAACCGTCTGGAGATAGGTATATCCTCCCGCATCAATGATACCCTGAAAATACCGTCGTGGTAAACTTCTGCCTGTACGTTGACCAACATCGGCAAGGTGTACATTACCCCTAAGCTCACAGCAGCTCGGTTGTCTTTTTTATTAACCTGTCCGAAGAGGTTTTTCTCGTGCTCGTCCATTCCCATTCTGCGGTATCGCCAATCGAAACCGACAAAAGGCATCAGCCATTGCATTTTACCAATGTAACGTCCCAAATGCGTTTCCACTTCATAGCCGTGCATATCATTATAGCCTAAACGCCATTCCGTACCCAAACTGTAACGGGCGTTCATCAACATTGCTTCTCCGTCAATACCATTGGTCGCAAAATCACTTTGAGCCATCAAATGTGGCATATTGCTTTCACGCTGCAACATTTTATATGCTTTTTCCTTATTGGGTAAATACGGATTTTTGTAATCATCCACAGCGAAAACCCTATTCATACCTGCCATCATATGATACAGGATATGACAATGGAAAAACCAATCACCCTCGGTATTCGCAAGGAACTCTATCGTATCGGTTTCCATCGGCATAATGTCGATGATGTTTTTCATCGGTGCATTTTCGCCGTGCTCATTCAGCACCCTGAAATCAAAACCGTGCAGGTGTATCGGGTGGCGCATCATTGAGTTATTATAAATCGTAATCCTCAATACTTCGCCTTTTTTAACAGGTATCTTATCTGTTTCTGCCAAAACCTTGTTATCCATACTCCAAACGTAACGGTTCATATTTCCCGTTAAGGTAAATTTCAGTTCCTTAACCGGGGCATCAGCCGGAAGCGTGGTATTATGCGGCGATTTCAACATTGCGTAATTGAGCGTTTTAATGTCGCTCAACGCATTAGCATTATAACGGTTGGGGTCTTCGTCGCTATTCATCTTATGGTCGCCGTGATGCTCCATAGACGGTGCTGTACCCTTGTTTTTTTTGCTCTTTTCCTCGCCTGTAATCTCCGGGTACATCACTACGTTCATATCCATTTGGTTCAGGCTCATATTCATTCCCATATCTTCCAGGTCGCCGTTCATCTTCATCATATCGTTCATCATTTGCATACCCTCAAAATATTTCAGGCGTGGCATTTCCCCGACCAATTGTTTTGTACCGTTGCCAATAAAATAGCTTGTGGATTGGGTACGGTCTTCGGTGGTTGCCATAAATTCAAAGGCTTTGCCGTCCTCGGGAATGGTAACAACCACATCGTAAGTTTCCGATACAGCAATAATCAGCCTGTCCACTTCCACAGGCTCCACATCGTTGCCATCACTCGCCACTACGGTAATTTTACCGCCTGCATAGCGCAGCCAAAAGTAAGACGATGCACCCCCATTGGAAATGCGTAAACGTACTTTATCGCCTGCTTTTAAGGGCTTGCCGTCAATGCTTTTTAAATCGGTATGATGATTACCGTTCATCATTACACGGTCGTAATACACATCGCTCACGTCCATTGCCAACATACGCTTCCATTCGTTGTTCAGCTTGGTTTTGAATTTTCCGCTTCTAATGGCTTCGGCGTAGCTTTGTGTTGCGCCTTTCCTTATCGCAAACCAGTCGCTTGCTGCGTGCAGCATACGGTGTACATTTTCGGGCTTCAGGTTCGTCCATTCGCTTAGCATTATGGGAATTTCCGGTAAATCGTCAATTCCTTTCCTAAATGTTTTATCATCAGCCCTTTTGCGCATTATAAAGCTGCCGTACATTCCAATCTGTTCCTGCAATCCCGAATGTGAGTGATACCAATGCGTTCCGTTCTGAATAATCGGAAATCGGTAAGTATAAGTTGCGCCCGGCTCAATCGGCATTTGCGTTAAGAAAGGTACGCCGTCTTCCTTATTCGGCAGGAACAAGCCGTGCCAGTGCAGGGATGTACTTTCTTTTAACTGGTTATGCACTACGATTTCTGCCGTGTCGCCCTCTGTAAATTCAAGCGTGGGCATCGGGATTTGCCCGTTTACAGCAATTGCCCTCTTTTCCTTGCCCGCATAATTTACAAGCGTATCTTTTACATACAGGTCGTAATGAACTACCTTTTGTGCAATGCTGACTTGTGATATAAAGATTGCCAACAGGGTTAGCGGCAACAGCTTTTTGTAAAGAAATTTTTGATTATCCATTTTAAAAATCGCATTGGTTATAAAGATTAAAAGGCATTGCCCATTGAGCAATGCCTTTGTGGGTTATTATTTAGTTTCGGTAACTTTACCACAAGTAAGCATAGAAGAACCGTAGTAAGGATTTTTAATCTCCTTTTCTTTGCTTAACCAATATGCTTTTTTCATCGGGCAATATTGGTAGTAAACGGGTTGGTTTACTTTGTCTGATGATTTTACCACTTTCCACAGTACGGTTGATACTTCGTTGAAAGCGGCTCTTTGCTTTTCAAGGTTGTTACCTGCCTTACTTAATTTGTCGGTGGCTTTCTGCAATTCTGCTTTCTGTGCAAAATCGCCCTCGCTCTTAACGGCTTCGTTCAGTGCGCTAATGGCGGTGCTTGCCGCTTTACTATCGCTGCTTACCAAAGCATTTTTTACGCTGATGTAGTTGTTCAGCAGGTTGCCTGTATTTTGCGCAAAGGCAGAAAATCCAAACAACATTACGGTCATTGCTACTATTAACTTTTTCATTTTTTTATCCTTTTTAATAATGAGTGAATGGCTGATTATTCTGAAATGGGTTCAGCTTTAAACCCTTTTTTCTTGATGATGGCGACAACCTCGTCTTCGGTAATGCCCTCTGCTTTTACAGTCAGGATTTTATCGGCGTTGGTCGTATCAACGTTCCATTCGCAGATACCGCCTGCGTTATCTAAATCTGCCTGCACTTTTGATACACAGTTGCTGCAATTAAGGTTTGTCTTGAATTGAAGATTTTTGCTTTCCATTGTCTTGAACTTTTATTTGTTTTTGCTGATACAAAAATCGGTAGATAATGCGCTAAGCTGTTTGTGAAATTCCTTGTTTGATTTATGATATTTACTGATTGCATTTCAAAAACGGTTCCGCTTGTAATATTCCGGCTTTGTTTTATGACTTTTACTGATTATAGTGCTCGTTCAGAATAAGCGGAATACTTTTATCGAAGTATAACGCTAACTGTTTTATAAAATGGCTATCAAAACCTTTCTCTCCGTTTTGCATCGGGCTATGTTGTAGCTTCGGGTTCCCAACCCCAACACGATTGCACAAATCTTCTTTGTGCAACAATCTTTATTGCAAAATCACACATAACATAATTTTTAAAAATCATATATAATGACAAACGATTTAAAGAACGTCGAATATGGCTTGGATAAGATATTCGAGGGCGCACAAGATTTTTTACCGATTTTAGGAACAGACTACGTGGAATTTTATGTAGGCAATGCGAAACAGGCTGCTCACTATTACAAATCAGCTTTCGGGTTTCAGTCGTTGGCGTATGCCGGACTGGAAACAGGCTTACAGGACAGGGCTTCTTACGTGGTAAAGCAGGACAAAGTGAGACTGGTATTAACGACCGGGATGCGCTCTAATTCCGAAATTAACGGACACGTAAAGAAGCACGGCGACGGCATCAAAGTAGTGGGTCTTTGGGTAGAAGATGCCCGCAAAGCCTTTGAAGAAACCACGAAAAGAGGTGCTAAAGCCTATATGGAACCAACTGTAACTACCGATGAAAACGGCGAAGTGGTACAATCGGGCATTTATGCGTATGGCGAAACGATTTTTATGTTTACCGAACGCAAAAACTACAACGGTATATTTATGCCGGGCTATGAGCAATGGGAAACCGAATATAACCCTGCGCCTGCGGGACTAAAATATATTGACCATATGGTGGGCAATGTGGACTGGAACCAAATGGACACCTGGGTAAAATGGTTTGAGGATGTAATGGGATTTGAGAACTTCCTGTCATTCGATGATAAGCAGGTTTCTACCGAATATTCTGCCCTGATGTCTAAAGTAATGGCAAACGGTAACGGCAGAATTAAATTCCCGATAAACGAACCCGCAGAGGGCAAAAAGAAATCACAGATTGAAGAGTACCTTGAATTTTACGAGGGCGAGGGCGTTCAGCATATTGCCGTAACTACGGATGATATTGTAAAGACCGTAAACGACCTGAAATCAAGAGGGGTTGAATTTCTGTCAAGACCGCCACAAGCGTATTATGATGCCATTCCTGAACGCTTAAAAGCGCATATGCACCGCTTTAAAGAAGATATCAAGGAATTGCAGGAGTTGGGTATTCTGATTGATGCGGACGAAGAGGGCTATTTGTTACAAATCTTTACCAAACCAGTTGAAGACCGTCCTACATTTTTCTTTGAGGTTATTCAAAGAATGGGTGCAAGAGGTTTCGGCGCAGGAAACTTTAAGGCATTGTTCCAATCTATCGAAAGAGAGCAAGAACGCAGAGGAACATTATAATTTTTGTAACTTTAGCAAAGTCCTGATTTATTTCAGGGCTTTGTTGTTTATATAAAAAGGAGAATGGATATAGCGACCGAGAACAATCAGGATAAAATGATAGGTTATTTCGATTTTTTTGGAATGCCAGATGGGATTGTAAGCAACACAGTTTGGTTTGACGAGAATTATAAAATTGTTTTCTTAAAAGAAGGACGTGTTAATGTTGATTTTGTTGACTATGATTTTGAAGAAAGTACATTGCTTTTCTTTAGTATAGGGCAACAATTCAAAATATCTAAAAATTCGGAAGGAAGCATTGTTTATTTTAACCCGAATTTCTATTGTATCGCTTTTCACGATAAAGAGCTTGCTTGTGACGGACTTCTTTTCGACAACGTTTTTGAACTTCCTTTTATAGCGCTCACCGCACATCAAAGAGACATTTTTCAAAAAATACTTATTTCTATTAAAGAGGAAATTGCGGTAAAAGATTTTTGGGCGGAAGAAATGATTAAGACCTATATCAAGCAGGTTGTTATTTTTGCTACCCGAACTCTTGCAAAAAAGGACTACGATATTTATCACCCCGTATCATTCGATAAAGAGCTGGCGAGAAAATTTAGCCAATTGGTAGAGCAAAATTATCGAACTATCCACTCCGTAGCAGATTATGCATCTATGCTCAATCTTACACCTAAAAACCTCAACCGAAAAATAGTAACAGAAAAACAGATTGCTCCAAATACAATTATCAAAAATCGAATTATCCTTCAGGCAAAAAGATTACTTGTCAATACAACGTTAAGCATTAAAGAAATCGCTGTTTATCTCGGGTACGAAGACTATTCTTATTTTCTTCGCTTTTTCAAATCACAAACGGGCTCTTCACCTCTTACATTCCGAAATTCAATGTAACCCTACTTATGGGTAAAATGTCCTATTAAGTGTGAAGTATGTGTATTGATAGCCTTTCTCTGAAGCAGTAATTTTGTTATGTAATTAAAAATAGAGTACAATGAAAGCAAAAATCACAGCTAAATGGCAAGGTAATTTTAAAAACGGAAATGGAAATTTTGATGCATCGCATTCTACTATTGGTAGAAGTGTTTTTAAACACAATAAAGCAGAAGGAGAAACTACTGCTACTAATCCGGAAGAATTAATGGCGGCAGCGCACGCAGCTTGTTACACAATGACATTAAATTATATCCTCACGAGCAACGGTATAGAGGCAGAGAAAATTGAAACATCCTGTACTATAACCGCAACAAGCTTCGATATTACTAATTCCGATTTGGTACTGGATGCAGAAATACCTGGTTTAACCAATGAAGATTTTTTAAAATACGCTGAACAGTCAAAAGCAATGTGTCCTGTAGGAAAAGCATATAATTTAGAAATTTCATTAACTGCCACCTTAAATTAAAATCAGGTCAATTTTGGGGGATTGAGTTCATTAGTTTAATCAAATTAAAGTCACGGTATATCCCGTGACTTTTTAGTTTGCAATATTTACATAAAGTACTTTAAGAACTTTGGATTAACAACCCAAGAAGCGACGACAATAGCAGTACGCACTTCCAACAATTCAGTTTATTCATATTATCAATTTTTAAAGGTTAAATTTTTACTATTTCAGTGTTTTCTTTAGGGATAACCAGCACAGGTACATTTACCAAATGCCTTACCTGATTTATGGTTGCGCCGTACAACAAATCTTTCAATCCCTTATGCCCGTGTGCACCCATTACCACCAGTTCAGCACCGGACTGATTGACGATTTCGGCAATGGCATTGGCAGTCCTTCCAAAGCCTAGTTTTGCATCAGCAAAATATCCGTTGTCCTGTAACTGCTTTGCGTATTCCTCCAAAAACTCCCTGTCTTTTACAGTTTCCTCGTCGGTACTGTCGTGAAAGTGCGATGCGGATGCCACACTCTCCACGATATGAATGAGCGTGTACCTGCTGTCTTTACCGCCCTGCGTAATGGCGTGGTTGATAACCTTGTGGTCAAGGGTCTTAAAATCCACAGTAAGCGCAATATTCCGGTATGGCACGAATGGTTGTAGCTGCAAAGGCTCCGGCTTGTCGTGCGGTGTTATTTCACAAAAGGCTTTTCTACTGAATAATGGGTACAACGTAGTATATGCCATCAAAATGATAAAACCTATCCCACCCAAAATGATTAAACTTTTACAAGCTATGTTACCTGAAGTAGCAAAAAAACTAAATGCTTCCTCTGCTAATAGTTTGGAATTTAGATACACCAGTAGGATTGTTATAACCCAAGCCGTTATTTTTATCAAGGGCTTGATGGCAAATTTGCCCATTGTCCTTTTATCACTTACAAAATGTATAAGTGGAATAACTGCAAAACCCAGTTGCATACTCAATACCACCTGGCTGAAGATAAGCAGGCTATCTACATTGTCCTCGCCATTGATTAGGATTACCAAAGCTGCCGGAACTATGGCGAGTAACCTCGTGATAAGCCTTCTTAATAAAGGGTTTATTCTAAACCGCAGATAACCCTCCATTACGATTTGGCCGGCAAGCGTACCTGTAATGGTACTGCTTTGCCCGGCAGCTATCAATGCTACGGCAAAGAGTTTGGCTGTAAAATTACTTCCGAAATGTTGAGGTAATAGCTCGTAAGCCTGCTTTAGCTCCGCCACATCAGAACGCCCGGTTTTGTAAAAAACCGTAGCGGCAAGAATTAATATAGCAGCATTTACAAACAATGCCATATTTAATGCAATAGCACTGTCCCAAAAATTTAGCTTGATTGCTTTTTTGATGCTGGCGTCATCACGGTTAAACTTTCTTGTCTGTACCAATGCAGAATGGAGGTATAGATTATGTGGCATTACCGTCGCACCGATAATGCCGATGGCGATATACAATGCTGTATCGTTCTGAATGTGTGGTATCAGTCCTGTCGCTATTTCTCCTACATTGGGATTAGCTACCCATATTTGCACAAGGAATGACATTCCGATAACGAATATCAATCCAATAATAAAGGCTTCTAGTTTTCTCATTCCCCATTTTTGTAGGGTCATCAACAAGAATGTATCTAACGCAGTAATTGCAACACCCCAAATCAAGGGCATTCCTGTAAGTAATTGCAAGCCTATCGCCATACCCAATATTTCAGCAAGGTCTGTGGCCACAATAGCTATTTCTGCAAGTAGATACAGTATAAAGTTTATTTTCTTCGGGTATGTTTCCCGGTTTGCCTGTGCCAAATCCCTATTACGAACGATGCCCAACCTTGCTGACAAGCTCTGGAGCAATAAACCCATAATGCTACTCATCAACAAAACCCAAAGTAATGAATATCAGAACTGGCTGCCACCCGCCAAACCAGTTGCCCAGTTGCCTGGGTCCATATACCCAACACTGACAAGATAAGCTGGCCCGAAAAAAGCCAGTACTCTCCGCCAACGGGATTTACCAGGAGTGGTCGTATCGACTGAATTATGTATTTCGCTTAGTGAAGCCTGTGATTGTTGTTTACCCATTTCCAAAATTGCTTACGATAAAAAAACTGCCGCAAAAATAATCTTGCGGCAGTCCAACTTAACAATTAAAACTTCATTCTTTGTATCCGCACCGCATTAAGAATTGCTAATAAGGCTACACCTACATCGGCAAATACAGCTTCCCACATTGTTGCTAATCCTCCTGCACCAAGTATAAGCACGATTGCTTTTACTCCGAATGCCAATGCTATATTTTGAAAGACGATTTTTTTAGTCTGTTTTCCGATATTAATAGCCATTGGTATTTTGGATGGCATATCGTCCTGTATCACAACATCGGCTGTTTCAATAGCAGCATCACTTCCTAAACCGCCCATTGCGATACCTGCATCACTCAACGCAATTACTGGAGCATCATTTACACCATCACCTACAAACGCCACGCTGCCATTACGGGATTTGATTTCCTTTACTTTATTTACTTTGTCTTCAGGTAATAAATCCCCATACGCACTGTCAATGCCCAACTGTCCCGAAACAAACTGAACAACGGTATTTTTATCACCACTCAACATTGTGGTTTTTACACCCATTTTACGCAGATTTTCAATTGCTGCTTTTGCATCTACTTTAATGCTGTCCGAAATGGTTAAATATCCTACGAACTTTCTATCATAAGCAATCGCTATTACTGTGTAAACTATGTTTGCGGTATCTGCATCGTGGCTGATGTTAAATTTATCGAGCAATTTGAAATTACCTACTAAAAGCTCTTTACCGTTAACGGTGGCTTTTAATCCGTGTCCTGCTATTTCTTCAACATTTGCTAAATTTACGTCGGCATCTACCTCTCCCCAATAATTGTGGATTGCGGTTGCAACAGGGTGTGTACTTTGACTTTCCAATACGTTGACGAGGTTGAGTATTTCGTCTTTATTGAATTCTGGTTTGATAAAGACTTCCTGGACTTTGAAAACACCTTCGGTGAGGGTTCCCGTTTTATCCATCACTACATTTTCTACTTTGGCAAGAATATCAAGGAAATTAGACCCTTTAAGCAGGATACCGTTTCGACTTGCTGCCCCAATACCACCAAAATAACCCAGAGGGATGGAGATTACCAAAGCGCAAGGACAAGAGATAACCAGGAATACCAATGCTCTATACAACCATTCACTGAATACATAATTATCTACGAAAAGTGCGGGAAGTAAGGTAATAGCAATAGACAGATATACGACTATCGGCGTATAAATTTTGGAAAATTTACGGATAAACAACTCGGTTGGTGCTTTTTGCGATGTGGCATCCTGAACCAGTTCCAAAATTCTGCTTAACTTACTATCCGAATAATCGGTTGTTACCTTTATTTGGCTTACAGTGTTGAGGTTAATCATACCTGCCAATACAGCTTCGCCTTTACTTTTTGTATCAGGTTTGCTTTCTCCTGTAAGGGCTGCTGTATTGAAAGAGGCGGTTTCTGAAATCAACTCGCCGTCCAATCCCAATTTTTCGCCCGGCTTTAACTGAATAACATCGCCTATGTAAGCATCTTCAGCTTTTACAACAATAGGCTTACCTGCTCTGATAACCGTTACCTCATCAGGGCGTTGGTCTAATAGGGCTTTAATATTACCTTTTGCTCTTGATACCGCAATAGTCTGAAATACTTCACCTACGGAGTAGAACAGCATTACAGCTACTGCTTCAGGATATTCGCCAAGTGCAAATGCACCGATTGTCGCAATCGCCATCAAGAAAAATTCTGAAAAAAAGTCTTTGTATCGGATACTTTCAATAGCTTCTTTGATTACTGGCAATCCGACAGGTAAATAAGCGATAACGTACCAGGCAATTCTAACCCAACCAGTGAACCAGTTTTGAGTAAAGTAATTATCAAAACCGATAGCAACAAGTAATAAAGCTAAAGATATACCCGCAGGCATAAATAACTGAAATGGCGTTTTGCCCTCTATGTCGTGACTGTGGTCGTGGTCATCACCGTGGCTGTGCCCGTGGTGATCGTGATTGTGTCCGTGGTGGTCGTGATTGCGTCCGCTTTTTTCTATATGGTTGTGGTCATCATCACAATGTTTAGTATCGGCTTTACTGCAACTTTTGCCGCCAGTGTGTCCGTGTCCGTCATCGGAATGATTAGCATCTTTCAGCAAATCTGATGCACCTGCATTTTTATAAATCTTTTCTGTTTTCAAACAGCATAGTTGATTTCCCTGTGTATCATATTTATGTTTATGCTCTTTTTTATTTACCAGGTTCAGACTATCGTCTGTACTACAACATATTTTTGACATATCTAAAATTTTTTTTATTTCTATTTGTAAAACAAAATTACTCTGCCATTTTGGGAACCTGGTTGCAAAAGCGAAACAGCTACCATTTTAGCAAAACCCTTATATTTGATTTACTGGCTGATTGCTTATTAGGAACAATCAGAGGGTATTTGTTATTTTAGTGTGCGTGAGCGTGACCGCCACCACCTGATAATTTCGCATTGATGAAAAACGCACCTTTGGTAACTATCCTTGCATCTTTGGGAATTTCCGTTACTGGAGTAATGCTCGTATAACCCATTTCTGTAACACCTGTAACCACTTCAATTTTTTCAAAATTTACCGTGCCTGCCGCTTCCTCTTTATGCGCTGTCTTTTCATCGCCGTGGTCGTGCCCGTGTCCGTCTTCTTCTCCGGCTGCCTGCGGCTTTTTGTTGGTAATGACAAAGATGTATTTCTTACCGTCCGCATCTACCACCGCATCATTTGGAACTGACGGGGAAAGCACATTGTTGAGGCTCACAATCGCCGTAATGTTCATCCCGTCAATCAGTCCCTTTACATTGCCTTTTACACGGGCGTGTATGGGAATGGTTTTGCTGTCGTTTTCAAACGCCGAACCAATACCGTATATCACGGCATCGTGCTCGTTTACCGGATTATTGGTCAGGGTAAAATGTATGGTCTGCCCGGTTTTCAGCAAGGGCAAATCTTTTTCAAATACATTCAAATGCAAATGCAGGGAACTGTTATCTACAATTTCAGCCACAGGCGAAGAAACATCTACATAGCTGCCGATTTTGCCGTACACATTGCTAATGGCTCCGCTAATGGGGCTTGTAACTATCAGTGAGGATTTAAGTGAACTGTTGCTGACTGAATTTGGATTGATGCCCATTAGCTGTATTTGTTGATGCAAAGAGGCTTTGCGGGTTCTTAACGCATTGAGTTCGGCGGTGGCATTTTGCAGGTTTTTCAATGCCCCGGCATTGCCGGTGTTCAGTTCTTTTTGTCTTTGCATTTCCTGTTCGGCAAAAGTTATTTTACTGTTGATGGTCAGGTATTCTTCCTGCAACTGGATAAACTGCGGGTTGGCAATGGTGGCAATAACCTGTCCTTTGCGTACATAGTCGCCAATCTGTACATTAATAGATTTTATCACGCCACCGTATAAAGAGGTAGCATTTGCCTTGCTACTGTTGGGCAAACTCAAAATACCGTTCGCTTTAATAGTGGCGGTTAGTTCTTTCATTTCCACCACACCGTATTTGATACCTACAGCTTCAATCTGTTGGGGCGTAAGTGCCGCAACGGTGGCAGCGCCCTCTTCGGCTCCGTGCTCGTGTCCGTGCCCTGTATCGGCTTTTGCTTCCGTTTTGTGCTCGTGGTTATGACCGTCTTCGCTTTCCTTTTTTTGACTATCTCCACAGGCGGTCAGGGAAACTGTAAAGAGTGCTGCTAAAAACATTTTCGATATATTGTTCATCTTATTTGTTATTAAGGTAATTGTATTGAATTGCTGAGTGATTGTAACTGTTCAGAACGTCCAGATAATTTTGGCGGATATTGATTGCCTGCGTTAAGAACTGGCTTAGTTCTGCAAAGCTGATATCTCCCGAGCGGTAGCTTTGTGACGCCGCTTCGGTAATATCCTTTGCCTGTTGCAGTCCCGATGTTTCAAAGAAGCTCAACAAAGCCATATTCTTTTCCATTTCTGCGATGGCAGATTTCTTGTCCGTTGCCATTACCTGCGTTTGGTAAGACAATAGGTTTTCCTGTACTTCCTTTTCCTTGTTGGCTACATTCACTTTGTTTTTATACGCACCTGCACCAAACAACGGGAAGCCTACCGAAACCGAAAAGCCCGTAAACGGGTCTGAAACGCCGTACAATCTCTGGCTGAATACCCTTGCTGAAAATTCGGGCAAATTGCTTTTCTTTTGTATCTTGATATTTGCCGCCGCAACGCTTACATTTTGCTGCTGCAACTGCAATACCGGGTGTACATTGTTTTCATCATACAAGTTCGTTTCCAATTTCTGTAACGGCTCATCTATTGGGAGTATCCATTCGTTACGATTGAGCAATACCATTAATTGCTGTTGCTGTATTACAATTTCCTTATTGTTCTGCTCCACGTAGGCTTTTAACTGTTTGAGTTGGGCATCTGCCGCAATCTGGTCGAGCTTTGCGACGTCGCCCGTTCTAACCCGAACCTGTGTTGTATTGAAGAGGTTGGTGTAAATGCTGTCAAGGCTTTTCAGTAACAGATTTTTATCCTGCAAAAACCACAACTGGTAATAAGCGGTTCTAACGTCTTTTCGGATATTGGCATTCATAACCTCTGTATTCAATTCGGAATATTTTAGCTGTGCTTTTAAATAGTCCTTGCGGGCAGCATATAAGCCGGGCCACGCAATACTTTGCGTAAGCCCGATTTTCCATATACCCGTTTTGTCCGATGGTCTTAAATCTTCATTTTCTACAAATACCTGTGTCATTGGTATATCGTTAGCGGTCTTTACATTGTATTTAGCCGCATCAATCTCCGACTTATTGACGTTGACCTGCCCATTGCTTTGCAATGCGGTATTAATAGCAGTATCTATGCTTACCCTTTCCTGGGCATTGGCAGTGGTCATACCTCCGATACCCAGTAAAAGAGCGATTACGGTTGTTTTCACACCTTTACTGTTTTTGAAATTAAATTTTGAATTGAATATGATGTAGAGCAATGGCAATACAAACAGGGTAAGAAATGTAGCCGTTATTAATCCGCCAATCACTACTGTAGCCAATGGCTTTTGTACTTCTGCCCCGGCACTGGTGCTGATTGCCATCGGCAGGAAGCCCAGTGATGCTACCGTTGCCGTCATCAATACCGGACGTAACCGGATTTTTGTTCCCTCGATTGTCCGTTTTATCACATCATCCAAACCGTCTTTTTTCAGTTGGTTGAATGTGCCTATCAATACAATACCGTTCAATACGGCAACACCGAACAGGGCAATAAAGCCGATACCTGCGCTAATACTGAAAGGCATTCCCCGCAGCATCAAAGCAAACACACCGCCGATGGCACTCATCGGGATGGCAGTAAATATCAAACCTGCCTGCTTGAATGAACGGAATGTGAAATAAAGCAATGCGAATATCAATAACAGCGATACTGGTACGGCAATCATCAGGCGGTTACTGGCTTCTTTCAGGTTCTCAAACTGACCGCCGTAAGTAAAGTAATACCCTGTGGGCAATTTTACTTTTTCGGAAAGCTGCTGCTGAATATCGGTAACAACGCTTTGCACATCACGTCCGGCTACGTTAAAGCCAATCACAATGCGGCGTTTTCCCGCTTCACGGCTGATTTGTGCGGCATCCAATTTGTAATTGACATCAGCAACCTGCGATATGGGTATCTGAAAGCCTGTATTAGTTGGTATCATCAGGTTCCTTACATCTTCGATGCTGCTGCGGTGTACGCTATCCAACCTTACCACAAGCTCAAACTGCCTTTCGTTCTCATAAATAACCCCGGCTGCTTTACCTGCAAATGCGGTACTCACAATATCGTTTACCTGTTGTATCGTCAGCCCGTAATTTGCCATCCGGGTACGGTCGTAGTCGATGTTAATCTGCGGCAAGCCGTTTACCTTTTCCACCTGTGGCGGTGTGGCTCCTTTTACCTGCTGTACTACTTCGCTAACCTTATTGGCATACACGCTTAACGTGTCCATATTCTCCCCGAATATCTTAACGGCAACGTCCTGACGAATACCTGTCATCAATTCGTTGAAACGCATCTGTATCGGTTGGTTCTTCTCAAAGAAAACGCCCGGAATAACGGACAGCCTTTCCATCATTTCATCCCCTAACTCGTTGTAGCTTTTCTTGCTTTTCCATTCGTCCTGCGGTTTGAGGATAATCATCATATCCGTAGCTTCAGGCGGCATCGGGTCGGTAGGCACTTCGGCAGCTCCGGTCTTGCCGACTACCATTTTAACCTCGTCAAATTCTTTAAGAATGCGGGATGCCTGCATCGACGTTTCTATACTCTGATTGAGCGAACTTCCCTGAGGTAAAATACAGTGAAAGGCAAAATCTCCCTCCTGCAACTGCGGGATGAACTCGCCGCCCATTCTGCTGAACAGAATAACGGCAACTACAAATACCGCAGTGGTAACGCCCACTAACCAATATTTAACCCTGATAGCTTTCTGCAACAAAGGTTGGTAGAAGCCTTGCAGCTTATCCATAAACTTGTCGCTGAAATTCGGCTTGTCGTGCCCTTTTTTCGGCAGGAACAACGCACACATCATTGGGATATAGGTCAAGGACAATATCAATGCGCCGAAAATGGCAAAGCCTACGGTTTGCGCCATCGGTGTGAACATTTTACCCTCAACGCCTACCAACGTCAGGATTGGGATATATACGATAAGGATAATGATTTCGCCAAATGCGGCACTTGTCCTGATTTTGGAAGCGGACAAAAATACTTCCTCGTCCATTTCGCTTTGGGTCAGTTTATTGGTGGATTTCCGCAAGCCCAAATGGTGTAGGGTTGCTTCCACGACAATAACGGCACCGTCCACAATCAAACCGAAGTCAATCGCTCCCAGGCTCATAAGGTTGGCACTAACGCCAAACACGTTCATCATCCCCAATGCAAACAGCATCGCTAACGGAATGGCTGATGCTACGATTAGCCCGGCTCTTAGGTTGCCCAGAAACAGCACAAGCACAAAAATCACAATCAAAGCTCCCTCAATCAAGTTCTTTTCCACTGTGTCCATTGCCCTGCCTACTAATTCGGTACGGTCTAAATACGGCTCGATGGTTACATCTTCCGGTAATGATTTCTGAATGGTGGGTAATTTCTCTTTTATCCGTTTTACCACCTCGTTACTGTTCTCGCCTTTGAGCATCATTACCACACCGCCCACGGCATCTACTTCTCCGTTATAGGTTAGTGCGCCGTAACGCACGGCACTACCGTAACGCACATCGGCTACGTCTTTAATAAAAATGGGTGTATGCCCCGTGATTTTTACGGGTATATTTCTAATATCTTCCAACGAAGTAGCCAAGCCCACACCACGGATAAAATAAGCGTTAGGCTTCTTGTCGATATATGCACCGCCCGTATTCTGATTGTTTTGTTCCAGTGCGTTGAATATGTCGGGAATACTTACGGTCATCGCTCTCAATCGGTCGGGGTTTACCGCAACCTCGTATTGTTTCAATTCTCCGCCAAAGCTGTTTACTTCGGCAATGCCTGGCGTGCCGTACAACTGGCGGGCAACAATCCAATCTTGCATTGTACGCAGGTCTTTGGCGTTGTACTTATGCTCGCTGCCTTTTTTGGGGTGGATGATGTATTGATAGACTTCTCCAAGCCCTGTACTTACCGGAGCCAGTTCAGGCGTGCCGATACCTTTCGGAATTTTTTCTTCGGCTTCTTTCAGTTTTTCATTGACCAACTGCCTTGCAAAGTAGATGTCTACATTTTCTTTGAACACTACCGTAACGACGGAAAGCCCGAACCGGGATATACTTCTTGTTTCTACTAAATCGGGAATGTTGGCGATGCTCTGCTCAATGGGGAACGTAACCAACTGTTCCACTTCCTGCCCCGCCAGTGTAGGACAGGCAGTAATAATCTGTACCTGATTATTGGTAATATCCGGTACGGCATCTATTGACAATTTGGTTGCACTCCATACGCCCCAAATGATAAGAACCAATGTCATTATAGCAATGACGATTTTGTTCTTGATGCTGAATTTAATTATACTATCTAACATTTGAATTTGTATTAAGCCTGAAATGTTTTGTATTTGGTGTCTACTGCGGATATTCCATCATTAAAAAGCAGCCGGAATATCGGTCGTCAATCATAATGAGAATTACAGGCTCCCGCAGTTCGTCGAGGCTTTCATCGTAGAAGAAGTCATAAGATTTCATCAGGGCTAAATTGCCAATGATGACTTCGTGCCCGTTTACAAATCCTTTGATACCATAACCAGGTATCTCTTCAAATTTTTCGACCTTGTAATCGGATAGCGTGATACCCGGAAGAAATTTGAGCAAACTGCTTGCTATACGGTGCGTGGAATGGGATTGCATTGCTGCCGTATAAGCAATCACGATTTCTTTTTCGGGTACTGCACATTCAAAGGAAATTACATCAAACAGGCGGTTGCTTTTGTAGGCTGTATCTATATCTGCTGAATAATGATTTTTTATTGCCATTGTCATATTATTTTAATTTACAAGGCAAAATTATCAGTCGGTTTTGGGAACCTGGTTGCAAATACAAACAGCCATATCGGGAAATATGGCTGTTTGTAAATTTAAAGATGAGTATCATAAAATATTATTTTGTTTTAACGAACCTCGAACATTCGTTGCACATTCCTTTCATTACAAAATTGATACTCTCCAACAAAAATTTGTCGGGCAACTGGATAGGCGGAATGGCAATACTTTCGAGGCAGAAGGTATTCTTGCATCGGTTACAGTTAAAGTGCACGTGCAAGTCGCCAACGGTGCACATACAGTTATCGCTGCAAATAGAATACTTCATTGCGCCGGAGCCATCATCAATAGTATGAATGAGTAGGTTATCGTGAAAGAGGGTCAACGTCCTGAATATGGTCGATTTATTGACCGTTTCCAGTTCGGTTTCCAAATCAGTCAGGCTGAAAGCCTTTTTAAAGTCAGACATTCTTCTAAAGATTAACAGCCTAACCGAAGTTGGTTTTATGTTCCTGCGCAATAGTTTTTCTTCTAAATCTTTCATTTTGTCATTGTCGGTTTTAGAACCGTATTTAAAATCTAATGTAAAATTATAGAAGCTGCTATGCACAAGTATTATAATTTCCTTTGATAAATTTGTGATTTTTACTGTTAGGTTTTATAGGTAATGGATATAACCTATTTCGGGCAGGTATTTACAGTCTTCGCAGTTGTCATACGCAACGGTTGCTTTTTCGGGTTGGTCAAAATTGATTTCCAAAAACGCATTAGAAAATAACGCATATGGCGGGTATTCCGCAATGTGATTTTTCAGCATCTTGTGGGCTTCTACCACTGGTGCTCCGTAGAGCTTCTCGAATTTCCCGATTTTGTATTTGGTAAATTCCCCGTAGTGTACAATTATCTTTAATGATAAAGGAATTTCTATTGCCAGTTGTAATGCGAGGCGTTTGCATTCCTTTTGAAAATCGTTGTACATCTGTTCTATCTGCATCAATGTTTCTTCAAAGGTGGGCAGGTTGTGGTACTTGTAAAAAAGTATCGCATCGCCCTCAACCTCGGAAATTTCAAGGCAAAGGATATTGCTATCCATTACTGATTTGAGCAGGCTTTCTGTTATGTATTTTCCAACAAACATATTTGATTTGATAACGAAATCCGTAAAGCCTGAAATGTCGGGTATCATTATCATACCGTTTTTATTGGCAGTATCGTGTTGCATTTATATCATCGTATTAACCATTAAAAATGCAGGGGCTTGTTACCGTCCCCCGCAAATTGAGTGTATCTCACTCCAACAAAAACTATTTTATCTGCCCAGTAGCTTTGTGGTACACAGCTTCGGCTATTTTGTACCGTATTTTTGCATCCAACATATTGCTGTATGCTCTTTGCCAAAGCGTTTCAGCTATCAGCACATCTTCTCCGGTAATGGTTCCGGCTTTAAAGCGGTCATTGCTCAACTTCAAATTTTCGTCGGCTTCAATTAATGACGCCTGCATCAAATCAATGTTATTCGCCTGCAATTGCAGATTAAGCATTGCGTGCTCAATCTCCACCGTGATTTGGCTTTTCAGTTCTTTCAAACCGTATTCAGCCGAACGTATATTAGCTTCCTGCTGTTTTACTTTTTCTTTTCTGCTACCCCAGTCAAAAACCGGGATTTTCACGCTTAGCATACCAAAGTAGGTTAGCATATGGTTTTTGGTCGGGTCGCCAAAGTTAATACCCTCTTTTCCAAAGGCAGCCATTCCATTGAGCGATAAGCCTACCGATGGTTTCAGGTCGGCTTTGAGCATACTTTTGGTAAGCTGGCTCATTTTAATGCCATTGGTTGCCAACTCAATTTCCGGTCGGTTCGCATCGACAGCATCCAAAACACCCTGCTTAGAAAAGTCGCCCGTACTCAATGTATCGGCTACGTCTATACCTGTTGGGGCTTCCATCCCGATTAACTGGCTCAATCTTCTTTTTGCCAGGATGAGCTTATTCTCCGCAGCCTGCAAACGGGCTTCGTTTTCATTCTGGAGCACCTTTGCCCGCAATACATCGTTTTTGTAAATCAATCCTGCCCCAAACTGGTTGTTCAGGAATGTATAATGCGAAGCCAGTTGCTTTTTAACCTGCTGTTCCAGTTTGATTTCTTCCTTAGCCTGCACTAAAAGCCAGTAAGCGGTTTCGGTAGCCAGTAATACTTCGTCTTCCACCAATCGTTGTTGCGCATTGCTCATCTGTATATTGGTTTCTGCCATCTGCTTGCCGTACTTAATCTTACCGCCTGTGTAAATCGGCTGTGTAACGCTGACCATCGGTGCAAACCCGTATTCGGGCAGCATTGTGTTCAATGGCTCGCCAAAGTAAAAGGCGGTTGCCGAAGCATCCAGTTTTGGTCTGCCTGCCACATCCGCAATCAGCTTGTCGGATTGGGTGGCAATTACGTCTTCTTTAGCTTTGCCTATTCTGTTATTGTTTTTTAATGCCAGTTCTTTGCTTTCCGCAAGGGTTAGCTGCTGTTGTGCAAAGAGGTTGTTTGTTCCCTGCAAAAGAACGAAACCGCATATAAAAACCTTTATGACTGTTTTATATCTTTTCTGTAACATAATCCCTTTTTATGATAAATATTTTTGGTGGTGAACATCGGTATCGGTATTGCGCTCGTGCTGTTCATCCGATTGTTTGTTTTTAGGTGGTTTTACGAACCTGTAATACAGTACCGGAACGATAAATAATGTGGTAATCATTGATACCAGAATACCGATTGAAATGGTACTTGAAATCGGTCCCCATTCCGGCGAGCCACTCGCCATTAACGGTATCAAACCGATTGCTGCCGCCATTGAGGTAAGGAAGATTGGTCGCATTCTTCGTTTAGCTGCAAACAGGGCTGCTTCTCTAATCGTATGACCGTGCTCCCTTACCAGTTCATCTGCATAGTCCACGAGGATAATCCCGTTACGGACTACGATACCCAGTAAGGCGGTAATACCGATGATTGCCATAAACCCGAACTCGTACCCTGTAAGGAACAAGCCCAACATTGCGCCCAGTAAACTCAACGGGAACGAAGCCAGTACAATGAATACTTTACCCACACGCTTGAACTGGAATAACAGCACAAGGAAGATGAGAACGAAACTTATCATAAAAGCCTTTCCCATTTTGGGACCGCTTTCCAGTCCATCCTCATACTCGCCGCCGTAGGCAATCTTAATGCCTTTAGGCAGTTTCAGGCTGTCAATTTTAGGCTGTACTTCTGCAAATACTTCTGCGGGTTTTCTGCCCAACTGCGCTTCGGAAGAAACGGTTAAGGTTCTTAACCCGTTACGGTGTACAATAGCCCCAGTATGCCACGACGGTTGTAAATCTACCACCTGCTTTAGAGGAACCTTAGCACCGAATGTTGAATTGATGTACATATTGCCCAAAGCATCCAGATTTTCCCTGTCGCTTTCGTCTGTACGCAATACAATGTCGATGGCTTTATTGCCCTCCCACATCTGCGATACCGGGTATCCTTTTATCTTTGCACCCAATGCCTGTGCTATCTGCGCTTTGGTAACGCCCAAACGCAAGGCTACATCTTCTTTAACCACGGCTTTCAGCCCTACATAATCATTCTGATAATCGGTGCGCACCCAGTTAGAACCTTTAGTGTTTTCCAGTAATGCTGCAACCTGCTTGGCTACTTTTTTCTGCTCGGTCATATCCTTGCCAATCACACGGATTTCAATCGGTGCGTGCTGCTGCTTCTTGCTTAGCTGCCTAACCCGCACATAACCGTTCGGCAGGTAGTTGTTGAATTTCTGTACATACTCGTCTATCATTTCTGCCGTTGCATCTTTGCTTGTGGTATTGATGAATACCTGCGCAAAGTTTTCCCGTGGGTGCTCCGGTGCATAGGTAGAGTAGAAACGTGGCGAGCTTGTACCGATAAAACTTGCTGTGTTTACAATGCGCTTATCGCCTGCAATTTCCTTTTCTATCTTCTTAACGGCTGCTTCGGTTTCGTGGATATTCGTACCGTTATCCATCCACAATTCAAGGTTGAACTGGTTTCTTTCCACGATAGGGAAAAATTCGGTTTTAACCTGACTACCTACCACGAAAGACAGTAAGAAGATAACCAAACCTGCTACCAACGTAGTTTTCTGCCATTTCATACAGAACTCGATTGCCCGGTCGAAACCGTCCTGCATCCGGTCTAAGAAATTGCGTTTTTTGGGTTTATCATCGTGCTTTTTCAATCCTTTTTTCAGGAAGTGGTAACACATATACGGCGTAAGGAACAAGGCTACAAGGAACGAAACCGCCAAAGCTATGCTTACGGTAATCGGTATCCATTGCACAAACTCTCTCGTAAGCCCGGTAAGCGTAAATGCCAACGGCAGAAACGATAGGACAATGGTAAGCGTAGCCGTGAAAATGGGAACCATCAACTGCGTGGCACTCTGCCAGGCGGCAGTCCACGACGGTATTTTTTCGTCCACTTTCTCGATGTAATTATCCACTACGATAATGGCATCATCGACCACCATCCCCAGTACGATAATCATTGCCGCCAAACTAACCTGGTGCATTTCGATACCCAACAAATTGAGGATAGCAAATGTTACGGCAATGGTAACGGGTGCTGCAATGGCTGAAATGGTGGCAACCCTGAACGGCAGCAGGAGCATTACGACCAAGATAACGGCTGCAATGGCGATACCGAACTCGATAAAGAAATGCCCCAAATTCATATCAACCACTTCGGGTTGGTCAACAATGGTGCTGACCTGCACATCTGATGGCAGGATTTCTTTTACTTCAGCAACTTTCTGTGTCAGCGCATTACCCAAATCGACAATGTTCTGTCCGGGCTGCATTTCTACGGTCAGCATCATTACATCGTTTCCTGAAACGGTAATTTTGCTTTTCAGGTCTTCATATCTTCTCTCGATGTTGGCTATATCCCGCAAACGGATATTGCCGCCCTGCGGGGAACTATATACAATCAGGTTCCCGATTTCATTTTCATTCTGATACTGCGCATCCGTGAAAATAAGGAAACGGTTTTTGTCAATTTCAATATCGCCACTCGGAATAGTTACATTCTGTTGGCTTAATGTGTTTGTGATTTCGTTGATACCGAAACCGTATTGCTTCAATACATCTTCTCGCAGGGTAATAAATACCTGCTGCTTCTGTCCGCCGTAACGCTTGATTTTGGAAACGGACGGTATCGTCTTAATGCCGTCTTCCAGTTCATCCAAATAGTTTTCCAACTGGGCGTAAGAACGACCGGGGCTGATACGGCAATCATCTGAACAACCACATCGCCGAAATCGCTGTTCACATACGGTCCCTGTACGCCCCGTGGCAATGCTAAAGGCATATTGGCATCCAAACCGTGCTGTAAAGTATTCCAGAATTTTTTGGTGTCCTTTACATAGTCCTGCAATTCTACCGTTACAACCACCTGTCCGGGCTTACTTTCCGAATGGGTTTTTTCTTTTTTGATTTCCTCGAAACCGAACAGGTATTGTTCCAGCTTGTCGGTTACTTCTTTCTCTATCTGCTCTTCGTCGGCTCCGGGGTAGAAAGCCACAACAAGCCCCTGTCTAACTGTTACACGGGGTCTTCACTTCTCGGCATCGTCATTAATGAAATTAACCCGGCAAACACCATAATAACGGTAATCGCTATCGGTACTTGCGGAAATTTCATTGCCGCTTCAATGAGGTTTATCTTTCTTTTCATAAATTATTCAGATTTTGGGGCTGATGCTGTTACCGATGTAGTTTGCGCTTTTACTTTCTGCCCGTCTTTCACGTTATTTTGCCCGGCAAGGATAATGGTCTGGCTTTCGTTAAGACCATCGGTTATAATAACCGCATCGCCTACGATTTTGCCCACTGTAACCCTCGTCAGCTTAGCGGTGTTGTTCTTATCTACCACGTACACGTGCGGGATTTTATCTACATTGTTGATGATGGCGGTAAGTGGTACACGTACCTGCTTAACCTTTACCGGGACGCCTGCAAGCACTTCGGTAATCATTCCCGGCATCAGCACGCCGCCCGGATTGTCCAAGCGTACTTTAAGGGTAAATGCTTTTGAAATTTCATCGGCTACGGGATTAATGATGGTGATTTTACCCGTGAAATTGCGTTGCAATGTAGGAATATTCACATCTACCTGCATCCCTTGTTTAAAGCTGCCGATTTCGCTTTCGGGTACGGCAAACTGCGCATATACCATATCTGTTTTTACAATGGTAAAGGCAGGAACGCCCGGTGCTGCCATACCGCCAACCTCGGCAGTTTTCACGGTAATTATACCATTGGTAGGCGAATGCAAACGGCTGTCGGCAATGCGCTTGCGGTTGATTTTTTTGTTGGCTTCTGCCTGCGCTACTTTGGTCTTGATGTCGATGTAATCCTTTTCAGGGAAACTTCCTTTTTTGTACAGTTCATCAAATCTTCTGAACGCATCCTGGCTCTGCTCTAAACTGGCATTGGCAATCTGCAATGCCGCTTCGTACTCGGTGGCATCAATGCTTGCAAGAAACTGTCCTTTGCTCACTCGCTGCCCCTCATTTACACCCACACTGTTAATCGTGCCGGGAACGGCAAAACTTATGGTAGTCATATTGTCGGGAACAATGGAACCCGAATAGGAAACGGATTGCTCGGTTTCCGAACTGTTGATAGTGGCTACGGTTACTACCGGAGGCTCATCTTTTAACTGTTTTTCTTCTTTTTGTTTGCAACTCTGTATCAATCCGGCTCCGATAAGGAAGAGGGATAACAAACCAATTTTACTTGTTCTCATCTTACATTTATTTTGTTACGCTTCTTTGTTTAGTTAAACTTTGAAAATTTTAAATACAGGGGCAAAGGTCGGGTTACAGCTAAGGTGCAGCTATACGAAATGACGGGTAAAAGTTGTGAAATTTACTTTTTTGATTTGGTGGTATCTGCCTGAAACAAACAGAGCTACTGATGTTTCAGTAGCTCCGATGCCTGCATTAAAAAAATAGCAAAATGCTTGGGGGATGGATTGGAAAACCCTTAATGCGGGGGTTGCGCTTCGTCCATCTGCATAGTAACGGCTTCCCCGTGTTCCTGCTTTACCTGCTTGAAATAGCTTGATGTAAAGCCCGTGTGTTTTTTCAACTGGTTGGAAAGGTATGCCTGACTGCTGTACCCCAGTACGTGGGCAATCTCGGTCAGCGACATTTCGGTATGTACCAAAAGGTCTTTTACCTTTTCAATCTTCCGACGAATGATGTACTTTTCGAGTGTAATTCCCTCCACTGAAGAGAATAAGGCACTCAATGTATCGTAGTTCTTGTGCAGCTTGCCACTGATTAAGGTTGTGAATTTGGTAGGTGTGCCGCTTTGCAGTTGCAACGTGATACCTTTCTCCACCAACTCTTTTATCCTGTTTATTGTCTTTTGGTTTTTGTCATACATCAGTTCCAAGCCGATGCCTTTCAGCATCGTTTTGATTACTCCCAACTTCTGCGAAAAGTCTGTCGTATCCTTTATGATGGCTTGCCCCAGTTTTATATCCAAAACCTCAAAACCCAAAGCTGTCAATTCCTGTTCAAGAACATAGGTACATCTATTGCACACCATTCCTTTTATTAATAGTGTCATATCTTCTAAAATGTATAAGTTCCTTTATTCAATGGTCAAAATTCTGCATTTGCCCCGACAAACTATTATGATATTCCGGCTTTGTTTTGTGAAATTTTATGAAAATCGGTGCAGTAACATTAAATATCATAAACTAAATAAGGAAAAGTACATAGCTACTTCCGACCATCTTACGGAATTTTGTAATAGACAACATCCGTATAAAAATGAAGAACAAAAAGAGCAACGAACATCAGGTTTTAAAGGTGCTGAAAGATTACAACGCAGGTAAAAGCGGACTGGAACTTTTCGAGAAATACGGCGTTTACGGCACGAACATTTTTGAACTGAAACACAAATACAAGGATTTAGGGATGGATATTCTTGTAGAATTGGTAAATTTAAACGAAGAAAACAGCAGGCTGAAAACAATGTATGCCGAACTGTGCATACAGCACCGGAAGCTCAAAGACCTGCTGAAAGAAGATTTCTGACAGGACAGTCGGGAGCGGTAAGCAGCAATTTAAAATACTATTACTATGACAAATGTAACGTACAAATACGCTACGGTTTTGGTAGCAATACAGAACCTACGCAACGAGGGGTATAACGTGGATTTCAATCTCGAAGAGAACTGTTTAATCTGCGGCGATAACAAATATACCATTGATGATTTTGAGATTGAGCAGGTCTATCGCTATGAGGGCGAAAGCAACCCAAGCGATGAGGCTACGGTGTATGGCATTGCCTCGAAAGACGGTTTAAAAGGAATTTTGGTTACGGCTTATGGTGCTTATACCGATAGTATGAGTACGGCAATGCTCCGCAAACTGGCACTAAAAAACGATTAAGATTTTAAAGTATGATAAAAGTGTTTATAGCCGGAGCCACCGGGTGGGCAGGCTCGGCAATCGCAAAAGGTGTTTATAACGAAAAAGGAATGCAACTGGCAGGCGGCTTGTCACGCTTCAATAAACAAGAGAATTTAGCCGAAATCCTGGATTTCGGAAATGATGAAATCCCATTGTTCGGAACCATAGAAGAGGCACTGGAGCAAGTGGATTTTGATGTACTTGTCGAATTTACCAAACCAGATATTGCCAAAAAGAATATCCTGTCAGCCTTAAATAAAGGAAAAAAAGTTGTGGTGGGTACTTCGGGACTTACTAATGAAGATTATACCGAAATAGAAAAGGCAGCCAACGATAATAACACTTCAGTACTTGCCGCAGGCAACTTTGCCATTACAGCCGTCCTGCTATTCAAGTTCGCTTCTATTGCTGCGCAGTATATTCCCAATTATGAACTCATAGACTACGCAAGCCAAAACAAAGTGGATGCGCCGAGCGGCTCGGTAGCGGAACTGGCGCATCGTTTGTCGGGCATACAGCAATCGAATATTACGGTTCCCGTTAAGGACACCATTGGCAGCAAAGAAACAAGGGGTGCAGATATTGAGGGCGTACAGGTGCACGCTGTAAGGCTTCCGGGTCACGTGTTGGGTATTGAAGCCATCTTTGGAATGCCGGACGAAAAGCTGATTTTAAGGCACGATGCGGGAAACAGTGCCGAACCTTATGTAAAGGGCGCAATCCTTGCCATCGAAAAAGTAAGCACGTTCAAAGGGTTGAAAAGGGGTCTTGATGCGGTAATGGATTTCTAAAAAAACAAAGTGCAAAATAATAGCTGAAACTGATATTTTGCCTTTTTTCTATACCCGGTATTTACTGCACCGTCACACAAACATCGGCATTCATCGGGTAGCTTTGGCAAAGCAAAATTATTCCCTCTGCGATATCCTGTTCTGTCAGTGCCCCGTTATGGAGCATCCGAACTTCGCCATCGGTTTTTACTGCCCAACAAGCCCCGCAGGTTCCATTCTTACAGGAACTCGCCACTTTGATATGGTGCTCTTTCATCGCATCCAGAAGCGACTGCTTCGGCTGTACCTCAATGAGCGATGTGCATTCATACGTTTGCTTTTCCTCGTTCTCGTAGTAGTCCTCGTAATAGTTTACAATCACATCTTTAACAGTACCGTCCGTTTCCAAATCGCCCGCATTCCCCGGAACCGGGTCGAAGTATTCCAAATGGATATGGTCTTCGGGAATGTACAAGCCCGTTAAGGCATCCTGGTACAAATCCATCAGCCCGTTGGGTCCGCAGATGTAATAATGGGCTGCAGCAACATCGCCAACCAGTCTTTTAATGACCGAACGTAAAACAAGCAGATTGAACCTGCCTGCAACGTGGTTGAGTTTGGTGGAAATAAAATCAGGTGCAGTAAAGGAATAACAAATATTCAATTCTTGCGCTGCCTGCATCGCTTCCAGTTCATTCCAAAATATGGTTTCTTCCGGTGTTTTATTGCTGTACACCAGTAAGGGTATCCGATTGCTGTTTTCAACGCTTTTCAGCATTGCGTATAACGGGGAAATACCGCTACCGCCTGCCAGTAAAACAATTTGGGATTGCTCGGCTATCGGTTTTTCTAAAACAAAGCTGCCAAATGGGGCTTCTATTTCCCAGGCTTCGATGTTGTCTGCATTATTTAAGATGTAATTGCTCATCTTTCCACCTGTAACCCTTTTAATAGTAATGGCGGGAAATTCGTCAGACGGCACAGAACTGAACGAATACGAACGTATGAGCAGTTCGCCGTTTACGGTAAGCCTGATGTTGAGGTACTGACCGGGCAGGTAGGTAAACGCCTGCTGCTCCGTGTCAAAGTATAGGGTAATGGTATCTTCGGTTTCCTTTATAATTTTATGTGTTCGCCACGTGTATTTCTTCATCCCTCGGTTTTTAATGTCTTGCATTGCTGATAAAAAGAAAACCTCTGCTCCTGTACACAAAGCGAGGTTTCATAAAGACTTCTATTTAAAAGTTTGCTGTTCTGATAATTATAGTTCGTTTTGCTTTTCCTGTTGTCTTCTGATGATTTCGAGCTTGTTTTTTCGTATCTGCTTAAAATGGGCAGACGTTAATCCCGTATAGGTCATTAATTGCTCGGACAGTTCCGTCGGCTTTTGATAGCCTAACGCCTTTGCGATTTGTGACAGCGATTGCTCGGTGTACACCAGTAACTCTTTTACCTTTTCGATAATGCGCCTGATATAGATAATTTCAAGGCTCATATCATATTTAACAAGGAACAGATTGTTCAACTGGTGATAATCTGCTTTCAATTCGTTTGTAAGCTGTACGGCAAACGGTGCAGATTTACCTGTGTCCAACCTGTTCTGTATAATCCGGTCTGCTACATTGCAAACTTTCGTCATTATCTCCGAACAGTCGCCTGAATTTTGTTTCTGTAACATTGCTTTTTATTTATGGAACGAGATTTAACTGTTTCATACGCTGGGTAGCTTTGGTAAAAAATACCGGAGAAGTACTGGTGTGCTTGCTCCGGGACTGTCCAAAACTTATCCGCAGCATCCTGTTGAACAACTTGAAGCCTTTCCGCTGTCGTCGCCGCCAACTTTGTAGCCTGCTTTTTCAATCGCCTCAACCAACTCTTCTTTCACTTCGTCGTTTTCAACTGAAACAGATAATTTTCCTGCTTCCAGTTTTTCTACTTTAATGCCGTCAATGTCTTTGATTGCTCCGTTTACTCTCGACTGGCAGTGTGCACTTTGCATATCTGGTATGCTTAATTCTACATTTTTCATTTGAACTTATTTTTTATTGTGATACAAATTTCCGTATTAAACGAGGTGTTACTATTATGGTATTCCCTGTAAGATTTGTGATTTTTACTGATTTTGAAATCGCCGTGTTATTCCACGATTAATTTACCTTTCATATAGATGTAATGACCGGGAAACGAGCACAGGAAATCATACGAGCCTTTTGCCGGAGCCGTAAAGGTAATTTCTGTGGTTTGCCCACCGCCAATCATATCCGTTTTTGCGATTACGGCGTTTTCCATTCCTTTAGGTATGTAGCCGTTGTCCTTAGCATCTATCGCAGCATTGGCAAAAGTGTTGAAGTCTGTGCCCTGGGCAAGTATAACAACATTGTGCCCCATTGCCTCAATCGGTGCTTTTCCGATGTGCTTTAAAATGAGCTTTACGGTTTCGCCTGCTTTGGCTTTCAGTTCGGTTTTGTCGAATTTCATATCATCGCCGCCGCTAATGGTAATTACATTTTCGTTCCCTGTTTCTGCGGGGGCAACTGTTTCTTCTATTACAGGCTGATTGCTCTCCTGTGTGGTCTTGTCTTTTTGCTGATTGTTGTTACAGGCAGTAAATGCGATTACCGACAATGCTAACACTAACTTTTTCATTTCTATTTGAGATTTTATTTTGTTATCTGATAGTGCAAATTTCAGTACATAAGGTCACTTCCTCATTACGCTTTTCCCTGTTTGATTTGTGATATTTACTGATTGGACAGGGCACAAAAAAGAGGGCTGCAATAACCCTCTAAATTTTAAACAAAAAAAAATGCCAGTATTACGCTGCCATTTCCTCACAAGCCTTTGCACAAGCTCTGCACGCTTCTGCACATTCTTTACAATGCTCCATACCCATTGCAGCGTGTTTCTCACACTCTTCAGCACAAGCGTTGCAAATGTCAGCACATAGTTTGCAAATCTCTTTGCTAAATTTACCATCAAGACTTAATACGTTTGCTGCCGCTTGGCAAATAGCTGCACATTCCAGGTCTAACTGGATACATTTCTTTACGTGTGCAACATCATCTTCATTTAAACAAGCAATGGCACATTGGTTACAGATAGCTACGCACTTCAGGCAAGCCTCGATACACGATTGAAATTTTGTTTGTATCATAATATAAAATTTAAAAAATTAAGAAATAGATTTTATACTGTTTCTAACAAATATCAGTCCCTTGCAAAAGAAATGCTTTGTAAAATTCCTTGTTTGAATTGTAAGATTTACTGATTTGATATTTCGTAATATAAGGCTATATAAATAAAACCTACCTAATATTATTTCTGTAAAGAATTAGAATAAAAAAAACGACAGTCCCAATTAAGGAACCGCCGTTTTAGCAAACGCAATAAAGCTAAGTTCTACATTATTTTTTCAGTTTGTCGGCAGGAGGATTGTAATCAGACAATGTTGTTACCCTTACGGTATCAACCCCGGTAATATCCCAAGTGATAGGTATCATAGTCATATACTCACATTTCGGACACATATCACCCTCTGAACCTATCATTTCTTTATGACCGGGACAGCCTGTAATCAAATGTCCGTGGGCATCAATCAGCTCGCCTTTTTCGTTCCTGTCTTTTGCTGTAATTTTTTCGGCGGGTTTTTCAACCACCTGTTCCGTAGCGTGGTCGTGCCCGTCGCCCTCGGTGTGTGCGTGTCCGTCTTTTGCTGTTTTGGTATCGCCCCCGCAAGATGCTAAGAAAATCGCTAAGGAGGCAAATACGCCTATCAATAATTTGTTCACTTTCATTTCTATTTATTTTTTAGAGATTAAAAACTTGATTTTATTCCAGTAAGATTAATGATTATGATGGTCGTGTGCTGACGGTTCAGCCTTTACAATACATAGCACCGAATTATCGTGTAGATGTGCTGGTGTTTCCAACTGGATGGTAACGTGATGGATATTCATATGCTCTAATTCGTGTTCTACTTTACGAAGTAATATTTCACTTTCTTCGATAGTCATTTTTTCATTTACAACGGCGTGGCACGTAAGTGCATTCAATCCACTTGTAATTGTCCAAATATGCAGGTCGTGAATACTTTTAATACCATCGGTTTTAAGGATTTTTTCATTGACCTTATCCACTTCAACATTTTCGGGTGTGCCTTCCATCAATACGTGTACCGATGATTTAGTAACTAAATACCCACTTCTCAATACCAGTATCGAAACAATAACGCTTGCCAACGGGTCTGCCCACCCCCAACCGAAAAACATAATGAGCAACGCTGCGATAATTGCACCAACCGAACCGAGCATATCACTGATGACGTGCAGGTAGGCTCCACGCATATTGAGGTTTTCCTTTACGTCAGCACCACGCATCATTATCCAGGCTACAAGCACATTAACCAATAAGCCTACAATTGCTACAATGAGCATACCTCCTGATTGAATTTCCGGTGGGCTCTGAAAGCGTTCTATCGCCTCGTAAATGATATAAACTGAAATCAGGATAAGTGTTGCACCGTTGATAACTGCTGCAAGTATTTCAAAGCGCTTATAGCCGTAGGTCTTACTGTAATCGGCTATTTTACTGCTGAACTTAAAGGCCATCAGCGCAATGAAAAGCGATATTGCATCACTCAACATATGTCCGGCATCGGCTAATAAGGCAAGGCTGTTTGTCAGAAAACCTCCCACTACCTCCACTACCATATATGTAGTGATGATTACCAAGCTAATGGTCAGGGTCTTTTTATTCGCAGTATGCGAGTGGCTGTGTCCGTGGTCTTGTCCCATATTTACTTGTGATTATTGTTTCACTGCTGCAAATATCAGCAGCAAAACGTTTCTATCTATTTTAATATTCTTTGTGTGATTTATCGGTTTACTTCTTCCATTTCAAACGTAAACTGTTACTTACCACACTTACACTACTCAACGCCATTGCGGCTCCGGCAATCATTGGGTTTAGTAAGAAACCATTGATTGGGTAAAGAATACCTGCTGCAATCGGAATACCTATAAGGTTATAGATAAATGCCCAAAACAGGTTCTGCTTAATGGTTGATACGGTTTGTTTTGATAGTCTTATGGCTTGAGGTATTTTGGTAAGGTCTGATGAAATAATGGTCATCTTCGCCACGTCCATTGCGATATCCGAACCTTTACCCATTGCGATACTTACATCGGCAGTTGCCAGTGCTGTACTGTCATTGATACCGTCGCCAACCATTGCTACTACTTTGCCTTGCTGTTGCAGTTCTTTCACAAAATCAGCTTTGTGCTGTGGCAAAACTTCGGCTTTGTAATGCTTGATACCAGTTTGCTCGGCGATAGCTTTGGCGGTAGCCTCATTATCTCCCGTCAACATATACAGTTCGATATCCGCATCCTGCATTTCTTTGATAGCCTGTACCGATGTCTCTTTAATTTTGTCGGAAATAGCGATTACAGAAAGAGCTTGTTTACTGTTTGCAAACCATATAACGGTTTTAGACTGTGTGCCCCATTCGTCCGCCTGCTTTTGCAGTTGGTCGGCAATGGTAATGTTGTTTTCGGCTAACAGTTTTTTATTACCTACATAGTAAGTGTCGCTGTTGTAATCGGCTTTTGCGCCTTTACCTGTTATACTGTCGAAGTTTGATAATAAAGTTGTAGAAACGCCCTCCAAATTTTTCACAACGGCTTCCGCTAATGGGTGCTCCGATTGCTTTTCAATGCTCAATAAAACATCTTTCGTCGCATCGTCATTGTTCAGCCATTGGATGCCTGTAACCTGTGGTCTTCCCTCGGTAATCGTACCTGTTTTATCCAGCACGATAGCGTTTACTTTCTTCGCTAATTCCAAACTTTCCGCATCTTTAATCAGGATGCCGTTTTCTGCACCCTTACCAACGCCCACCATAATAGCGGTAGGAGTAGCCAAGCCTAAAGCACAAGGACAAGCAATAACCAATACAGTAACGGCTGCTAAAAGACCTTGTACAACACCATTCTCGCCTCCTAAGAAGAACCAAAGAATAAATGTCAGGATAGCAATACCGATTACTACCGGAACGAAAATACCTGCGATTTTATCCACCAGTTTTTGTACGGGTGCTTTACTTCCCTGTGCATCCTGCACCATTTTGATGATTTGGGCAAGCATTGTTTCTTTACCCACTTTTACCGCCTTGAACTGGAAGCTACCTTTTTGGTTGATGGTTCCGGCAAATACCTTTTCGTTTTCCTTTTTCAGTACCGGAACAGGTTCGCCGCTTAGCATACTTTCATCTACATACGAATTGCCCGATACAACTGTACCATCCACCGCAATTTTTTCGCCCGGCTTAACCAAAATAATATCGCCTGCGTTTACATCTTCGATGGCTTTTTGTCTTTCCGTGCCGTCTGCTTCTATTACGATAACCGTTTTCGGTTGCAAGCCCATCAGCTTTTTAATGGCTGATGAGGTATTGCCTTTGGCTTTTTCTTCCAATAGCTTGCCCAATAAAATAAAGGCAACGATTACGGCTGCGGCTTCAAAGTACACGTGTGCGTGTAAACCTCTTTGATGCCAAAAGTCCATAAACAGCATATTGAATACGCTGAATATATAGGCGATACCTGTACTCAATGCGACAAGTGTGTCCATATTGGCAGAACGGTGTTTCGCCTGCTTCCACGCATTGATAAAGAAGTCTTTACCTAACCATAAAACTACCGGAGTGGCGAATGCCCACATTATTTCATTACCGTAAGGCATATCCATAAAGAACATACCGATAATGACCACCGGTAGCGATAGGATTACTGCCCAAATGGTTTTGTTTTTAAGTTTTCTGAATTTTTCGGCGTGGATAGCTTCTAAAGTTTCCTGTTGCTTGCTCTCGTCTTCGAGCAATAGGTCATAACCGCCGTCCTGTACCGCTTTCCTGATTTGCTCGGAATTGGTTATATTCGGCAGGAATTCAACGTTGAGGTTTCCCGTACCGTAATTCACTTCGGCACTTACTACGCCCGGCGTATATTTTGCCATACTCTCGGCACTGCCTGCACAAGATGCACAGGTCATACCTAAAACGGGATAAGTCTTTTTAACAGTGGGAACGCCGTAGCCTAAATCTTTAATTGCTTTTACAGCTTCGCCTACTACCTCGTTATCATTAACGGTAATAGCCGCCCTGCGGTTATTTAGCTCTACTTTGTGGGTTTCTACGCCTTTTACCTGTGCCAGTCCTTTTTCGACGATTAATGCACAGTGCTCGCTTTCTACATCCTCTAAAGGAATGTAAATTGTTTCTTTATTGGTTGCCATATCTCGATTGCTTTATTTTCATAATGCAAAGGTGGCAACAATAAAGAGGAGTTCTATTGTGAAATTCTGGGTTTGATTTGTAAGATTTACTTAAACCTTATCCAGTGGCTTGCGCTTGTCTTCCCTTATCTGCTTGAAATGGCTCGGTGTAAGCCCTGTTACTTTCTTGAACTGGTTGCTCAAATATGCCACGCTCGAATAATTCATACGGTCGGCAATCTCGCTTAACGACAGCTCATCGTACACCAACAGTTCTTTTATCTTTTCTACTTTCTGTGCGATAAAGTACTTCTCAATGGTCGTACCCTCAATATCGGAAAACAGGTTGCTAAGGTAGTTGTAATCGTGGTGCAGCGCATCGCTCAACACATCCGAAAGATTGGTTTTCGCATCGTTGTCCTGATGGTGCACCAGGTCAATGATAACGTTCTTTATTTTCTCAATCATCCGGCTCTTCTTGTCGTCGATGACCTGAAAACCCAAAGGGTCTAAAACGTTTTCCAATGCCTCACGCTCTGCTGTGGTTAAATCTTTTTTAAGGATTATTTCGCCCAGTTTTATATTGGTAGCCTCTATGCCGAGTTTGTCGAGTTCGTTCTGAACTACGAGAATACAACGGTTGCAGACCATATTTTTGATAAATAATGTACTCATATTTCGCTAAATCACAATTCATTTTGTTGCATCAATACGCAACCACAAATTTAAGATTAAAAATTAAGTATTTATTGATTATGAGTGACTAAGTGATGCAAACGACGGTTTTCATAGGGGAAAATAGCTAAAATATTCCCCATTGTAGGGGAATATTGGCGGTTAAAGTGCTGTTTATTAATAACATTTGCTAAGGTACTCTGATATTGATAACGTAATCCTCCCTACTATGAGAAAGTTATTAGGAACTATTGTTACCGAAATTCAGGAGCAGGAACGGAAACTGTCAATTACGTGCTCGGGCTAATTGAAGAGGCTTTTCAAATGACGGTCTTTCTTCAGGAGCTATTGGTTTCGGCAAAAGAATGTGTGCTAAGTTCGGAATTTGAGAACGATGCAAAAGAGATTGAGTTCTTTAAAATGATTAAGCCCCAAATCCTGGGCAAACTCATCTATTATAACAAGCTCTACCGGATAGAAACCTCGTGCCCGGTCAATAACGGGAAAATATATCATAACTATTTCTCGAACCATTTAACGGAGCTAAAGATTGAGTTTAGGGAACACATCTGCAACTCCCATTTTTATCGCTACTACCGTTCGGGCAGGGTGGATAAAGACCACGAATATTTTAAGCGTGGGCAGATAAACTACCTCGATGGGCTTAATAGTTACGTATTTGAAATCGACCCGCAATTCTCTACCTATTACGATTACAAAGTAGCCCGCATCCTCGCCAACGACCTCTTATACGCCTACCTCTTAACCAAAATCAGCCCCGAAGAAAATTCCGATACATTTTTCAGTAGCGCCAGCGAAATTAAAGAGCTATCCTGGACGGACAGCAAGAATGCTCTGATTGAGCTAACGTATGCCCTCTACGCATCAGGTGCTATTTCAGGAGGTAAGTTAGGCATCCGGAAGCTCACTGCTATTTCACAAGTGTTGTTCCGAATACCACTGACCGATGTGCATCACGCATTCCACCGTATGAAAACCCGTGCAGGCTCTCGCACCTTGTTTTTAGACCAGTTGAAACAAGCACTGGAAGAATATATGGATAAAGACTTATAAACACTCCATCAATAAAGGCTTTGAAAGCAATACGCATTCCGTATTGCTTTTTTTTGTGCCTGCGTTCGCCAATATATGGCAATTGGCGAACGGGCATATTTCCTTATCCCAAAATCGGAAAATCTGCCGAAACGCTTATTTAATAAGGCTTTCCGGCAAATTGTAAAATTTTCAAAAAACCGCTTTTTCAATTGGCAAGCATTGGCGGACAAACACTGCCACAATTCTGAATTTTGCCCTGTGAACATTAAACGACAGCGCAATGAATATAATAACAGTTGACGAAGAAGTGTGGCAGCACCTTAACGAACGGTTGAAAGCCATTAGCGAATATATCCTGAAACTGGAAGATACAAGCTATGATAGTTTGTGGCTCAACAATCACGAAGTCTGCCAGTACCTCCACATCAGCGAAAAAACATTGTGGCGTATGCGCACCAACGGGCAGATAGCCTTTTCAAAAATGTACGGGCAGTATTACTATACGATTGGTGCTATCAAGGAAATGCTTAACGCCAATGCCGTACAAACTACCGATGAGTATGTGGAGCAGCTTATGGCGAAAGGCAAAAGCTACATTAAACAAGGCAGAAAGCTAAAATCAGGTAATAAGTAAAAGTTTTGGGTATGAATATCGACAAAATGGAATTTGTGGCGTGGATGGAACGCATAATGGATAGGCTTGACATTCTCGGCAACCACATAGACGATTTACAAAAGAAGCGCAATAGCATAGACGGAGAAGAATTACTGGATAATCAGGATTTATTACAAATGCTGAAAATCAGCAACCGTTCCCTGCAACGGTATCGCTCCATCGGTAAGCTGCCTTACTATACCATCAGCGGAAAATTGTATTACAAACTATCCGATGTGCATCAGTTCATCAGGGAAAGTTTTAACCCGCCTTTGCCCAAACTGGATGCCAATAAGTGACAAACACTGCCTTTGAGTGCCACATAGTGCAATACGGTGCAGGCTTCCTTTACATTCGACAGCGAACTTTTAAAATTTTCAGAATATGAGTGAAGAAACAACTAATAAACAGGAAATGCCCGAACAGCTTTCGGACATATTACTCGTACTGGATAAAGAAAAAATGAAAATCCAGGCAGTGAAGAGTATCGACGAAAACGGGAAAATGGAAACCGTCGAACCCACGAAGAAAAACCAAAACCAGTTTATGCGTGTGGACAAAAGCGGCGATTTCTTTTCCAACTTCTTTTCCAATTTTTTCAGCCAGTTAAAGAACCCTACAAACTTTACTTTCTTCAAAGTACCCGCCCCTATTGCTGCTGAAAAAGCACAGGAATTACAAAAGCACGTAGATAAGCCCACTCCCGATGGCGAGAAAGTGCTGAAAGAACTCGAAGTAAAGGCAGAACCGCAACAGGACAAAAAACAAGAAAATCAAAATAATATGGCAACAGCACAAACAACAACGGAAACGAGTGAATATCGCTACAAGCCGGAGCAGATTGATTGGGACACAATGAAAAACCTCGGATTAAGCAAAGAGTATCTTGAAAAAAGAAACCTGCTTGACCCTCTATTAAGAGGTTACAAAACCAATGAACTCTTACCGATAGGCATTAACCTCGGCGGTTCTATTCTGCGCACGGATGCCCGCTTGTCTTTACAGCAAGCGGAAGACGGTAATGTTATCGTGGCAATACACGGTATCAAAAAAGAGCCTAACCTCCATTTTGAGTTTTTCGGTCACAAGTTTACGGACGAAGACAAGAAAAACCTGCTTGAAACGGGCAATATGGGGCGTGTAGTCAATTTGGTAAATTCTAAAACGGGCGAACTGATGCCGTCTATTATCAGCATTGACAGGCTTACCAATGATGTAGTGGCATTGCGAACTGATTTCATAAAAATACCTGATGAGTTAAAAGGTGTGAAACTGAATGACGAGCAAAAGCAAACCTTAATGGAAGGCAAACCGCTTTATCTGCAAGGTATGATTTCTACCAAAGGAACAGAGTTTTCTGCAATGGTACAGTTTAATGCGGACAAACGATATGTAGAGTTCCTGTTTGACAGAAGCAATAACCATCAGCAGGCGCAAACCAACCAACAAACCAATCAACAGGGCAATCAGCAGAATAATCAGCAAAGCCAACCGCAGGAAGCTCCGAAAACTTTCAGGGCAAAGAACTGGACGATGAGCAGTACAACAAATTCAAAGCCGGGCAAACCATATATGTGGAATTGAAAGATAAAAAAGACCAACCCTACAAGGGTTATATCACTTTCGACAAAGATACCGGAAAGACCAACTTTGAATTTCCCGGTCAGTATAAAGCACGGGTAGAAACTGCCGAAACCCATAAAACACAGACTGCCGTTAATTCAGAGGGTAAGACCAATGAAGCAACCAAGAACATCAAAGAGCCTTTGAAGTCCGGGCAACAAAGACCGAAAAATGAAAAGCAGCAGGAACAACAAGAAAAACCCGAAACTCCTGCAAAATCCAAAGGCAGAAAAATGTAATACAGTATGAAAACAATTATAGCAGAAAAACCAAGCGTAGCAAGGGAGATAGCCGGCTTGTTGGGAGCATCTGAAAAAAAGGACGGCTACCTGACAGGTAACGGCTATTTTGTTACGTGGGCATTCGGTCATTTAATAGGACTGGGAATGCCCGAAGATTATGGGATTACGGGATTTGACAAAGCCGCTTTGCCTATATTGCCTAACCCGTTTTTATTGACCGTTCGCAAAGTCAAAAAAGATAAAGGCTATACTGCCGATGCTGGCGCATTAAAGCAACTGAAAGTAATCAAAGAATTGTTCAATAAAAGCGATAGCATTATCGTGGCGACAGATGCAGGTCGTGAGGGCGAACTCATTTTTAGGTACATTTATGAATACCTGAAATGCAACAAGCCGTTTGAACGCCTTTGGATTAGTTCGCTTACAGAAAAGGCAATTAGGCAGGGCTTTGACAACCTTAAAAACGGAAAAGAATTTGACGGGTTATATCAGGCTGCACAAGGCAGAAGCCGTGCCGATTGGCTTGTAGGCATCAACGCTACACAGGCGTTGAGCATTGCCGCAGGCAATGGTATTTACTCGCTCGGAAGAGTGCAAACTCCGACGTTGGCTTTGATATGCAAACGCTATCTCGAAAACAAAAATTTCTCTGTAAAGAAATATTGGCAGATACAATTGCTACATCACAAAGCACAGGTTGATTTCAAAAGTATTTCCGTTACCAAGTGGGATGAAAAGCATCTTGCTGATGATACGCTGAAAGCCATTCAGCGCAATGAAATTGCAACCGTTACATCGGTAGAAACCAAAAGCGTTACAGAACAACCGCCCTTGCTTTTTGATTTGACGGGCTTGCAAAAAGAAGCCAACAAAAGGCTGAAATTATCTGCTGAAGCAACGCTCAATATTGCGCAAAGCCTGTACGAAAAGAAGTTTATTACTTATCCCCGTACCGGAAGCAAATACATACCCGAAGATATGTGGGCAGAAATTCCCAACCTTGTGCGGGCATTGCAGAACCGTGAAGATTGCAAACAAGCCCTTACCAAAATCAAATGGGGACGGTTCAATAAACGTATCGTGAATGACCTCCGTGTAACGGACCATCACGGTTTATTGATTACCGACAAAGTGCCGTCTGTACTGAATGCAGATGAAGATAAGATTTACAATATGATTGCACTTCGCCTGCTCGAAGCCATATCACAAGCCTGTGTCAAAGAGATAACCGATGTATCATTGCAGGTGTTGCACTACGATTTTACGGCAAAAGGTTGTAAAATTCAGGAAGCAGGTTGGCGTTCCATCAAAGGAAGTTTTACCGATGATGGCGAAGAGCCAGTGCAGGAACTACCCGAACTGACTAAAGGCGATGAACTCAAAATAAAAGAAGCTGCCGTTTTGGAAAAGCAGACCAAACCACCAGTCCTTTATACCGAAGCCGGGCTTCTATCGGCTATGGAAACCGCCGGAAAAGAAATTGAAAACGAGGAAGAACGGAAAGCCCTGAAAAATATTGGTATTGGTACTCCGGCTACAAGAGCCGCCATTATCGAAACCTTGTTTACCCGTAATTATATCCAAAGGGATAAGCGTTCTTTAATACCTACAGAAAAAGGATTGCAGGTGTACGGGCTTGTTAAAGAACGCAAGATTGCAGATGTAGCTATGACCGCAGAATGGGAACTGGCATTGCAGAAAATTGAAAACAACGAAGCGGATGCCGGAGCATTTCAAAAGGAAATGGAAACCTATGCGAAATCTATTACCGATGAACTGCTGCAAACTTCTATTGCAAATACTAATCAGCCAAAATTGACCTGTCCGAAATGCAAAAGTCAGCAACTCATCATTCGTGACAAGATTGTGAAATGTTCTGATGAGGCTTGTAATTGGGTGCAGTTCCGTACCGTCTGCGGGTACAAATCAGTATCGAAAATATTGTAAGCCTTATCAATAAGGGTAAAACGGCTTTAATCAAAGGAATGACGAGCAAAGCCGGAAAGAAATTCGATGCTTATATCGTGCTGAAAGAAAATGCAGAAACCTCCTTTGAGTTTGAAAAAAACAAAAGCAATAAGCGTAATGGAAAATAAATCGTCTATTATACCCAAAGAAATAAGGAACCTGATTTATACTATTCGGGGCAAACAAGTAATGTTGGATAGTGACCTTGCTGCCTTGTATCAGGTGGAAACAAAGAACCTCAACAAAGCCGTAAAACGGAATATCGAGCGTTTTCCTGCTTCGTTCTGCTTTCAACTGACTGAAAAGGAAGTTGAAAACTTGAGGTTCCAATTTGGAACCTCAAGTTTAAATTACGGTGGCAGACGTTATTTACCCTATGCTTTTACCGAACAGGGGGTTGCAATGGCATCTGCCATACTCCGTTCGGACATAGCGGTAAGAATGAGTGTTCAAATAATGGAAGCCTTTGTAGAAATGCGGCGTATGCTCATTAGCAATGCTTCTTTGTTTCATCGGCTAGATAATATTGAATTGAAACAACTGGAAGCCGACCAAAAATTTGAAGAGATTTTTAAGGCTTTGGAAAGCGACAAGCTGCACAGCGAAAAAGGTATCTTTTACAACGGACAGGTTTTTGATGCCTATGCTTTTGTTTCTGATATTATCCGTAGTGCCGGAAGTTCCATTATCCTGCTTGATAATTATGTGGATGATACGGTGCTTACTTTATTGGGTAAGCGCAATGATAATGTAACTGCCACTATCCTTACCAAAAGTATCAGTCACCAGTTACGGTTGGATTTACAACGCTACAACAGCCAATATACTGTAATAGATATTGAGATTTTCTCCGATGCCCACGACCGTTTTTTAATTATTGACAATACAGAGCTTTACCATATAGGGGCATCGCTCAAAGACCTGGGCAAAAAATGGTTTGCCTTTTCTCGAATGGATATTGAAGTCGGCAGGATGCTCCAAATCCTTAACAAGCCATAAAAATGAACCTCTGAATTTTTCAGAGGTTTTTTATTGTCCATTACGCCAAATACCGCCTCTCAAAGCCAAACCCTGCAACATTCACAAAGGCATTTGCTTTCGCTTATAATTTTAGGATTTAAGTAAAATTCTAAACAAAATATAGTATGGACGTACAGCAAAAAGACCTATCGTATTTCAGATTACGACTGCAAGAATTATTAAACAGCAGCTTCCCCGAAAAGGTACACGACCAAAAATTTATAGACCAACGGTCTTCGTGGGCTGCCAACGCTTATGAGGGGCGTTCCGGTCGGGAAACGCCTTAGAGCAATGCAATGAAATAGCTAATTACATATTGTTTGAGGGCTTACACTTCTCCAAGTTCGACACGGTTTTTAAAGTGGTATGCAATGAGTTTGATACCATAATGGCAGATGAGGAACTGCGACCGTTCGCCCTGAAAATGTTTCCTGTTTGCGAACCTGTATTTGCAGGATATGAATTAACCGATGATTTCATCCACGGGTTTGAGTTCGATTTACTCTATACCGAACTGACCGGAACCATCGCAATATGGATTGAGGAAAATGGGCTTCAGTAAGCGGTTCCATCTCCAACAGAATATTGATGCCCTGCGAATTGTTTTTAAACTGGAAAAGGAGAAACGGCAAGCCACCGTAGGCGAAAGACTGCTAATGATGCAATACAGCGGATTTGGCGGTCTTAAATTCGTTCTGAACCCCTTTGAAAATGAAATAGACATCAATAATTGGAGAAAAACGGAACACGACCTCTTTCCGATTACGCAGGAACTCCACCAACTACTCAAAGAAAATTCCGAAGACGATAAGCAATACCGCAGGTATGTGGATAGTATGAAAAGTTCTGTTTTAACGGCTTTTTATACCCCGCCAGAGGTCATAGATGCCATTTCATCAGCCTTGCGGGATAGCGGTCTGCATATTGATAAATTCCTCGAACCCTCCGCAGGTATCGGCTCATTCATACAATCCTTTTCGGAAAGTCAAAAAGCCAATGTTACTGCCTATGAAAAGGACTTGCTGACAGGCAAGATTTTAAAGCAGCTCTATCCCGAAAGCAATGTACGTGTAAGCGGTTTTGAGGAAATTCCCGAAAGGGAACAAAACAGCTATGATGTAGTAGCCAGTAACATTCCTTTTGGCGATACTTCCGTATTCGACCTTTCTTATTCCCGAAGCAAGGACAATGCAAAAATACAGGCTGCCCGAAGCATACACAATTACTTCTTTCTGAAAGGTGCTGATATGCTCCGTGAGGGTGGTTTGTTAGTTTATATCACTTCACAAGGCATATTGAACAGCCCTAAAAACGAACCCATACGCAGGGCGTTAATGCAGGATAATAATTTGGTATCGGTTGTAAGATTACCTAACAACCTGTTTACAGAATATGCAGGTACGGAAGTGGGAAGCGACCTGATTATCCTGCAAAAAAATACGGCAAAAGAAAATCTGACCGACAGGGAAGATCTGTTTTGCCGAAGCAATCCAACCGAATACAATACACCAGGCAATGCCTTGTTTCAAAACAGTGCAAGGATTGTGCATACAGACTACAAATTAGATACTGACCCATACGGACAGCCTGCCTTAATCTATACGCATAAAAATGGTGTTGATGGGATTGCCAAAGATTTGAAACAAATGCTTTCCGAAGATTTCGGTAAGCATCTGAATTTGGGTTTATACAAAGGCAAACGGAACGATGAGCCTATTATACAAATTCCGATTGAGCCAAAGGTTATACCTCCGGTAATAGAGCCTGTAACCATTCGGCAAAAACTACAACCCGAACCAACTCCGGTAGTCCGTCAGGAAAGCCCGCAGGAATTGAAACAACTAAGCATTTTCGACCTGTTTGAAAGTGCGGGCGAACCTGTTGCCGTAATTGCGTTACCCAAAAGAACTACCCGAAGCAAAAAGCAAAGCACCCGAAAAAGCAGAGATACAATAGGTCGCCAAACCGATCTGTTCAGTGGTGCATTGCAGCAAACCTATATACCGCCAAAAACCAACGGTACTGCTAACGGTACTCCAAAGATAAACAGCAAAAATCAGGAAGCAATTGGCGACCTGTTTTCACAAATAAACGGGAATGGCCAGACTGATAAGTCAGCCGTTCCCAATGCCATTAATAACGCCATTCCCGAACCTACCCCGTATAGTGGCGAACTGCAATCATTCCACCGTAATGATTGCCTTGTTGCGGATAATGGTTGGGTTGGTTATCTGCAAGATGTCGAAAGAAACGAAGAAAAATCATCAGCAACCTTTCATACATTGCAATTACCGACTTTACAAAAAGCAAGAGCCGAAGCCTATATTGCCGTAAGGGACAGTTATATTAACCTCTATCAAAAAGAAGCTGAAAGGCAAACCGAACACAAGGAAGAACGGGAAACGCTGAACCTCCTTTATGATGCCTTTACTAAAAAATACGGCAATCTGAATGCTGCCGACAATGCCAAGCTCATAAAGACAGACAGCGCAGGTAAGGAAATACCGTATCTGGAGCGTATTATCGGGGCGTAATTCACAAAGCAGATATATTCAGCCGCCCCGTTAGTTTTTCTACTACCACATTAGCAACCGACAATCCCGAAGAGGCTTTAGCGTCATCGCTGAACAAATACGGAAGCGTGGATTTGGATTTTATGTCCGAAATCAGCAGCCTGCCTGCCTATACGCTGAAAGAAGCCTTGCACGGGCGGTTGTTCTACAATCCGCTACAACAGGAATATGAAATTGCTGAACGGTGGATAGCGGGCAATGTTGTTGAGAAAGCAAATGATGTACGAGCATATCTCGAAAACAATCCTGATGATAAGGAAGCCAAAGAAAGCCTTACCGCTTTAGAAGAAGCCCGACCAAGACGGATTGAATTTGAGGAACTTGATTTTAACCTCGGTGAACGGTGGATACCCACGGGAATTTATGCCCGGTTTGCTTCGCATTTGTTTGATGCCGATGTACTGGTTCATTATTCGGAAAGCTCCGACGACTTTTCCGTAAAGTGTCATCAGGGCAATATGCACATTTGGGAAAAATATGCAGTCAAGGCAGAAAGCCGAACATTTGATGGTATTGCGCTGCTCAAACACGCCCTTGTCAATACCACGCCGGATATTACCAAAAAAGTAATGGTTGGCGACCAAGAGGTCAAGGTACGGGATATGGAAGCCATACAAATGGCGAACACCAAGATTGATGAAATCCGTACCGCCTTTACCGACTGGCTACACGCACAGAACGATGAGTTTAAAAACAGGCTGACCGACCAATACAACGATACCTTTAACTGTTTTGTTCGCCCGAACTATGACGGCAGCCATCAGGACTTTCCGGGATTAGACCGAAAGGCAGCAGGTATTGAAGACCTGTATTCAAGCCAAAAGGACACCGTTTGGATGATAAAACTGAACAACGGCGCTATCTGCGACCACGAAGTAGGTGCAGGAAAAACGCTGATAATGTGTACAGCAGCACAGGAAATGAAGCGGTTGGGCTTAGCCCATAAACCAATGATAATTGGGCTGAAAGCGAATATACCTGCCATTGCTGAAGACTACCGCAAAGCCTATCCACACGCTAAAATCCTTTATCCAGGTATTGATGATTTTACACCTCAAAAACGCCTCCGGATTTTCGGGGATATTAAAAACAACGATTGGGATTGTGTGATACTCACGCACGACCAGTTCGGAATGATACCGCAATCGCCCGAAATACAAAAGGAAATCCTCGAAATAGAATTAGACAGCGTAGAGCGCAACCTCGATGCCCTGCAATCGCAAGGTAAGGAAGTAACAAGAGGGATGCTTGCGGGTGTAATCAAAAGGAAAGAAAATCTTGAAGTAAAACTGAAAACACTCCAACACGATATTGAAAACCGCAAGGATGATATTGTGGACTTCAAAATGATGGGTATAGACCATTTGTTTGTGGACGAAAGCCACCAGTTCAAAAACCTGATGTTCAACACCCGTCATACAAGGGTAGCCGGACTGGGTAATGTGGACGGGAGCCAAAAGGCACTTAACCTGCTCTTTGCTATCCGCACCATTCAGGAGCGAACCAATGCGGATATGGGTGCAACCTTTCTTTCAGGTACAACCATCAGCAATTCCTTAACAGAACTGTACCTGCTGTTCAAATACCTGCGCCCTCGTGCATTGGAAAAACAGGGCATTCATTCTTTTGATGCGTGGGCAGCTATCTATGCAAGGAAAACGACCGATTATGAATTTTCGGTAGCCAATAATATAGTCGCTAAAGAGCGTTTCCGCTACTTCATCAAAGTGCCGGAACTGGCACAGTTCTATTCTGAAATCACAGATTACAGGACGGCAAAGGATATTGGTATTGACCGCCCCGAAAAGAATGAGGTATTGTACAATATACCGCCAACGCCCGACCAAGAAGATTTTATCCAAAGCCTGATGCAGTTTGCTAAAACGGGCGATGCTACTTTGCTCGGAAGATTACCGTTATCGCAAAGGGAAGAAAAAGCAAAGATGCTCATTGCTACGGACTACGCCCGTAAGATGTCCCTTGATATGCGAATGGTAAGCGGAATGTATGACGACCATCCCGACAACAAGGCTTCGCATTGTGCGGCAAATATTGCCAAGTATTACAACCAGTTTAATGCACAAAAAGGAACACAGTTCGTTTTCTCTGATTTGGGAACCTACAAGCCAGGCGAATGGAATGTGTACTCCGAAATAAAACGCAAGCTCGTGGAAGACCACGGCATACCTACAAACGAAGTAAGGTTTATTCAGGAAGCCAAAAATGATAAGCAGCGTAAAGACCTCATCAACGGAATGAACGAGGGTAAAATCCGTGTGCTGTTCGGCTCTACCAGTATGTTGGGAACGGGTGTTAATGCACAGAAAAGAGCCGTTGCCGTTCATCATTTAGATACGCCGTGGCGACCGAGCGACCTTGCACAAAGGGACGGGCGGGCTATCCGAAAAGGCAACGAGATAGCCAAATTCTTCGCTGATAATAAAGTTGCTGTGATTATCTATGCCGTTGAAAAATCTTTGGATAGTTATAAGTTCAACCTGCTGTATAACAAGCAACTTTTTATCGACCAGTTAAAGACTAATAACCTAAGCAAAAGAACGATTGATGAGGGAAGTATGGACGAAAAATCGGGAATGAACTTTTCGGAATATGTGGCAATCCTATCAGGAAATACAGACCTGTTGGATAAAGCCAAACTTGAAAAGCAGATTGCCGGATTGGAAAGCGAAAAGCAGGCGTTTAACCGTTCTAAATCCAGTGCCAAATTTAAGGTGCAGGATTATACGGAAATGTTGCAAAGTACCCAATCCCGTTTGAACCGGATGAGTACAGACTGGGAAAACTTGCAGCAACGCCTACAAAAGCATTCAGACGGAACAATCGCAAATCCGGTGCTGTTGGATGGCTTACCGCCGAATGCAAACCCGAAACAAATCGGTACGAAACTCAACCAGATTGCGGATAAAGCTCGTACCGCAGGGCGATATGAAGAAATCGGCAGCTTGTATGGTTTTACGCTGTTGGTTAAAACTGAAATCTCTGAAAAAGAGGGAGCAGATATTAGGGTAAACCGTTTTTTGGTTCAGGGCGAGGGCAACATCAAATACACCTACAACAACGGCATAATGGCGAAAGACCCTGAAACCGCAGCAATGAATTTTTTGAGGGCTTTAGAAAAGCTGCCGGGCTTTATTAAGCAGGAGCAGGAGAAAATTTCTGAAATACAAAAAGACCTGCCCATACTTCAGGAAGTGGTTAACGGTACGTGGGCTAAGGAAAGCCGATTGAGCGAACTTAAAACGGAACTGGCTGCTGTTGAGAGGAAAATACAGCTATCCATTACACCGGAAACAAAAGCAGATACTCCGGAACAAGTGGAAAAGCAGAAAGAAACCCCAATGGTTCAGGAAAGCATTGTACGGGCAAAAGGTATTCATATACCTCGTGGTATATTGTAGTAATATAGCATACGGGCAAAATAAAAGGGAGGTGTTAGACGGTGTTAGACTTCCCTTTTATTTTATCACTCCTGTACCAAATGCTGTAAATCGGGGTCATTCTTGATGCGTTCCATTTCACTTACAACAATATTTAGTATATCTGATTTTATCTGTTTGTAATTGGCTTCAATTTCCTGCTTCATTTTATCTTCACCCTGCTTATCAACAAAGGACAGGATTTCCGGTATTTTCTGATAGGCTTTTGTTTCGGCAGCAACTGTTTCATTATCTACCACAATTTCGGCGTGAAATATTTTTTGCTCGATACGTTCATCAAAGTTATCCGATACAGAACCTACAAACATACCTTGTGTCAAAGTTGAGATTTTTGATGCAGGTATGAGGCTGTCTAACTGTGTGGATATCGAAGTAGATTTATCATTTCTGTTAATGGTCATACTTTGGCGTTTCTGCAACACCTTGCCGAAGCGTTCAGATAAACTTTTTGCCGTTTCTCCAACCACCTGACCACTGAATATATTACCAACCGTGTTCTGTATTACCTTGCTCTCTTTGTCGCCGTAATCCCTCGTTAATTGCGAAAAGTCCTGAAAGCCCAGGCAAACGGCTACCTTATTACTTCTCGCCGTTGCGATAAGGTTATCCAGTCCCCTAAAATAAATTGTGGGCAACTCATCTATGATAACCGAACTCTTTAACTGCCCTTTTTTATTGATGAGTTTTACAATCCTTGAATTGTACAAACCCAAAGCTGCGGAGTAAATATTTTGACGGTCAGGATTGTTACCAACGCATAAAATCTTCGGCTCGTTCGGGTTGTTGATGTCGAGCGTGAAGTCGTCGCCAGTCATTACCCAATAAAGCTGCGGGCTTATCATTCTTGATAAAGGAATTTTTGCAGAAGCAATTTGCCCCTGTAACTGGTCTTGTGCGCCGCCTTGCCAAGCATCCATAAAGGGCGATAAATAATTCTCTAAATCAGGGTATGAGGTAAGAATTGTGAATACGTCCGAATACTTTTTATTCAGTAATTCAATGGCGTGCGGGAATGTGCAATACTTGCCGTTTTCATAGATTTTCAGATACCAAATAATAGCTGCAAGCAAGATAATTGGGCTTTCCACGAAAAAATCCCCTTGCTTCTGTATCCACGACCTGTTGAGGTTCAGCATTATGGTATAAGCTGCTTCGTAAGCATCGGAAATATCCGTCATAAAGTCGGGATTGAGTGGATTGCAACGATGGCTCTTGCGTGGGTCGTCAAAATTTATCACATAGAATTTCGGCTGAATTTTATACTTGTCGCGATGCTTCAGTAAGTGATTGTAGGCAATGGTAGAAAGGTCGTCGAATTTGAAATCGTAGATATACATACTAAAGCCTTTCTCAATCTGCTGCTTGATGTAGTTATTTACGATAGCATAGGATTTTCCTGAACCCGGAGTACCCAACACGATAGATGCCCTGAAAGGATTTACGATGTTTATCCAACCGTTGTTCCATTTGCCCTTGTAGTAAAATTTGGTGGGCAAGTTGACGGAGTATTCATTTTCCATCAGCTTGGTTTCCTGTTGGAAGCTCTCGTTTTCATTATTGAAAACGTCGTCCATAAGGTTAGTACGGAGCAAACGGCTCATCCATACACCTGCCATCAATAAGGAGATATAACCTAAAGAGATGGTAAGGATATACAGAAATGTGCCTGTTGCCGGAGATAGCTTTAATAATGAGGTATTAAGAAAAAACAGCACAAAGCCTACCCCCAAAGCCACATAAATTTTAGACCAGGTTATCTTCTCATTTTTTACGCCTTTCGTTCCTAAGCAACTCAAAGCCAACAAAACCAAAGCAAATGCTTTGGTGTATAAGGTATGTGAGAACAAACCTGCCGTTCTGTCGAAATTGCCCAGTATTTTGTTGATTACTTCCAACGTCCACCCACGTTCTAAAAAGAAACCGTAGCAGAACCAATAAAGGTGCATCAGTACCAAAAGAATACTGACTGCCCGCATAAAAGCCATTATCTTGGCAAGCCCTCTTAAATCGTCTTCTCCCTGCATTATTTTAAGTTTTAATGTTCGGGCGTGAATTTAAAGGCTCTATGGAGTGGCTATAAGAAAGTGGCAGCCAGTGGCGTTGTGTGGCAGTATTTGGCTGATTACTATTTCTGACCTCTTTGGCGTTTGCGTTTCTTCTTCATCTTGTTAGCAAAATCCAATTCTTCATAATCCTCGCCCTGGGCTTCGGGTAGCAAACCGCCCAATGCTTCAATCAAACCGTCTTCGTGTTTTTCCGTAGTTAAGAAATCGAACAAATGGTGTGCTTCTTCCGCAGGAAGATCCGCATCATTTGATGTGGATATTTTGGGTTGCTGTAAAGCAGGTTCTTTTATCTCCGGTTTGATGTTATTGTTCCAATAATCATTAAAGACATTGGCAGAAAGTTCCTTTGCTAAGCGTGAACCGTTCCAAACCGTTTTAGAATTATGGTCTATAAAAGTCATTCCGTAAATGCGACCTGTATCATTCCGGCGTACCACTACGTTAATGCCCTGTTCAGCCAATTGCTTTTTGAAAGCCTGCTCATCGCTCGTTGTTTTCAGGGCAATGGTAGCGGCAGCTTTTAGGGTTTGCTTGCTTGGGTGGTCTTTTAAAGCTGTTTTGCATTTCGCAAAATGCAATTCCAAAGCAGGTAGCCCTGCGCCCTTGCCGAAGAGGGAAGCCTTAAACGGATGCCCGGCTCTTTCGCCTTTTTCATTTAATGGAATGTACAATAAACCCTGCTGCATTTTTCCCTGCAATTCTCCTTCGATTTTCTCGGCGGTAATATTGAAAAGAGATAGCAAGGCATTGTATTCGCCCAAACTTTGGTACTGGTAATAGTTCGGCAGGTGTCGGACTACCGAAGCGATTTGGCTTTTTACATCGCCTGCCCTATAATCTACCGGACGGAAAACCTTATCATTCTGATTGCGCTCTTTATCTGTTGCGGGTATCAACCCGTGTTTTTTTTCCAACTCCCGGCACAGGTTCATAGACCGCATTTTCTCGAACTTATCCGAAATTTTTTTGCCCTGCTCATCAACACAAACCGATACAATATGGATGTGGCTGCGGTCAATATCGGTGTGTTTGAATACTACAAAAGGCTGTTCGCCGTAACCCATTTCACGCATATATTCCTCTGCTATTTCCCGAAATTTATCATCGCTTACCTTGTCATTCGGGTCGGGGTTGAGCGAAATATGCAAAGTATGTTTCTCGGTATTTCGGTTGGCAATCAGATAGGGCGCAAAAGATTGGGCTAATTGTGCAACGGAATAATGCCCGTTAGCGGTTTCAATTATCTTATTGGCGAACAAAATTTGTCCGTTTTCATTTTCTACTTTGAGCTGATTGTACGCCAATGCTCCGTATAAATTCCCGCTTCTGCCAATCTTTGCTATCATTTCTACCGCTATTTTTTGAGGTATTTTGCATCAAATTCCTCGCTCATCTGAATGATTTTTTGACAGAGCATCGCCATTTCAGCCGTTTGTTTTTCCAGTTTGTACAGGAATGCTGCGGCTTTTTTCTCCGAAAAATTCTTGTACAACAGCTTTACAATTTGGTTGTAGTTCACGCCTATGGAACGGAACTGGCTGTGAAAAGAGGTCAGCCGCATATAAAAATCAACTGTTCCTTTGTCAATCTGAATGGTCTTTATGGTCTTGTCAAAGATGCAGGACGTAATAAAATGCGCCTTTACCTGCATACCTGATTTGTCAAAAAGAGCAAGAAAACGGGCGTGTTCCTGCTCGTTAAAGGAAATCGTGTATCGGATGTTCGCCGGGTCTTTTTTCGGGCGGCGTCCGGTCTTCTTCTGTTGCTTATTGTTATTATCATTCATCACTAATCCATTTTAAATCCATACAAAACCCTGACTTCGGAAGGTGTTTTCTGCCCCTGCAAAGGGCAAGTTGTTTTGAGCATCGGAAATCATTCCGAGATGCTCAAAACACAACTTGCCGTGTTCTGATGAACACAATAATCCGCCCTGCGGGACGGATTAAAAGTAGCAGGGAAAAACGGCTCGATGCCGTTCCCGTTACCCTCCGATTTGTGAAAAGACTTTTGCATAAATCCGTTAATAAAAATCATTTTACAAAGTAACCCCCTCTTTACGAAAGGATTGTAATGTATGGCAGTGCCAAACACTGCCTTTGAACGCCAAACAGTGCCACGTTAATGAAAGCACCTATATATCTGCATTTCTTTGTGCCTATCAACAGATATAAGGGCATAGATAGCTATGCAGGTAACAGCGTAACTACGCAAGTACCGATATAAAAAAGTGCAGTTGTGCAGATGTGAAAAAGTACAGACGGAAGCACCTGTTTATGGGGTTAGGTACATAGAGTTTTAAGCACCTAAGCAAGCAGGTATATTGGTAAGAACCTGCGTACCTGCCTACGGACATAAATGCGTATTGGGGTATATAGATAACTCGCCGCATACTCGCTTACCTGACTATTGCTGTACACGACTATGAACCTATATACAATGGTGCATAACCAACTGCGGATAAACGGACATAGGTATTTGGATATATAAATAATTAAATAAGTAGAAATATGAACGCAAAACACAAAACAACATTTATCGCCTTTTCTTCTCAAAAAGGCGGTGTAGGCAAAAGCACATTTACAACGCTTGTTGCGAGTACTATGCACTATCGGTTAGGCTACAATGTAGCCGTATTTGATGCGGATTTTCCGCAGCACAGCCTGATGAAAATGAAGACGAGGGATTTGGCAATGGTAATGGAAAATGAGGCTTTGAAAAAGCTGGCGTATAAGCAATTTACCACCATCAACAAAAAAGCCTACCCGATTATGCAGCATAAAGCGGATAGTGTATTGGATGCGGCTCACGAATTTGTAAACACTTCTTCGGTTCCGGTTGATGTGATATTCTTTGACCTGCCCGGAACTGTGAACACACCAGGCATCCTGAAAGCACTGGCAGGGATGCACCACATTTTCACGCCCATTACCGCAGACCGTGTGGTAATGGAAAGTACGCTCATTTTCACACAGCTTTTACAGGATGTGATTATGAAAAAAGGGGAAACTTCCATAGAAACCATTAACCTGTTTTGGAACCAGGTGGACGGCAGGGAAAGCACACCCTTATATGATGTGTATAACCAACTTATCGAACAATTGGGGTTAAGCCTGATGCAAAGCCAAATCAAGAACAGCACCCGTTTTCGTAAAGAAAGTGAAGCAGATAGCAAAACCGTTTTCCGCTCTACCGTGATGCCTCCCGATGAACGTTTGATGAAAGCCTGTCAGTTAGACCTGTTCATAGACGAGTTTTTAAAAATCATTCAATTGTAGCCTTATGGAGAAAGATAATAAAAGAAAAGCCACGCCGGATATTAACGAGGAACTGATGATGAACCTGATGGTGGACGGCATTAAAAAGGACGGGTTACAGCTTCCTCCGGAACCTGCGGAAAAACCGGAGAAACAAGATATAAAGCCCGATGAATTGCCAAAGGAGAAACCTGTGGTTAAAGAAAAAAGCAGGGTTAAAAAGGCAAACGAAACCGATTATGAAAGTATCTTTTTCAGAAGACCGGACACCAATGCCCGTGATGGAAAAACGGTTTATATCCGACCAGACTTTCACGAAAAACTAACACGTATCGTACAGGTAATAGGCGAAGATAAAATAACCATTTACGCCTACTTAGACAATTTGCTTGATTACCATTTTCAGGAATTTGGCGAGCAAATTACCAAGAGTTTTAATGATAAGTACAAACCCATTTTATAAGCTATGGAAACAGTAATTGTGATATGCTTGCTGATAGTCATTGCTCTGCTTTTGCAGGACAAGATTGTCATTAAAAAAAGGTCGGAACAAAAGCAAAAGCAGGAAAAAGTGAACCCAAACCTGCCGAATATTATGGGGCAGCCCAAGCCTGTAAGAAGCCTTTCAGTGCCAAACAGTGCCAACGAAAGCCAAATAATGGAACAGGAGATAAACCCCGATAATTTAGACATAGAATACGACGAAAATGAAAACGTAGGTATTCAGGTTCCGCAGGAAGAGCTGGACGAAGTTTTCAGTAATATACCTGATTGGGAGGAAGAGGAAGAAGAATGGAATAGGTATGGAATATCCAGTGGCGATAACAGTCTTGCCCAGGGGGTTACCTATGATGAACTAAGCTCTATAGGGGCGTTGCTCCAAAAGGAAAATTTGGAACAATCCCAAAAAGAAACAGCGGTAGCGATAGTTCAAAGATTACAAGGTACTGAATTATTCAGCCTGCTGGAAAATTCCATTGAGGGTGCATCCCGGAAAATTTCCGAGCTTTTGGATAGTACGCTCTCATCTGAAGCTGAAGCCAGTTCTTCCACCTTGCGGAAAAGTGATTTGGGTGATTTTGACATTGGGGAGTTTGTTTAGGCAAATTCCCCTTTTTATTTTTTCTGTTCTAAAAATTCTTCGTAGGTTATTGATTTAGCATAGTCAGGAATGTCATCAGCATTGCTCAACCAAGAATAATCAGCATCTATTTCTACATCAAATTTGGAGGGAACAGTAATGAAAGTTAATTGTTCATATTCTTCTATTTCTAAAGGAAAGAAAGCACCGCCAGGTTCTGAATGTAGAAAAAAGTCGCCTTGCAAAGCTCCACAATTCTCACAAAGATTTGCCCAATAACTACTTTCCGCCGTCTTAGAATACGCAATTTTATAATTTGGAAATAATCTATTGATTTTGCCTGCAAGTTCATTTTCGATAAATATCGGCATACTAAAAAAAGACAACCCATCCGCTCGAAACCATTTTTCATCCTCATTGTCGTCAGTACTCAAATAATAAAAATTATTTGAAGCTAAGGATATGACAGCAGTTTTGTTTGCACATTTATAACAATCACTACTATTTAAAGCAATTGATACAGGCGATTTTATAATAACCGATGCTTTTGATTTGTCTATCCATTGTTGGAAATCATTAATATCCTTATGGTCAGGAACAAACCAAGTTTTTTGTTCCACATCCCAAAAAGCGCCTTTTGATTTGGCAACATCTTTATCGCTATAGGGTACATTTATTTTTAATGGCATAGTGTTAAATCTTCAGATATTTTATATTTCAGTTTCCGAGAACTCTTCAAACACAGAATAGTTTTTTATTCCTTTAGACTTGTTTACTTTTCCCATTATTGTACCATCAATCCGGCTTTTTAGATATGATGCCAAATCATCAAAGTGTCGAACATCAATATAATTCATTCCTGATGCTTTATATCTTTTGGATAATGAAATGGTGAAAGCAGCCCAATTAAATTTTTCTCCTTTTTTGTTTAATTCAATCTGTTTCCAATCGCCATACCGTTTTTTTAAATAGTCAATATAGTTCTTCTTAGAAAGCTCTTTTCCCAATGCTCCGTCCGGTAATTCAATTTTTGGCTTTACAGGCTTAGACTTTTTTACAAATTTTGGAAAATATTTATGTAATAAAGCCTCTGATTGCTCAATATGTTTTGTTATAGTATCCCATCCCCAATAATACAAATGAAATGGTAGTCCCTGTTCTCTTTTAATTTGATTTAGGTATTCCTGTATTTGAGCATCGTCACGAAATGTAGAAGCAAAAACAAATTTGTCAAAATCAATTGCTAAATCCCTTGCTTTTTCTAAGTCTGCATTTATATCCTGAATTAGATTTTTCCTGATAGTTTCGTCTTTTCTTCCAATGCTTTTCAATTTGCATTGTATTACCGTTTTGGTTTTAGTAGAAAAGACATCAATACCTTTCTGATTTTGCCCTTTCACGCCAAATGTCTGAAAGTCTGTATTTTCATATGACGAAGTATTCTCTACAAAATTGAATAAATCACAAGTGAGTTCCTCGAATAACCTTTCATCTTTTAAAGGGGGTAATTGATATTTCGCCATTTAAAAAAAACGTTTAAAAATTGTTTCCTGCTCTGTATCTGAATATTCAGCAATTACTTGTTTAGACCAATCAAAATCAAACTTTCCGAACTTACTTTCGTCCCCGTTTAAATCAATTTCATCCTCATTGAAAGTAACGATATATTGAAAGTTATGTAGCTCATTTGATTTATGGTACATATAGTTCAGGACATTGGATATTGTTCTGTATGATATGGCGTGAAATACACCATCGTGTACAAGAAAATCCGGGATGTTCCGTTTGTCAATCCTGCTTTTTAAGAATACCATTAAATCATATGCTACAATTTTTAAACGTTCTTGTCCTAAAGCATCCGCTTTGGGAATTTCCAGACTTATTTTAAAAGGCAATTGATTTCTTGGCGAAGTAGAGTTTAATGTGATATTAAAATAAGAATTATCAAATTCTTCATCCAAATAGATAGCATTTTCAAGAATTTGTTGAAATAACAATCGCAACTCATCAAGATAGGTTTGTTGCTTGTTTAGTTCGCTAACAATATCCCTCTTTAATTCAGCTATTACAATATTTGAGTTCCCTAATATTTCTTCGATTTCGTCAATTTCTCTTACAATAGAGGTGTTTCGTTCTAAAAGCGTTTTTTCATTCACTAATCTTTCATAGGTACTCTCAATCCTATCCAACGCACCTCTCTCTTTCAACAATGAAAATAATTGGCTCCTATTTTTTTCTAATTTTTCAAGTTGTATTAAACTTTGGTCTATTGAGGATTGTAATTTCTTTTCTTCCTCTAACAAATATTTATTCCTATTCGCCAAAAGTTGCTTTTTAAAGTCTATAACTTCATCTAAACTTCTTTTTACAAAGTTGCCAAACGTTGCTACCGTTTCATTGTAGAGTTTACGAATTTTGTCCAGGTCAATAGATGACACCTCGTTATAAGAGGATTTTAGTTTATCTAATTTCCGATTTGTATTATGATATATGATAGATTGCTCATTAATTTCAGAAATGACCTGATTTAATTTTTGCTCTATCTCTTTATGATTGGCAAGAAAATTATACTCCTTCAGACTGCTTTCGAGTGCTGCAATATCTTTTTCAATTTTTAGACGCTCGGTTCTAAACTCCTGAATATCTTTACCTGTATCTGCTTTGACCTTTTCTGAAAGGGATTTTACTGTATTATTATACCTTTCGTATTCCGAAGAAACCTCATTATATTTTAAAAGCGTTTTAGTTGGAAGGTTAAGCAAATAAAAATTATATAATGCCTTTTCTCTTGCATTGGCATTGTAGGAAACAAAATTTAAAGGGTCAGCCCTTTGCTGGTTTTGCAAATCATCCTTAACAAAAAATTCCATTAACGTTCCATACCTTTTTCCTTCAAAGAACACTTCGTTGTTCTCTGTCGGGAAAAATATCCCTTCCAGTACTTTGGGCATTTCAGGTTTTTCATATTCATCAAGAGCATCTGGTCGTTTTCCAAAAAAGATTTTTTTTGTATCGGAAAAACCCCTCTTAATAAAATACTTTTGTCCCTGTATGTCAAATTCTAAAGTAATGGTGTGGTCATCATCCCGTAAAAAATCATACTTTTTTTGAGCAAATCTTTTCTCTGCTTTACCACTTAATAAGGTAAAATCAACAAGCCTAACCAACGTGGACTTGCCAATACCATTAATACCTCTTGCTTCTTTATCCCCAGAGTATTTACCCAATATGATGTTTATTCCATTGTGAAATGGAACAGTATCTATAAGGTTCGTTTCTGAATATATTTTAATTAACATTGTCGAATAAACTTGTTTGATTTTCCTCTTGGATTTCCTTCTTCACTAATTTGATTTTATACCCTTTTTTCTCAATACTACCAATCGTATGCAAAAATGTCAAAGCATATAGAAAAAGGTCGGGCGTTCTATCTTTATCCCTGTTTAAAAACTTATTCATTATATCATCAACGATGGCATATTTGTTTTTAAATGGAGAATTGCCCATAATACTTATAATATCCGCCCCAATACCATAAGGTTGGTTTTAAGATTGCTTTCCGGCTGTGGTAATATCATAGTTCATTTTCTGTTTTTCTACCTATTAAACACTGTTCAAACATATACAGCAGAATAGATTTTACGCATTTCACATATTCATCGTCTTTAATGTTTCCATATGCCGTTGTATATTGGTCAGTCAGATTATATAACCTCTCCTTAAAACTTCCTGAAAGTTTATTGTAATCGTTTATAATCCTTCTTTTCAGCGTATTGATTTCATCGTCATTATACCCCGAAAGTATATTGGTAATTGTATTAAATTCCTCCATAACCAATACCATTTCCGAGTTCATCCCGTCCCAATCTTCCTGCGCAAAATTGAGTTCAATTTTCTGTTGAGGGGAACTAATGATTTTCTGTCAAAATGCAAAGCCTTATCTTCTTCACTGGAAGCATTCAACAAATCGTTAATGATGTCTTGAATATAGTCCTGAATAAAGAAGTTTTCAATACCCAAATAGGCTGCAAGTTTTCGCTTTTTACTTGATACAAGCTCATCAATAGTTGAAAGGATTTGGTCTATGCCCTTTATCGAAGTATTACCGTCCAAATCCTGAATTAACGTAAACTGCTCCGGCGATACTTCGTGATTTACATACATTTCCCAATTTGGAAATTTGTCTTTCCAGTTTTTCTGATATTTTTCAAAATCTCCTTCTTTGTTTGTTGCCCCTAAAACTTTCGTTTCAAAATCAGTTTTGTTATATTTTCTTGGTGCGTAACAAGCCAATATTTTTTGTTCGGGTAAAATAGTACCGTCATTGCCTTTATCCTTATTCCTTCTGATGGGCGTATAGTTATCGACGCCATATTTCAAAAGAAACAGTTCATCAATAAATTCTTCGAACTCAAATCCTTCTTTGGATTGAATTTGCATTTTAAAAGCATTCTTTAATAATTTATCCATATACAAATCAGAGTTCCAAATTAATTTTAACCGTACCGTCAAATCCTTTTTCTACTATCTCTTTAAGGGTTTGAAGTTTGATATTATTTCCATAATCAGTTTCGACCTTAGAAATATAACTCCTTTTCTTACCTACTTTTTGAGCTAATTGTTCTTGAGTTAATTGCCTTTGTTCTCTGGCTTCCTTCAGCATTTCTCCAATATGTCTGCCTGATATCTTCATCTCAAAAATGATTAAAATTAACTTTATTATGAATGTACAAATGTAATTTAAAAGTTGCATTGAACCAACTGTTAATTGCATAAAAAGCATCTGGTTATTAGTGCTTCTGCCCTAAAGATTTCCACCCCAAAAGCCACTCACAGCCAAACACTTCCTTTGACTGCCACATTCTTATAACACCTCTTTTTCCATAAGACATTTGTCCCGAAAACTCGCAAGGTGCGGGATAAACAGTAACAAATTAATGTGTTTCAATTATGGAAAAACAAAGAAAAAAAGTTTTGCTGACGGCAGCGGCTATGCTGTCAGCAATTGGTGTGTTTGCACAGGGAAACGGCTCGGCAGGCATCAACGAGGCTACCCAAATGGTAACGTCTTATTTCGACCCCGCAACCCAATTAATTTACGCCATCGGTGCGGTCGTGGGGTTAATCGGAGGTGTTAAGGTGTACAACAAATTCAGTAGTGGCGACCCTGACACATCGAAGACTGCGGCAAGCTGGTTCGGTGCGTGTATCTTCTTAATCGTAGCGGCTACCATCCTGCGTTCATTCTTCCTTTAATCCTTTGCTTTATGAACAGTTACAACATAAACAAAGGCATTGGCAGAACAGTGGAATTTAAAGGGCTAAAGGCACAATACCTGTTCATCTTCGCTGGCGGACTGCTCGGTACGCTCATCCTTGTGATGATACTGTATATGGCAGGCGTAAACTCCTACATCTGCCTGTTCCTCGGAGCAGGCGGTGCTTCGCTTATTGTGTGGCAGACCTTTTCACTCAACAGGAAGTATGGTGAACACGGGCTAATGAAAATCGGGGCAAATAAAAGACATCCCCGATACATCATTTGTCGCAAGCCTGTACACCGCTATTTAAAATTCACTCCTAAATCGAATGCCCTATGAGAAACGTTTCAAAGACAACAACGCTGGAAAACAAATTTCCTTTGTTGGCAGTAGAAAACAACTGCATCCTTTCCAAAGATGCAGACATTACTGCCTGCTTTGAAGTGCGTTTGCCGGAACTGTTTACGGTAGCTTCTGCGGAATATGAAGCCATTCATTCCGCCTGGCACAAGGCTATCAAAACTTTGCCCGATTTTACGGTTATCCATAAACAGGATTGGTACATCAAGGAAAGCTACGCTCCCGATTTAGCAAAGGAAGACCAAAGTTTTTTGGCTAAATCCTACCAACGCCATTTTAATGAGCGACCATTCCTTAACCATTATTGTTACCTGTTCCTTACCAAGACCACAAAGGAAAGAATGCGTATGCAAAGCAACTTCAGTTCGCTTTGCAAAGGTACGCTGATACCAAAGGAAATCAGGAACAAGGAAACGATACACCGTTTTATGGAGGCAGTCGCTCAATTTGAGCGTATCGTGAACGATAGTGGTTTCATAACCCTGCAACGCCTTACTGAAGACGACATTATCGGAACAGACGAAAAGCAGGGATTGTTGGAACAATACCTAACCCTGTCAAGGGAAAGCGGAACACCGATGCAGGACATCGCACTCGGAACAGAAGAAGTCCGTATAGGGAACAAAAGATTGAGCCTGCACACTTTGTCCGATACGGACGATTTGCCTGGAACGGTATCGGCTGATACCCGTTTTGAAAAACTATCTACCGACCGGAGCGATTGCCGTTTATCGTTCGCCGCTCCTGTGGGACTACTCCTTAGCTGTAACCATATCTACAACCAATATTTGTTTTTAGATAACAGCGAAGACAACCTGCAAAAGTTTGAAAAGTCCGCAAGGAATATGCACTCGCTGGCAAGGTATAGCAGGGCTAACCAAATCAACAAAGAGTGGATAGAAAAGTACCTGAACGAAGCCCACAGCTTCGGGCTGTCTTCCATAAGGGCGCACTTCAACATTATGGCGTGGTCGGAAGACCCTGCCGAATTGAAACAGTTGAAGAACGATTGCGGTAGTGCGTTGGCACTAATGGAGTGTAAGCCCAGACACAACACTACGGACGTAGCCACTTTGTATTGGGCAGGAATGCCGGGCAATGCTGGCGATTTTCCGAGTGAGGAAAGTTTTTACACTTTTATCGAACCTGCTTTGTGCTTCTTCACGGAAGAAACCAACTACCATAATTCGCCCTCTCCGTTCGGCATTAAAATGGCTGACCGCTTGACCGGAAAGCCTATCCATTTGGATATATCGGATTTGCCAATGAAACGTGGGATTATCACGAACCGCAACAAATTTATTTTGGGGCCATCTGGTTCGGGAAAATCGTTCTTCACAAACCATATGGTAAGACAATATTACGAGCAGGGCGCTCACGTTCTGCTCGTAGATACAGGTAATTCCTATCAGGGTTTGTGCGAACTTATCAAAGGAAAGACCAGAGGCGAAGACGGCGTTTACTTCACTTATACTGAAGACAACCCGATTGCCTTTAATCCTTTCTATACGGACGATGGTGTTTTCGACATCGAAAAGCGTGAAAGTATCAAGACCTTGATACTTACGCTTTGGAAGCGTGACGATGAACCGCCAACCCGTTCGGAAGAAGTAGCATTGTCAAATGCTGTAAGCGGTTACATCGAACGTATCAAACAGGACGATGTTTATCCGTCATTCAATGGTTTCTATGAGTATGTAAAAGGCGACTACCGTAAGGTACTCGAAGAAAAACAGGTAAGGGAAAAAGACTTTGACATCGCCAATTTTTTAAACGTTCTCGAACCCTACTACAAAGGTGGCGAGTACGATTATCTGTTGAACTCCGATAAGCAGTTAGACCTGCTTTCCAAACGCTTTATTGTGTTTGAAATTGATGCAATTAAAGACCACAAAATCCTCTTTCCTATAGTTACCATCATCATTATGGAAGTCTTCATCAACAAGATGAGGCGACTTAAAGGTATCCGAAAGCTCATTCTGATTGAAGAAGCGTGGAAAGCGATTGCCAAAGAAGGTATGGCTGAATACATCAAGTACCTATTTAAAACTGTAAGGAAGTTTTTTGGAGAAGCAATTATCGTAACGCAGGAGGTTGACGACATCATCCAGTCGCCCATTGTCAAAGAAAGTATCATCAATAATTCCGACTGTAAAATCCTATTAGACCAACGCAAGTATATGAACAAGTTTGATGATATACAGGCAATGTTGGGACTTACAGATAAAGAAAAAGGTCAGGTGCTTTCCATCAATATGAACAACGACGCTTCACGGCTTTACAAAGAAGTGTGGATAGGTTTAGGTGGTACGAACTCGGCAGTCTATGCCACCGAAGTAAGTCTCGAAGAATACTTAGCCTACACCACTGAAGAAACCGAAAAAATGGAAGTGATGCAGCTCGCCCAAGAGCTGGACGGTAACGTCGAACTCGCCATCAAGCATATCTCTATGCAAAGGCGTGACAAGGCAAATCAATAGTCATTAACAATTTAAAATTCAGAAACAATGAAAAAAGTATTGTATCTGGTGTGTACGGCACTAATGCTTGCCGTAGCACCGTCAGCAAAAGCCCAATGGGTAGTAACCGACCCTACAAACCTGGCATCGGGTATTCTCAATAGTGCAAACGAAATCGTACAGACTTCCTCTACCGTGAGTAATGTGATTAAGAACTTCAACGAGGTAAAGAAAGTGTATGAGCAAGGTAAAGAATACTACGACAAGCTTAAAGCCATCAACAACCTTGTGAAAGATGCCCGCAAAGTACAGCAAACGGTTTTGCTGGTAGGCGATGTGTCCGAAATGTATGTGCAAAATTTCGGCAAGATGATGAACGACCCCAATTTTTCGCCGCAGGAATTGGTAGCTATCGGCAACGGTTATTCAGCGTTGCTGAATGAAAGTACAGAACTGCTGAAAGAACTCAAACAGATTGTAACAGCATCAAGCCTTTCTCTGAACGACAAGGAGCGTATGGATATTATTGACCGTGTGTACAAAGAAGTAAAGGACTACCATAGCCTTGTACGCTATTACACCAATAAGAATATTTCTGTCAGCTACCTGAGAGCGAAAAAGAAAAATGATGCCAAAAGAGTGCTTGAACTCTATGGAACTGCTAACCAAAAATACTGGTAAAAATGGAATGGGATAATCTTCACGAACTCTTACGTTCACTCTATGATGATATGATGCCACTTGCCGGAGATATGGCGGCAGTGGCTAAAGGTCTTGCGGGATTGGGTGCGTTGTTCTATGTGGCATTAAAGGTTTGGCAGGCGTTAAGCCGTGCCGAACCTATTGATATGTTCCCGCTGTTACGTCCATTCGCTTTGGGGCTTTGCATTATGTTTTTCCCAACTATAGTATTAGGAACTATCAATGCGGTATTAAGTCCGGTGGTTACAGGAACACACGCCATACTTGAAGACCAGGTGCTTGACCTGAATAAGCTCCAACAGCAGAAAGACCAATTGGAATACGAGGCAATGGTCAGAAATCCCGAAACCGCTTATATGGTATCAGATGAAGAGTTTGATAAAAAGCTGGACGAATTGGGCTGGTCGCCCTCCGACATTGGAACAATGGCGGGAATGTATATGGACAGGCAAGCCTACAAGATAGAAAAAGCCATAAAAGATTGGTTCCGCAATTTGCTGGAAATACTTTTTCAGGCGGCTGCTTTGGTTATTGATACCATACGAACATTTTTCCTCATAGTCTTATCCATACTCGGGCCGATAGCCTTTGCGATAAGCGTATGGGATGGTTTTCAGTCCACGCTCACGCAATGGCTGACCCGATATGTTAGTGTTTACCTGTGGCTTCCCGTTTCGGATTTGTTCAGCTCGATGTTGGCAAGAATACAATCTCTCATATTGGAAAGGGATATAGCAATGCTGGCTGACCCCACCTTCATTCCCGATACCAGCAATACGGTGTACATCATTTTTATGATTATAGGCATCATCGGGTACTTCACGATACCGACCGTAACAGGTTGGGTAATCCAAGCCGGAGGCGCAGGAAACTTTACCCGAAATGTAAATCAAGCTGCAATGAAAACCGGAAACATCGCCGGAGCTGGTGCGGGTTCTACGGTTGGAAATATTGGCGGAAAGCTAATGAACAAATAAACAATTAATCATTAAAAAAATGGAATTTAAAACGCTAAGAAATATCGAAAACAGCTTTAGGCAGATACGTTTGTATGCCATTGTGTTTGCGGTTCTCTGCATTGGCGTGGTAGGATATGCCGTATGGCAGTCCTACCGCTTTGCAGAAGAACAACGCCAAAAAATTTATGTACTGGATAACGGTAAATCTTTAATGCTTGCTTTATCCCAGGATGCAAGCATCAACCGCCCGGTTGAGGCGAGGGAACACGTCAGACGTTTTCACGAACTATTCTTTACGCTCGCTCCCGATAAGAACGCCATCGAAAGCAATATGAGCAGGGCTTTTAACCTTGCAGACAAAAGTGCTTTTGATTATTACAAAGATTTAACGGAAAAGGGTTACTACAGTCGTATTATTTCGGGGAACGTACAACAACGCATAGAGGTGGATAGTGTTGTGTGCAATTTCGATAACTATCCGTATGCGGTGCGAACCTATGCCAAACAATTCATCATTCGTTCGAGCAATGTAACCAAGCGTAATCTGATTACCTCTTGCTATCTCGTGAACTCTGTTCGCTCAGACAACAACCCGCAGGGTTTCAATATCGAAAAGTTTGCAGTCGTAGAAAACAGGGATATCGAAGTTATCGAACGCTAAAACAAATCTTATGGAAGCATTATCAGATTTAAACACATTCGCAAAAATCCTTACTGAAAAAGGATACAACGGCTATTTCCATACGCAGGGTGCGTATGCTGGAAAGCTAAAAGATAGCATCAGCGAATATCTTGAAAACTGCCAAAAAGGTGCAGACAGCCTGCCTAAGCAGGACTTGTTATTGACTGGCTACCTGCAATGGTCGGGAGAAAATAAGCCTCGTGTAGAATGCAATATGTGGGTAAAATACCTGAACGGCAAATTCTCTCTTAACAGAATGGACGTAATAAAGACGGACGCTTTTGGGCAACTGCTGAAAAAGTCGGAGCTGACAAACCTGTCTATAATATCCGTACCCAAAGCAGTTGAAGCGGTCGCATTGGTCAACGATGAGCCGAAGCAAAAAGCAGGGAAAAGTCCTAAGCGTTTCAAGCTATAACAACAGAAATAGTAAGGCTATGAAAAAATTAAGAGCAAATATGGATAGGTATTTCGATAAGCTGGACGAACATTGGCAGGCATTGCCAGTTCGTAAACAGCAACAATATACCCTGTATTTTTTTGTGGGTTATCTCTTGCTTACCGCAGGGGTTATCGGCAAAGTAGTGTACGATACAGGTAAGCCCAATGATGCCATCAACATCAGGCATATCGAAAACCCTATTCTCAAAAAAAATGAAAGTCCAGCAAGGTTGCAGGACACAGTATCAACAATTTTAAAAAATAGGATTTATGAAAGAAAATGAGAACAAAAAATCGGTTGTTCGGGTAACAGAGGGAAACCCGACATCAACTGCTGATGTACTGCAAGATGGTACACAGAACAAAGCCGAAAAGCTCAAAAAGCCACTCATTTTTGGCTTAATGGCAGTTGTCTTCTTAGGTTGTATGTACCTCATATTTAAACCGTCTGAAGATAAAAAGGCAATTGAAAACGTAGGGCTTAACGATGCAGTTCCACAGGCAACGGGTGCAGGAATGCCTGCCGACAAGGGCAAGGCTTACGAACAGGAAATGCTCGAACGAAAAGAACAGGAAAAGCGAAATTCTTTAGCTACGCTTTCTGACTATTGGGATACGGAAGATAAAGATGAGCCGACTGACGAACAATTTTCTGACGAAGATGAAAATAACGGCTATGGTAATAGTAAAAGTTCGGTAAGAAACGGTAGTCCAGCGTTGAGCAGCTACAGAAATGCGCAAAGTACATTAGGGTCATTTTATCAGAGTGAAAATTCGGAAACAACCGAACTACGCAGGCAATTGGACGAATTGAAAGAACGATTAGCAGAGAAAGATGTACCTAAACCCGTTACTGTTAATGACCAGCTTGCCCTGATGGAGAAATCCTATCAGATGGCGGCAAAGTATCTTCCACAAGGTACTGCGAACACAGGAGAAGCACCTCAAACTAATGGTACAGCATCAAAGGCTTCGGGTGCTAATCAAAAAGAGCATTTTGTAGCTTTTACCCCTACAAAGAAAAACACCGTATCAGCCCTGTACCGTGAGCCAAGCGACAGTGCTTTTTTAGCCGATTGGAGCGAAACAAAAAATCGTGGGTTTTATACTGCTGGTTCTACTGAGCAAACAGTGCAGCCGAAAAACAGTATTAAAGCCTGCGTTCACGAAACGCAGACTGTTATCGGGGAAACAGGCGTAAGGCTGCGTTTATTGGAACCTGCTAAAACACCTAACCGAACCATTCCCAAAGGGACGATTGTAACGGCGAATGCCAAATTTCAGGGAGGACGTTTACAGCTAAAAATAACATCCATTGAATTAGAGGGCAACATCATCCCGGTTGACATTACCATTTACGATTTGGACGGACAGCAAGGTTTATACGTTCCATATTCGCCCGAAATGAACGCCCTAACCGAAATGGCGGGTAATATGAGCCAGACTTCAGGAACAAGTATAATGCTTACGCAGAATGCCGGACAACAGGTTGCTGCTGATTTAAGCCGTGGCGTGGTACAGGGTATTTCGGGTTATTTCGCCAAAAAAGTAAGAACTCCAAAAGTTACCCTGAAGACAGGGCATCAGGTCTTCCTTGTTTCCAAACAATAATGTTGAACTCAAATAAATAAAATAATGAAAAATCTTTTTAAAACCTTTTGGGCATTCGCTCTGACTGTCGGCATTGCCGCAACCTCTTTTGCACAGGATAGTGCAAAGGCAAAAACACCGCTTGCCTTGGGCAAGATAGAACCGTACCATATGGAAGTTACCTATGATAAAACTTCGCACCTGATTTTCCCAACTGCCATTCGTTACGTGGATTTGGGCAGCGAATACCTGATTGCAGGGAAAGCGGAAGATGCGGAAAATGTTTTGCGTGTAAAAGCATCTGTGAGAAACTTTGAGCCGGAAACCAATTTCTCTGTGATTACTAATGACGGACGTTTTTACAGCTTCAATGTATATTATAGTTCCTATCCGGAGGCGATAAGCTATGACCTGCTAACGATGCAAAAAGCGGTAGATAAAGCAAACGGAAACGATGTGCTTTTTGAAGAATTGGGCAACAATTCCCCGTCATTGGCAGGCTTGCTTTTGGAAACCATTTATAAAAAGGATAAACGTATAGTAAAACATATCGGGGCTAAGAGTTTCGGAATACAATTCATTCTGAAAGGTATTTACATTCACAATGGCAAATACTATTTCCATACGGAATTGAGAAACCGTACCAATGTACCTTTCGAGATTGATTTTGTGAATTTCAAGGTGGTAGATAAGAAAGTAGCCAAACGCACCGTAGTACAGGAACGCCCGATGATACCACTTAGGACTTACAAACCATTGGACGGCATTGCCGGAAAAGCGACCGAACAAAATGTGTTCCTGCTTGACCAATTTACCATTGCCGATGATAAGGTACTGCTGATTGAGATTTTCGAGAAAAACGGCGGCAGACATCAAACACTTCAGGTAGAAAATTCCGACTTAATTAAAGCCCGTTTGATTAACGATATGCACCTGAAATTTTAATAACCTCTTAAAGCAAATAATATGAAAAAGTATATCTATACCGTGATGCTCATCTTTATGGCCATCACGGTTACACAGGCACAAAGAATGCTGCCTAAGCAGAAAGGATTGGAAGTGAGTACAGGTGTACTATCCGATGATAAAATCGGGAATGATTATTATATCAATATAGCAATGACCGTAAACGGTAAGAACGGTAATTACCAGCTTTGGGCGTTGGAATATACGCATCAATATCACGATTATAAAGACCTCCGCATACCACAGGAAACCTATACCGCAGAGGGCGGTTATAGTTTCTTCCTGCTGGGCGATACCCGTAAGAACATCACATTGAACTTCGGAATAACAAGTGTAGTCGGTTATGAAAGCATCAACCGGGGCGAAACGATGTTGTATGACGGGGCGAAAATATTAGACGAGGACAATTTCGTTTATGGTGCTGGTGGTCGGCTGACTTTTGAAACCTACCTGTCAGACCGATTTGTGTTAGTCCTGCAAGGGCGAACAAAAGTTCTTTGGGGTACAGACCTGGAGCAGTTTCGACCATCCGCAGGCATAGGATTAAGGTTTAACTTTTAAAACGTAGAACAATGATAGCAATATTTAATAAATTCAGAATGGGGCTACTGCCTGTATATGTACTCTTGGCAATCCTCACAGCTTCGGTTTCGCTGGTATCTTGTAGCAAAGATGATGAACTCGAAATACAGAATGATTTTCCTTTCGAGGTTAAAGTGATGCCAGTACCTAAAGATGTTGCCAACGGACAGACCGTTGAGATACGCATTACTATACAGCGCACTGGAAATTACAGCAACACGCAGTATTTTCTTCGTTATTTCCAATTTGACGGACAAGGCACATTACAGTATTATGATGAACCACCGTATTTGCCAAATGACTTGTACCCATTACCCACAGAGCAATTCAGATTGTATTATACCTCGACTTCTGCCGTATCGCAATCTTTTGACGTTTGGATTTCGGACAGTTTTGGAAACGAGAAGCAGGTAAGTTTTCAGTTTAACAGTAGTGATTAGGACAATGTATGTATTCAGAGCGAACGGCTTATCTTTTCGATAAGCCGTTTTAGCATTCAGCGTATTCGCATAGGAATAATTTTAGAGGTTAATCAATATTTTTTAAATTTATCATCGGTAAAAATTAAAAGTAAGGGCTATGGTGGCATCATTGGTTATAGGAATAATATTCTTGGTTTTGGGGTTGGGTCTTCGTTATTGGATTAACCGTCGGAAGTTTTACAGACGAAGCGACACCGGAGCAGAGGGCTTTTCGTCCTATGAAAAGCAGGTCGCCATTAAGTTTATTGAACGAGTTGGTAAATGGATAGCTTATGCACTGATTATTTTCGGGCTGTTGTCATTGTGGGTTTATTCCCGTGAGAAAAAAGATAAAGAAAAAACAGAAGTGGAAATTCAAAATCCTCGATAATCAATCTGTTTATTCAACCTCCCGCCTAATAAATTTGCATAATTTTGTAGTATGTTAAACAGCAAAATTGGCAAAATATAATTTGAATGAAATTACGAATTGAAAATTGGATTGAGAATAATAATTTTTCAGAAGATGTAAACGTACTATTTACTGATGCCGTTACTTGTTATAAAGCAAGAGCGAACAGAGCATCATTATTGTTTTCATATTTGGCTTTTCTGACAATACTGAAGGAAAGAATAATAGAAGGAACTAAACCAAACCTATTTCCGCAAGGAGAATGGGATAAACTAATCTCTAAATTACAAAATGAAGACCTGTGGGAAGCAAATGTATTTGATGCTACACAACAACAAGAAAAAATTGACCAGGCTACAAAGCAACGTATTAAAGACCCAATTTTTAGCCTTAATGACAATCTACGATTGCAAATAAAATATTGGAAAGACAGGAGGAATGATTGCGCTCATTATAAAGATAACATTATAGACACTTTCCATATCGAAAACTTCTGGGCATTTATGGAGAGTAATATGTCAAAAATAACGATAGAGGGCGGAATGCAATCTTTGATAAATAAAATTTATAAGCACTTTGACCCAACTATTACTCCACCGGATAAAGATATTACTCCATTAATTCAAGAGGTTGAATATTCCGTAGAAAGGTCAAAATTGAAACATTTTTGGGAAACATTACTAAATAATGGAGAGTGGGATTTTGACTTATCTAAAAGGAAACAGGAACTAATTAGTAAAAGTTTAGAGGTAAATAAAGATTTCGTAAACGATAGTTTAATTGCAATTGTCAAAGCCAATAAATTTTATTTAAAAGATTTTCTATCGAACCATACGGATAAGGTTTTAAGATTTAATTTTAACGAAGAAGAAGTCAGAAAATTTTGGAAAACTCAATTGCCATCCTGTAATAATATTTTAGGATTATATACCTCTTTTTTAAGAAATGGTTTAATTCCACAAAATGAAATAGCTGAAGCAAATAGGACTATAATAAGTGCTATACGAGAGTATTCTCCAACTATCAATGAACATCAAATATTGTTAGGAAATGGCTTCTTAAATACGTTTAAAGAAGAGGTTTTAAACAATAGCAGTTTTGTGGGATATAAGTCATATTTATGGGTAAATGATAGAGCCGATATTATTTCCGGAGTAATTAAAAATTATCCCCTGACAATGATATAATTAACAGATTGGTTGAGCATTATAATCAACGAGATAATTCTGATTGGTTATTGGAAAGATTTAATAATATATTTATTGAAGGAAGTACCATTACCAATGAATATAAAAGTATTTTACAATCTAATAATGTAGAAATACCGGAGAAATTAAAAAAGTATTTTCCTTAAATTGTGAATGAACAATATCAAATCGGATAGCTTAAATAACTATCCGATTTTTTTATTTAAGACAAAAGTAAACTGCCAAATACTGCCTTTCAAAGCCAACGGGCGCAACCTTTCCCAACCGCACAAAAAGCCTTTATAAATTCGACTTCCACAGAAAAATAATGCAAACTATGGAAGTTATTGCAGTGCAAAAATCCGCATTGGACGGAATGAAGAATGATATAAAGGAGCTTTTGGAACTGACCGAAAATGCTACTCATAAATATACCTCGATTTTCAAAGAAGAACAATGGCTCGATAACCAGGAGGTGTGCCTGATGATGAACATTACTAAACGGACTTTACAAAGCTACAAGGATAAAGGCATACTGCCTTACTCCAAACTGAACCGCAAGAATTACTATAAACTTTCGGATGTGCAGGCTTTGCTCGAAGCCGGACAGCCGTACAATACAAATGACAATGGATTTACTTACGAATGAAGCCGAAGAAATCATCGCCTATCAGGAAATGATAACACGGTTGCGAAGCCGTATTGAAGAAATATTGAAAAACTACCGTCCTGTAATGAACGGAGAAATTTACCTTTCGGGCGAAGATATGTGCGGATTGCTACATATCAGCAAACGAACTTTACAACAATACCGTGATGATAATATCCTGCCATTTATCCAGATTGGGGGCAAAATAATCTATAAGGAAAGTGATATTCTGAAAATTTTGGAACAGAACTATATATCCAATAAGCCCAACACAGTATAACCATTTTTTACACTTATTATGTTCCGGCATCGGAACGAGTTTAGTATCTTTGCATCTGAAAATATAGAAAATCTTAAAGTGTTTTTGCTTTAGGTTCCGCATTAGAAACTGGTAATTTTTAAAACCCGGAACAGATAAGTAAGAACGCTCACGTCACAGGCGTGGGCGCTCGCTTATTTGGGGGTCAGGCGTACCAGTGCCTTAATGCCAATAAGTGTAGTTGCCTGCGCCTTCTTTTTTAGTGCAGTCTGCCACTAACTTTAAAAATTGATAGTTATGGAAACTGTAAACAATCTCGACCAAACCAGCATTGCCTTTATCAATGATAAAAGCCCAATTTTGGATTTGACCAACAACGACCTCGTTGCTTCAGGAATTAATGTATTGTTTCGTTCGGAAAACATTGAGGACGGAATATCTCAATTATCCTCTTTAAAGACACTTCCCAAAGTCTTTATTATTGACCTTGATTTTCACGATATGATTGTGCTTACCCAGCTTCGGGAATTAAGGACAAAATATCCAAACATTAAACTTATTGCCTATAGTGATATTGATGTAGATAAAACGGTAAAAGCCGTCTTAGAAATTGGCTTTGAAAGTTATCTGCTTATCGGTAGCGATACAGACGATTTTAAAAAAGCCATTGAAGTTATTATCAATGGCGGTAGATATTTTAGTGTGGGAATAGCAAAAATTGCACAAGAATACTTTACTGATAATTAAAGCTGCTTTTTTAAATCTGTAATTTTTATTTGAATAATATTGTTATCATTTATTCCAAGTTGCAACAATGTTTCCTTGTGTGCTTGCTTTTCAAGCTCACTATAATATGAAACATTCCAAATTACATTTTCATTTAGTTTGGCTTTTAATATTTCAAAATATTTTAAATCAACTTCTGAAATGGAATGTCCCAAAACAATAACTTTTTCAACCTCCGTAAGATTTGTAAAAAAATCAATATTGTGTTCTATAATTGAAGTTGTATTTTTAAATGCCTTTGTATAATAAGATAGTATTTCTTGTTTAGCACTTTCATAAGAAAAGTCATATTCATCAGCCTTTTGCTCACGCCATTCATAGAGTTCTTCTTCGCTTAAACCTTGTGGCGGTTCTTCTTCTTTCTCAATAAAATTCGATGGGTCGGTTCCGTGTCCTAAAATTAGTGTACAGTTGTCTGCATTGGCTCTGTTATGAATATAGGTTATTCGCTCCTCGGGAATATTGTAGCTTTCTTGTAATGTTTCAGTGTAATTGAAGTTTAAAAAATGACTATCATCTTCCAAGTCAATTAGTATGTCTTTTGGAATATTTTCGTATTCAACTTCAAGGATAAAATTATTAAAGTCGTTAATCAGAGTTGTAGTTAAATCTTTGATGATTTCTTCCATCTCTATCTGATAACTATGCCAATCTCTATCTCGAAAATCCTCAGCACCAGGGCGAGCAATTAGGTCAGAATTATCGTCCAATACTGTTAAGTAATCTAAATCAGCTAACGCTTGCTCAAATCTTGACCATAACGCATATTCTTCATCTGTCAATTCGGGGTTTGTAATATCAGGAAGTCCATAATAATTTAATAAAAGGTCATAGACTTCGCTGTCATTTTCAGCCAAGTAGTTTGCAAAACTTTGATATCTTGTGTCTAATCTATGATGGATGTCAAATCCATTACCGATAATGTATAATGTTTTCATAATTCAGTTGCTCAATTTATTCTTGTAGGTTTATAAACCACTGCGTTTGCCAAATATTGGGCTTAGTTTATCCCAAAACTGCTGTTCAAGAATTTCGACAATGAAACGCTCGATAGTTTCATTACTTTCCGAAATGACTTCGTATGCAAAAATATTCAAATCATATTCTAAACAATTGTCCCACTTGCATAAATGTAAACTATAAACTCTCGTTCCCTCTGTACCAAGATGATTTTTAATTCTTGTCCTGAAATCTGTTGTTGAGCTTCCAACGTATAATACATCCGATGAAGTTTTGTTGTATCGGGAAAGATTAACTCTATCTTTATTCTTTGTTTTTAGCTTGTTTGCAGAATGATAGTTTTCAAAATATTCAATTAATCTTTTTACCTTTTTTGGGGACTGAACTCGTAATATATAGATAAGTGGATTATCACTTTTGGGTATTTTATCTATGTGCTTTTTTAGTGTTGCTTTATCTCTAAACTGCAAGGAATGAAAAGATATTTCACAAAATGGTTGAACCGTAATTTTAGAAATTTGGTCAGCTACATTTAATGCGAATTTTTCAGATTGCTTTACGATGTCTTTTGTGTCAATTTTCATTTAAATGATTTTCCTCCGTTCTAATTTATTCAATTTTACCTTTTCTTTACTTAATTCGTCATCCCAAAAAAACACTGCCGATTTCTGATTTCTATTTTGTGAAGAGGGGTAAATAATTCCCGATATTTTATTCTTTCTATTTTTATTAAATGGATACCTTAAAAATTCAGTCACAACTTGCGTTGGAACATATTCGGTATGCTCTTTTCCATCTTTAGTAATTTGTTGAGTTATATCTCTTACAAATGAGTAAAGGAATAAGATAAGGTAGTATCGTTTCTTATCTCTAATTCCGAAAATGCTTGGGATTTTAGGCAACTTATTAAAATCAACAACAATCTGATTTTCTAATGTTTCAAATTCTGCAATCGTAACATACTTTTTGTATTTATCTGTCCTGCTTATTGTTTCCAAAATTGCTGTATCAATATCAAACGCAGAATAAAACATTGATATTCCTGAAGGACTAAACCTATTCGGATAAATTGCTTTTTTATTTGGTGGAGCCGAAATTTCGTCAAATTCAGTAAAATGTGTTTTGAAGTCGTGCTGTCTGCAACGATAAAGTTTTGTTCCTGCCGGGATTTCCCTTATTATATTTAATTTTGATATTAGCTTGCCAACCTCTTGTAATATGTGTAATGCTTTAGGTTGGTCACTATCTCCAGACGAAAAAAGATAACGGGATTTATGTTTAATAATATCCTTAAAGTATTTCCACTGAAATTCTAAATCATCTTTAATATTGTCATAATACAAGTCCGGTTGAGCCCAAGCAATATCTTCAATTGAGTTAACGATGTCTTCTATAACTTCAAACGGCTCAGCGTTTAATTCGATGTGTTCTTGAATGAGTTCGTCAGGAGTATAAATTTCTCCAAGATAACCGCCCTCTCTTGAATTGTAACTCATAAAATTGGCAGCATCTTCGTAGAAATTTGAAATTCCATCCATAATAAATTCCATTAAATCTTCAAGGGGAACGACTTTTAATTCCTTGCCACAATAATCGCAAAAGCCATCTTGATAGTTTTTTTTAATGAAACGGTTAATACTTTTGTCTTCAAAATGCTTGATACAAATGTTCTTATCTGGAATACTACTTAAATTTCTACTTTCCAATTCAAGCCACCTCTGTTTTACACCTCCCATATATCTGATTTGTTAGAATACAAATTTAGTGAATTTAAAAAAGTGCTTCTACTCCCATAATCGAAATCAAAACCAATATAGCGACGTTCTTTTGCTTCTTTTCTTTGGTCGCTTATGTAGAAAGAAAAGAAGTTGTTATGATACAAAAAATGGGATAAAGAATATCCCACGCAATAATGCTGCAACCTGTTTGCTAAAATGAAGAAGAAGGAATTGTGTGTGGTGCATTTTGGCAATGGAGTTGCACCTATCTAAAGCAAAAAGACTGCCCGACCATCGGGAGGATCTGTCTTTTTGCCGCCCGACTTTTCGGGTCAGGCGATTTTTATCGGGTGGGTTCGGAAGCCTTTCAGATTGTGAAAAAAACCTTTGTATTCGGTCATTCCCCTGCGAAACAAATTCCACAATAAGGAGCAACCCATTTGTGTCAATGATGAATTGATAAACAAATCTTGATGTTCCAATGCTTCGGCAAGTGAGCAACTTGGTGTGTTGTCCTCTTGTTCGGATTGCATCAGCAATTCGCCAAATTCTTCTGTAACAAATGGCAGGCTTGCCACCGTTTGGTACTTTTCTGAGTTGGGTTGTTTAATTTCCCCGATTGTAGATAACAGCACTTGTCCTGTATTTTGGCTATTGCCGAAATCCAGCCAATACTTTGGGGTATCTCGGTAATTTCTGCGGTTGCTTAATGCTTTCAGTATTTCAGCAACACCAAACCTTGCCTGTACATTATCTACGCAAGTAATTGTAATGGTCGCCTGTGCTTCTTCGGGTATCTGTCCGAAATTATCCTTTTCAAATTTTCGGTTCTCGGCTTTCCAATTCGTACCGATACAACGGTTTACACGGTTAATTAAAGCAACGGATTTATACAATCCTGTTTCACTTTCAAAAAAACGCTGTCTGCCTAAATTTGCAGTCGTGATAATATCATCATCCCACAACCTTACGGACAATCCTGCGTGTCCCAAAGCCGTCAGACTTTCGTTTATCTCTAACAAGGCTGTCAATACTTTTGAGCCTGTGCCACCTGCTCCGATAAGGTTTACTGTAATCGGGTTGGTTGGGTTTAACAGATAGTTATCTGTGAAATGTATTTTTGTTTTCTCGTTATTCATCACAATAGATTTTTAAGGGTTTTACTGTTCTTTTTTAATGCTTCTTTCGGAAAGGGTTTGTTTGTATGAACAAGGTCTTTCCAAAGGGTTACGATGTTCTTTTTGGTCAAGTTCTCGCACAATGAATGGCTGAAATAAGAATTGAAAAAATAATGCTCCCAAGCCTGTATAAATTCTTCAACCGAAGCCGAATTTTTAATGTCAATGCTTACTGTTCCCATACATACGTTGCCTTTTTCGTAGATATTGAAAAATGGGGCGTAATGCAAAGGTGTTTTCTCGGTGGGTCTTCTGTCGTTTGCCAAAGCAAATACAGTCAGACTGCTTTTACTCGCTAACCAAAGCATTGCAGGTACTTGTGCCATTCCGTTGGGAATGTCCAAACCGTCCACAAAATACAGTTGCCTTTGCTGTGCTTTGGTGTACCATAGCACAGTGCCTTTATCAAGGTTCGGATTGATATGCAGAACATTGGTAGGCAAAATTCCTTTTGACTTTAAAAAGGCGGTGTTCTTTTCTTCATCGGTCTGTAAACACTTTGCCAAAACATTGGCTTCTTTTACGGTCAATGGGTGGGCATTGATAGGGTTGCCATCCTTATCCATATCGAAATGCTCTACATAGGTTTCTTTCTCTGTGCTGTTGGTTTCGTAAAAAACCAATGCTGATTTAGGAAAATAAAGCGTTCCGAAATTTGCTGTTATGTCGGTTGCATTGTTCATTATTCTGTGGTTTTATAATTATTCAATAGGTATGAAAGGTCGTCCAATAGTTCAAACATTCGGTTCTCAAAATCAAGGTTTCCAACCGATATTTTCTTGCCGTCAAAGGCTTTGCTAATGGTCGGTTCTTCCAATACTCCGCACTCGTTAAACTCGTTGTTGATGCTGTCTTTAACGCTTTCATACAACCAACCTTTAGTATCTGCGATAAAGGAAATATACTTTTCCATTCCGATAACTTCGTTTTCGCAATCATCGGTATAGGGGTCTTGTTCGGGCATTGGTGCGTTTCGGAAAATACTTGCTGTCGGGTATTCCGTGTAAAGAGCAAAGGCATTACAAGCCACGTTCCAACATTCGTGGTCAAATGTATCACGGCTTTTAAAACGGCTTAAACGCTGTTCAAATACCGTTAGATTGATACGGTTGTATAACTTCTGCTCAATCTTGTCGCCAATGGTTTCCGCTTTCCTCAATTCATTTTTATAACTTTCGGTTTCTTCCGTTTCATCGTCATTATCTATCCAATCTTTATGCGTTTCATACAGCCAATACAAATAACTGTCCTCCTGTCTGTAATACGGTATTCGGGCAATATGGTACAGATAACTGCAAACCGAAGTCAGTAAATGTGCGGTGTGTTTTCGCTGTTTGTCGTGCAACATTTCAAAGAGTGGAACAATAGGAATGTAAAACAGCGTTGTACCTGTGTCGTATCTTTCCTCACTCGTTAAAAAGGTTTTCTTACTGTCCAGTATCAATTTAAAACCGTCCCAATTTCTAAGGCTTCGTTTCATTTTAGTGTCCATATCCCACATAGCCAGTACCATATTGTAGGGATAACCGTAATCCTGTTGGGTTGGCATTGGCTCAATGCTGTAATGCTCGGCAAGTTTGGAAAGGGACTGATAAAAATCCCTTTCCGATTTCTTACAAGCCTGTACAGATTGTGCTGTTTTCAATTTAGGCAGAAACGTACATTTTAAAAAACCATTGGTAGCATTGCTATCGGTACGGATTTCCGTTTGTCTTTTTGTACTTGGTCTGCGTCTTTTGGTCTTTGCATCCATTGTGCGAACTCGCCCAACTGTCGGTGCAACTTCTGTTGCCTTTGCTGTTCGGGTATATGGATTGTTCCCGATATTTTGTTGCGTTGCATAGTTCATTGCTTTACGGTTTTAAATTATCCTTTTGTCCCCATTACGCTTTCAAATCTGTACTCGACTGCATCGTCCTTAATCTTCGGTGCTGATACCTTTGCAGTTGTCAAAATCGGGTACATATTGGCGTAAAAATTCATTACTGCTTCCACGCTCCAACCTGTTTCGGGTCGGTCAATGTGATTTCCTGTCCTTTATCTTTGAGTATAAAAACTCTCGGTAATACTGTTGCTAATAACATAAATTCGATTTTAAGGGTTAATACTGTTCTTCGTTCTCGTCTGCTTCATCAATGGGATAATCGGCAGTAGCTTCTACCGTTTGTAGTGGCTCTGCGGTTGGTTCTTCCATTGCTCCGAAAAGGCTCGGTGTTGCAAACTTGTCGGACAATGATGTTTTGCGTTTGCGTATCTCATCTGCTTTTTCGGGAAACTCCGTAATGTCAGGTACTTTCATCCACGCTTCACGGAATTTGCCCTCTTTCTCCAGCTCGTCCACCTTTGCCATACCGTCTTTGTATTTCTTGTCTTTGGCTTCTTTTTCCTTTTTGGCTTTCTCGGCTTTCTGCTTCTCCATTTCGGATTGCATTTTGACTGCTTCCATTTGCTTCATAAAGGCTTCCATATCGACCATTAAACCCGAAACGGTTTGTATAGGTGCGGTTATCTGCTGAAAAAATCCCTCGTCAAACTCTTGGGGCGTGGCGTTAAATGTCAATGGGGGAATGAGGTTTTTGGCACTATCTCCGCATTGCTCATTGTTGAGAATAATCGATACAATTAGGTTATTTTCTACTCCCTTAGAAATGTTCAGTTGCAATACTCCTGTAAAATCCAATTGCTGTATTTGATTGAAAAAATTTGTGTTCATTGCTCTTAAATTTTAATGTGTTGTTACTTGTTCTTTGATTGCTGTCAGTTTCTCGTACATATCCACCCAATAGGCTTTTTGCCTTTTGTCAAACTCCGAAAAACTTTTATCCTTATGCCTGTATTCCTTGTAGTCTGCCGTTATTCTTATGGCTTCGTCAAGGTCTGTTACTTCAATTAGGCAACCGTTTAAATCTGTGATGTACATTGCTTTGCTGTTAAGAGTTTAATTTTTCGGAGGTATAAATCCCATTTACATAGTAGCCGAATGATTGTTCCCAAAGGCGTATTAAACCGTTAGTATCTACATAGAATTTTTCTGTTCTATTGCAGTAAATAATGTGTATGGTTTCGTCTATGTGCTTCTTTTCAAGGCTCTGTGCTTTAGCCAGATTTTTTGCTTCTTCTATTGTATTCGCTTCCATATTGATTTTTTATAGTAGGCTACCACCGTTTAAGGCGGTAGCCTGTTATTATTTAATTAAGGTTTAGGATTTCCGCACCGTCCAAAGCAAATGCAGTACATAATTCAAATGCTTTCTGTGATTTGAGTTGTGCAGTTCCACCCAATACAATGCTCTGTAATTTGGCTTCATCATTCTTATAATTTCTTACGTTCTGATAGTAGCCTGTAACAGCGTTATAAGCTCCGAACAATGTACCTTTGGTGGTATCCATTTGCTGTGTGTCGCTTATCATAGCGTATGCAAATGCGTCTTCAACGGTGTTTTTGAACACGGTGGAAATTTCATCGTCTGCACCTTTTTTGATAAGGTCAAGCGTTTCCTTGTTTGGGCAAAGTGCCAACTGGATTAGCTTTCTTACTTCTCGGTCATTCACTTTTACTTTTGTCCACTCGTTGAAAATACCCTCTAATTGGTTGCTCAAAGTATTGGCAAGTCCCATAATCTTGTGGGCGTTCTCGATACGTTGTTTTGCTCCCGAAGTGTGTTTGATACGAACTACATTGGTCATACTGCGTAGTGAGGCATTCAGTGTGTTTTGGCATACAATCCTGATAGGAGTAAATGCGGCTGTGATACTTCCGCTACCATCGTGCGAAGTGGTTAAGAAAATGTACTTTTCCGTTACATCATCGCCATTGCCTACACGGATATAGTCGGGTAGTTTCGCTGTGATAAAAATGCGTTCTCCGTTGCCTAACGCTCCTGCGGTTTCATATAGAATGCCCTCGCCACCACCTACAATAGCATCAAAGAAATTAAAGGCTTCACGGTTTTGTACAATGTGGTAATCCTTGCCGACTACGCCCAATACTGCATTGTTATCGGTGCGTATGTTGGCGAAATAGTTAGGTACAGCTAATTCGCTACTGCCTATCTCTATGCCGTTGGCAGTTTCGATAATGCCCGAACCTTTGGTAAATAGAGGGGATTTTTCGACCTCATAATCTAACCCTGCGTGTATAATAGCTTCTTCGCTTGTTGGGTATTGCTCCACGATTTGCCCTAAACCGTGCCACGCTTTTTGTTGAACGCTAAAGAATGAATAACGTCCTGTTCTCTCGTTGAAATTGATATTATGTGCCATAATGTTTGAAATTTTGATAGTTAAAAAATGATTGAATGTTAGTTGTTAAAATGGGAGGTCGTCATTTACTCCCTGCGCTGTAAATCCGTTGCTTTCAGATTGTGCAGCAGTAGCCTGTACGGTTTCTACTTTCTTGCTACCTCCGTGTAATTTGATTTGTGAGGTATTGAAGTTTAGCCCCGAACGTGCTTCGCCGTCTTTGCCTATCCACGCCCTTGTGCTTACCCTGCCCGTGAGTTCTACCAATGTGCCTTTTGTAAGCAGGTTTGCTACTTTTGCCGATAGCCAGTAGGCACAATCGAAATAGGTTGTTTGCTCTACACGTTCGCCCTGTTTGTTACGGTAGCTTTCGTTGGTCGCAACTGAGAAGTTTACTACCTGTTTTTCGTTCGACAATGTGCGTACTTCCGCATCTTTTGTCAGTCTTCCTATGATGTTCATAATCGTCCTGTTTTAAAAGTTTTACATTTTGTTACGTTCGCTTTCTTCGCTTCCTGCTCCCTGTTAGTGGCTTTCTCCGCTTCGCTTCGCAAATCATTTTTCCAAAAGAAAAACCGGAAAAAAGAAAGCAGATAATCCAAGCGGGCTATGCGGAAAAACCAAAAGGAAACGGAATAAGTCCCGGAGGGTGGCAAGGCAACACACTACAACCGGCGAAGCCATCATTTTGCCTTGCCATTATGCCGTAGTCTTTTGGTTGGGGAGGTGCGATGGCAGCCCGCTATAACTTAGCTGCCTTTTTACCGGTTGATTGTGGAAAATTTATTATCTAATAAACCTTTTAGAATAAATGACCAGGCTATGAAAGCCTGTGATAGAGATTTGAAAATGGATTAATGAGGGCATAAAAAAAGCAGAACCGTTAAGTTCTGCTCGCTTATGAAGTAATAAAGATTAATCAGATTGCTGTTAAAAATGCTTCTTCCATAGCTTGAAATTTTGGGGCAACTAAGTCCATATCCTTACTGATTTTCTGGCTTGTGATTTTAGCATAAATCTGAGTAGTAGCAATATTTTTATGTCCCATCATTTTGCTAAGGCTTTCAAGTGGTACACCCTCGGTCAAGAACATTGTTCCAAAAGTATGTCTTGCCGTATGAAAGGTTACTTTTTGTTCTGTAATAATTTCTGCTTTTCCAATCAATTTACCTACGTGGGTATTACAGGTTGCATTGGTCGGAACGGGGAAGATAAATTCATTTCTTGTTGTGCCCTGATATTTTTCAATGATGCGTTTTGGTATTTCCATTAGTCGAACATTGGATGCAACATCTGATTTTTTCCTCTTGCTGATAATCCACTGATGTCCATCAAAGAATGATTGAATATTGTTTCTTGTCAATTTTTTAATATCTGCGTATGCAAGTCCGGTAAAGCAACTGAAAATAAAAAGGTCTTTTACAAGTTCATAGCGTGGGTGCGATGGTACGCATAGCATAAATCTTTCAACATCTTCTTTAAGAATGTACCCTCTGTCGGTTTCTTCCATACTAATTTCATAATCCTGAAACGGATTATCACGTATCAAACCTTTCTTAATAGCCAATTCAACCAGACTTAATACAGGCATTGTGTAAACCCAGACCGTATTATGAGAGGACTGTAAATCATATCGAAGATAAAAATCAAACTCACGAATAAAGTCGGCAGTCAATTCCCGAAAAGCCATATCATCACGATGATAACGCTCTTTTATAAATGTGGTAAGATGATTGTAAACAGTGATATATTTATTATAGGTACTCTGGGAGCGTTCTTCCTTTTCAACCAATTTTTTAAAATCTTCATTTTGGTCGTTAAAGACTTTTAGTATTGCATCATCCATTACACCTACACCCAAAAAAGATAATTTTACTTTTTGGGCAGTAGCAAAGCCCTCGTGCTTCAGCATATCTTCATATATCTTGTCAATACGCCCTCGTATATTGTCCAGTTTTTTGTTAATGCTCAAAGCTGTGGCACTTTTGCCCTCAACTCTTCCGTATTTTAAATCCCAATTATTAGGGTCAATTTCTAACTTTGTTCCCAAAGTTTTAGGTGTTCCATCAATGGTAATACGTGCCATAATTGGGGCGTTACCATTCTTTTTCAGTTCGTTCTTTTTCAGATAGAAAAGCAGTTTGAACGTCGATTTTTTTGTCTGCTCCATAACTCGAATGTTTAATGTTTAAAATTAAATTACATTGAGTTACAAGGAAATAGAGAAAACAGAGCAAAAGACTGAAGTATAATCAGTTAAGTTGTATTGTTACCGTTGTCAATCGGTAACGAATTAGTAACCTAACCTTGTCATTTTAAGCACAAAACCTATCAGACACCGAGTTCCAAACTAAGACTACAATTTTACAAAGCTTTGTATAACAACGGTTTTAACCGTTTTGCTTATTTTTGCTTTTTACTAACCTTTTTTTGCTAAAATAATTAAAATTCGCTCAATAATAGTATTCATGCCCCATTAGTAGGGAGGCTTTAACAAAAAATTATCGTACCTTGCAATGTAGTGGCATGGTTTTTTATGTAACTTAGTTAAAAATTTTCAATGAAAAGAATTTTTGAATTTATGAAGAGAAATTATAAGATTATTTTGTTCGTTACGGTAATTTCAGCCGTGCTATGGAGTTTTATGCCTTCTAAAAAAGTAGAAGACCCTGAAAAAGATAAACTTTTATTGGAATTATTGTCGTTCATTTTAGAAAAAGGGCATTATAGTCCGATCGCTATGGATGATGATTTTTCGAAAGACGTATATACTAAATATATTGATGGGGTTGATCCTACTAAGCGTTTCTTTTTACAGTCGGATATTGATGAATTTTCAAAATATCAGGATAAAATTGACGATTTGATTCGTGATAAAGATCTTACCTTTTTTGACTTGACGAATAATCGTTTGTTAAAAAGAATTGAAGAATCAAGAGCTATATACGATGAAATATTGAGTAAACCATTCGATTTTTCTAAAGAAGAGACGATTAATGTAGATTATGATCACCTGCCTTATGTTAAAAATGAGAAGGAGTTAAAAGACAGATGGAGAAAGCAATTAAAACTTTCTGTTTTGTCAACGGTAACAGATAAGGAAAAATTAGAAGAAGAGAAGTTTAAAAAGGACAGTACCTACGAAAAGAAACCTTTTAAAGTGTTAGAAAAAGAAGCCAGAGAAAGTTCTGAAAAATCTTTAAATGATTATTTCAACTTTATCCAGAAAGAATTAGATAGAAACGACTGGTTCTCTATTTTCTTAAACTCAATCGTGGAGCGTTTTGATCCGCATACATTCTATTTTTCACCGGATGATAAAGATAAGTTCGATATCAGTATGAGTGGAAAATTTGAGGGGATCGGTGCCAGATTGCAAAAGAAAAATGATGCTGTTGAGGTTTCGGAATTAATCTCAGGCGGACCGGCATGGAGAGGAAAAGAATTAGAAGCCGGTGATGTGATTCTTAAAGTAGGACAAGCTGATGAAGAACCTCTGGATATTGCCGGAATGCGTTTGGATGATGTAGTGAAAAAGATAAAAGGGCCTAAAGGGACTGAGGTGCGTTTAACCGTTAAAAAAGTAGATGGAACTATAGAAGTTATTTCTATTATAAGAGACGAAGTGGAAACAGAAGAAACTTTTGCCAAGTCATCTACCGTAGAAAAAGACGGAAAAAAATTCGGAATTATCTATTTGCCAAAATTCTACATCAGTTTTGATAACAAAGCAGAGAGAGATGCTTTTAAAGATGTTGCTTTAGAAATTGAACGATTGAAAGAGCAAGGGGTGCAAGGAATTGTTATGGATCTGAGAGGAAACGGAGGAGGTTCGCTGGAAACGGTTGTAAATATGACCGGATTGTTTATCAAAGAAGGACCGGTTGTTCAGGTAAAGTCAGCCAACAGAAAACAAGATGTTTTATTCGATAAAGATCCGCAAGTGCAATGGGATGGTCCTTTGGTTGTGATGGTAGATAATTTTTCAGCTTCTGCATCAGAGATTTTTGCAGCAGCTATTCAGGATTACAAAAGAGGAATCGTTATCGGTAGTAAGCACACTTATGGTAAAGGAACTGTGCAAAATGTTATTGATTTGAATCAGTTTGTCAGAGGGAATTCTTATGGTGACTTAGGTGCTTTGAAAACGACGACTCAGAAATTTTATAGAATTAACGGGGCTCAACGCAAAGAGAAGGGGTTTTAAGTGATGTAGTGTTACCGGATAGATTTGGGTATTTAGATATGGGTGAGCGCGATGAAAAATACGCATTACCTTGGGATAAAATTGATCCGGCCGATTACCAAGAGGTGTTTAATACTTTTGAGCCTATTATTAACAGAAGTAAAGCCAGAGTTGCTCAAAATGCCCAATTCAAATTAATTGATGAGAATGCAAAATGGATCTTTGAAAGAAAAGATGACAATGAGTTTGATCTGAATCTGAAAAAATATGAAAAAGAAGAAGAAAAGACTGATGCTATCTTGAAAAAATTCAAACCGATATCAAATTATACTAATCATTTAGCATTTGAGTCTTTGCCTTACGAAGTTGAAGCTGTTGCAAAAGATACGGTGCTTCAGGAAAAACGTAATCGTTGGCACGAGGAAATGCAAAAAGATGTTTATATAGATGAAGCATTGAATGTATTAAGTGATATAAAAACGAATTTATACAGTCAAAAAACAGCTAGTGTTAATCAAAAGAAAAATAAATTTTCAAGAGTTGACTAAAGAAATAATAAGGTAATATAGAAAAGGAGCTTAAAGCTCCTTTTTTTGTACTGTATAAAGGTGTTTTAAGCCGAATAAGAATAATTGTGCTAGAAGAAGTAAAGGTGTTGAGAATACCTGCTTTTTCAGAATAGAAAAGCTTATTAATGGTTTTTTGAAGATGGCACTCAAATGAAAGGATGGTATAAGGAAAATATTAATGATTTGCTGTGTATAATACTGTTTTTGAGTAGTAAGATTTGTTTTGAAGAAAAAGGATTTGGTATTTGATTTTCTTTAAAAAAAGACATTGAGGTGCATAAAAAAAGGAATCGAATTATCGATTCCTTTTTTAGTATGATTTATTTAAAAAGAGAGATTAAAATCGTGCTCTTTCGTCTTCAATTTTAGCTTTTTCTTTAAGTGCTTGATAAGCTCTCATTTGTGCAGCATTTTGTTGTTGAGTAAGCTCGGTTTCTACATACGAATTAACATTTGCAGCCTCCGGAGCATCAGTTATACTCTTAGTTCGGATCATGAAAACACCTGTGTTACCATCGATTAATTTAGATGTTTTACCGGCTTCAAGATCAAATGCAGTTCCGATAACTTTCGGCTCACTACCGATGTTCGGAATAAAAGGACTTGAAGTAGCAACACCTGAAGCTAAAATCATAGATGATCCGGTAGCTTTAGAAACGTCTTCTAAAGTAGCTCCTGACATTTTTTTCTTGATGATCTCTGCCTTTTTCTTATTCATTAAGATGTTTCCAACAGATTGTCTTGCCACATCGATTGATAATAAACCGGTTTCGTTTTTGTCTTTTAAAACAGCTACAACATAACCTTGTGGTACATCAAAACGTCTTACATCACCATTGTTGGTGTCATCGTTAAAAGCCCAACGAACAATTTCTCTTTGTGCGCCTAAACCGGCTACATATTCGTCTGAAGCTTTTAAGTTAGATGCAGGAACAATAGTAGCTTCAACTTCTTTAGCTGCTTCGTCAAATTTCTTTTCATTGGCTAAAGCTTCAAATTTACTTGCTTTAGTGTAGATAGCGTCAATAGTTGTTTCTGAAGGCTCTATACTTTGTGCTACAGTTGCTAATAGAACAGCATCGTATTTGTCTAATACCTTAATCACGTGGAAACCGAAATCAGTTTCAACTATACCGGTAGTACCTACAGGGTTGTTGAAAACAAAATCATTGAAAGTAGGAACCATTTGCCCCGGTGCAATATTGTCATAAACACCTCCGTTGTTTTTAGAACCCGGATCATCACTGTTAGCAGCAGCCAGAGAAGCAAATTCATTAGGGTTAGCTTTTACTTTAACTAATAATTCGTTTGCTAATGCCTGAGCCTCATCTTTAGTTCGGGTAGCAGTCGAACGTTCAGCTCCTTCAAAACTGATCAGAATGTGACTTGCTTTTGCGCTTGCATTAGGCTTTCTGTCTAACATTCTTGAAACACATTGGTGATTGCTAAACAAATAAGGTCCGAATACTTCACCTTTTCCTAAATTGAATAATTGCTCCTGATAGTCAAGAGGTAATTCTTTTTTAGCTAAATAAGTAGAATCAAATTTAATGTCTGAATATTTGTTTACAAACTCAGCAACATTTACTACATCCTTGAATGCAGGAATAGTGTCGTTCTTTTGAGTTTTTTTGTTGAATTCAACATTTCCGTATAGAACCTCGTTAATGGTTTTCCCCACAAGATCTTCGTCTTCTTTAGAAGCTTTGTTTTCAAATAAAACATAATCAATAGCTCTTGTAGCATCAGACTTGTATTGTTTCGGGTGCTCTTTCATGTAAGCAATGATCTCATCGTCTGAAACTTTTACTTCGTCATTATTGATCGTGTTGTAAGGTACAGTAACATATTCAAAATCTACTTTTTTATTTTCAGCAACATGTTTGAATTTTCCTTCTGCTTTGGTAGTATAGATACTTCCTTTGATCAGGTTAAAATACAATTGCTCAATTGCAGATTTTTCTACCTCATTTTCAAAATTTTGCCATTCAGCCCAACGATCTTGGTTTTGGTCGTTCTTGATTGACTTAACGAATTCTTTGAATTTTGCTTCGTCAAATTGTCCGGCAGCATTTAAAAATTGCGGATTTTGTGAAAAGTAAGGGTTGGTTTTGATAACGTTGATTAATTGGTCATCAGCAATGCCAAGTCCTAATTTCTCAACTTGTTCACCTACGATAATACCTCTTAATTCCTGTTCCCAAACGTTGTTCATTGCCTGAGTGTTGCTCATGTTCTGGTTTTGTTTCTCAACCTGAGCTACTTTGCGCATGAAAGTTTGTGCATCGATATCTGTTCCGTTTACAGAACCGATATTGTTTGCATTAGAACCAAAAAAACCATTCTCTAAAGCTCCTTGAACTACAAAGATGATTAGCGCAAGTGCTATTAAGAATATAAGTAGTCCTGTTTTTTGTCTAATTTTACCTAAAACTGCCATTTTATATCAATTTACTTTTTTTCAGAGGGCGAAAATACGATTATCTATTTAATAATAAAAAAGAAAAAATAATATTTCAATTAAAATTTTTATAATTTTTCTTCTTTAACGCAAAAACGAACCAATTCAATTTTTTTATTGCTTGCTGAATGAATGGTTATTTCAAAGTTTTCGATTTGTATCTTTTCTTCATTTTGTGGTATTTCCTTAGTGTTGTGTACAATAAACCCTCCGAGAGTACTGTATGAGTCTGATTCGGGGATGTTAAGATTGTACTTTTCGTTAAGGATCTCCACTTCTAAACGCGCAGAAAATAAATAAATATTTTCTTCCAGTTGTTCTTCTATCAGCTCTTCGTCTAAATCGTGTTCGTCTTCAATTTCACCAAAAAGTTCTTCAATGATATCTTCTACTGTAACAATACCTGAAGTTCCGCCGTATTCGTCCAGAATAATGGCCATACTTTTTCGCTTTTTGGTTAAAATATTGAGTAGGTCTTTTATGTAAATCGTTTCCGGAACAAATTCCATAGGGATCATGACTGATTTAATGGTTTTCGGTTTTTTAAACAATTCGAAAGAATGAACGTAACCTAAAATATCGTCAATGGAATTTTGATAGACCACAATTTTGGAATAGCCGGTTTCTATGAATAATTGGCGTAAATCTTCAACAGAATCCAATATGTCGACACCCGCAATTTCAGTTCGGGGCGTCATGATATCCCGGGCTTTTAAATCAGAAAACTCTAAAGCATTTTGGAAGATCTGTATCTCTGAGTCAATTTCATCCTCATCGCTTACGCCGTTCATTTGTTCTGATATGAAGTTTCCTAATTCTACCTTGCTGAAATAATCCTGAACCTGATCGCCTTCTGTTTTGAAGAATCTTTTTAAAACGAAATCGGATATCCATATGATGAAAAGGGAAACCCAATAGAAAAGATGGTAAAACAGATAAGAAGGAAAAGCAAAAAGCTTCATGAAATTATTAGCATAGATCTGAAAGAATACTTTCGGTAAGAACTCGGCTGTGATCAGGATGATCGCAGTCGAAATAAGGGTCTGTAAAAGCAGATTGGTAAATGAGGAAAAACCGATAGAAAAAGAATTAAGCCAATCCATGATCAGGTCACCTGAATAGATTCCGTAGATCACTAAGACCACATTGTTGCCTACAAGCATTGCTGTGATGAATTGCGAAGGTTTTTCCGTTATTTTAGCTAAGATCTGAGCGTTGAAATTGTTTTGCTTTTTCTCTAATGACAGAAAGACTTTGTTTGAAGAAACATAGGCGATCTCCATGCCTGAAAAAAAAGCAGAAAGTATTAAACAGACGATAATTATGACCACTTCCATTTATGTGTTATTTATCGCGATTCTGGTATTTGTTGTAAAAATGCCTTCTGAACAAAAACATTCCGATCGCTACTAAAGCAATGATAATGCTAAGCCAAGGGCTTTTATCTTCTTGTATTTTCATATAAGCATCATAGATAAAGAAACCTGCAAAAACAAGATAGATAAAATAAAAGATTTTATAAAAAGTCATAATTGGTTTTTTTACCAAATGTAGTTAAATATTTTTATAAAATAAAGAAGGATTATTCTACGGTTGTAACTTCACCACTACTGTTTTGCATGTTGAAGATTTTAAAATCACGACTGAAGTCTACACCGGGACCTTGAAGGTAACCGCCTTCCCCGTCAGAATATTTGAAGAATTTTTCTGTGAAAAACCATTCATTCTTTTGATCAAAATACAATTGAGAAGTTTCCATTTTTTTACCATCATAAGAAGTGATGACCACATTGCCCTGTAGGTCGATGATGTCGGTCATTTTGTAACGAATGGCATAATCTGATTTAATGGTGGTAATATTATTCTGGTTATCGTAAATAGTAACCAAAACGCCTTTAGGGAATTCTGTAAAAGGATTTTCAATTTGACTGTAATCCAACATTTTCGGGCTGCGTAAAGTAGATTTTATTTTGCCGGAATCGGTATACTTCAAATTGATGGAATCTGCTTCACTAATAGGTAAAAAGGATGATTTGTTGAATTTCTGTTTGTCTTTTAAAGTAGTTTCGCATGAAAAAAACATAGTCACGACAAATAGTGTCGTGACCATGATTAAGATATTATTTCTGAAATATAATTTCATATTATAGGCTTGGCACTAAAACGCTTTCACCAACCCAACAGTTGAACGCGATTCTTTGTCCTGCTCTTCCTGATTGGAAAATTTCAGTTCTTGTAGGAGCAGCGGCTCTGTAACCCGAAGCCATTTTGTTAGCTGCGCTTTTCAAAGACGGATCAACTGCACCGGCTTTATCAGCATATTGAGCCGCTAACCAGTACATTGCTCTTTTTTCAAATTGGTCATTACCACATTCGTTAATACTGTTTCCGTAAATCTGAGCGATCAATAAATATGCTTTACCGTAAGAAGGTTTTACTTTTAAAGCTTTACGAGCATAGTTTCTGGCCTGACTTTTATTTGATTTAGAATACATCGTAGCTATTCTGTAATATACAGCAGCTTTTTTAGTATTATCAGTGTACATATCAGCTGCTTTGTTGAAATATTCTAAAGCCTTAGAAGTATTTTTCTTCTGAGCTTCCACAACACCTAATTTATAAGCAGCATCAGCACTTGGATTCAATTGGTATAAAGCTTCTGATATTTTAGAGAATAAAGGATCTGAGTCGCACTCTTTTGCCTCTAAACGGTCAGCAGCACGTTTTAACCATTGTTCGTTAGATTTGTTTGCTTCAAAACCTTTTTGGTAAAAAGGAATTAATTTATCACAAGTAGAAAGTTCTACGATGATAGCATCCATACTTGAAGTAACAATACCGATATCTTCAATGTTGCCTTCTAACTTGTTTTTAGCTTTTACTTCTTTGCTGTCAAGAGCCTGACCTGCTTCTTCCTTTTCTAACAATTTGTCTAAATCATTAGAGTCAGATTCTTTTAATTCACTTAACTTGTCAGAGATGTCATCATATTTGTCAAATACTTGCTGTAAAGTAACACCTTTGTTTGCTTTGTGATCGTTAACTAAAATCTCAAAGTAAGCGTATAAAGCTTTAGTACTATTGAAATTAGCTAAGTCATTTTTGAAAGCTTTGTCAAAATAATTAAAAACCTCTTCTTTAGTACCAACTTCATAATTGAAAAGATCTAATCCTTTCTTCATGTCGACACCGCTTATTTTTTGCGGGAAATATTGTTGGTATTCATCATACAATTTTAACAGATCACGAACATACGTTTCTTTCTCTGTGTTGTTTGTTGCTTTTTCAATTTTTTGCTTGATAGCAAATACACCATAAGCATAAGTTCTGTAGTCATAAGTCGGACATTCTTTTCTCAAGCTGTTTAAATAGTCGTAAGCTGCTACATCCTTAGCTTTAACAGAAGTTGCCATAAGGCTTAAAGTTTCGGCACAATCAACGTTTTGTGCGAATGAAAACACGCTTAAAGCAAGGGCTAATAAAGTTAATTTAGTTCTCATTTTCATTAATTTTCTTTACGTAATATTAGTCGATTAAAGTTTTTCTAAACCATTTGTCTGCTATAGAGAATCCTATGCTGATGTTAAAATAGTTCTCCTGAACCAGTCCTGAATTTGTTGTTCCTGTTTTTCCTAATTCAAAGCCTACATCTATTTTGGAAGCTCCCAGCGGTAAACCAAGACCAAAATTCATGCCATAATCATTTATGCTCTGCCCGTTTAAGATAAGTCCGGTCTTGTTATAACGAAAACCGGCTCTGTAAACCACTCGGCTAAAGTAGCTTGAGAAAGAGTCAAATTTAGGAATGTAATAACCTCCTACGGTATAAGTTTGCGCATTTTCAAACTCGCCGTTAGTGTTTGCACTTGACAAGTTGATCAGCTTGCTGTTGTTTTGTAAGGTTACTTGCGCTCCGACCAACCAGCGGTTTTGTTTGCCTACTCCGGCTCCGAAACTGTATTTTGTCGGAACAGTAATTTTATAGTCAGGAACGTCAATGTCTTCACTGTCATTTACATATTCAGCACCTGAACTTTGTGAATAAACAGTTGTGGCAATATTTCGGGTATTAGCAACATTTAATTTTGTTTCCGGACTAAGTGTAAAGCTACCGTGAACGTTTAAGCCATTAGTTAATTTTTTCTTATAAAGTAAACCTATGTTATAGGTCATTCCTTTTATTTGAGCCGTGTTTCTTTCTCTGGAACTCAATTGTAAGCCACTATGCGATTCGATAAGTTCGTTTTCTATAGTTCCGAAATTATATTCTAATTGGGCTCCTACGCTGAAGTTCTTGTTGATAGTATAGGAAGCACCACCGAAAAAACGGTTGATATTTCCGTCTCCCGTAAATTTTTTAGTGTTTTCAATGCCGTTAACGTCTGTTGCGATATTTTGGAATTTATACCCTACAGATGAATAAGGCATAAGACCTATTGCAGCACCGAATTTCCCCATTGGGATACCCACTGCTAAATAATCAATAGTTGTTCGTTTTGCATTTTCACTGTTGCTTTCGTTCTTTAACGTGGTGAAATTTGTAGTTCCGCCCACGGCAAAAGCAGTTAATCTTAAGTGGGAGTAAGAAGCAGGATTAACAAGGTTTAAAGCCGTACTGTCTCCTTCAATAGCTAAACCCCCCATGGCTCTTTGATCCTGAGTGCCTCTGAAACGATCTTTACCTAAACCGAAATAAGAGTAAGGAGAAGAAGTCCCTTCCTGTGCAAAAGAATGTAAGCCGAATAGCAAACCTGCTGATAGAATTATCTTTTTAATCATTATTTGTACAATGTGTAAAAATTAGATTCAAACTTTCCAGAAGAAAATTTGAATTGGCAAATATGGTGCTTTTTAAGCTTTTAGCCAAAAAATCTGTGTCGCCACCTGTTAAAATAATTGTTAAATCTTTATATTTAAGAAAATATTGGGAAATGAACCCCTCAATTTCATAGATAATTCCGTTCATAACTCCTGAGTGAATAGCGTTGTTCGTGCTGTTACCAATAAAGTCTTCCGGAATTTCTTTTTCTAATAACGGAAGTTTTGAAGTATAATTGTTTAAGCTTTTGTATCGCATCTGAATTCCGGGAGAAATGGCACCTCCTAAATATTCATTCTTTGAATTGACAAAATCGTATGTGATACAGGTTCCGGTTCCGATGATTAATTTATTTTCATTCGGGTAGAGTAAACTGGCACCGGCTGATAAAACCATCCGGTCAATGCCGAGAGTGGTCTGAGTTGTATATAGATTTTGAAAAGGGAATGAAAATCGGTGATCGATTTGAAATAGCTGTGAATACTTTTTGAGTGTTTCTACTAGTTGCGAATCCCCGATTATTACCGAAGAATAGATAGAATGGGTTATTTCAGGATACTGAGAAAAAATTTTTTGAATTTTTTTTTCAGCATCGGAAAAAGCGAAAGTAAATTTTTCTAACATTCTATCGTTCTCAAAAACAGCGCATTTGATGAGCGTATTTCCGGCATCAAGTGTTAAAAGCATATCGGGTTATTTATGTTTGCAAATATACGAATTGATTTTTTTTGAAATTTGTTTTGGAAAATATAAAATTGGTTCTATATTTGCACCCGCAATCAACAAGCAGTAATGCTTTAATTGTTAAGGTACCTTAGCTCAGTTGGTAGAGCAACGGACTGAAAATCCGTGTGTCCCTGGTTCGATTCCTGGAGGTACCACTTAAAAAAGCCAGACAATGTCTGGCTTTTTTATTTGATATAAGACTCATTCCAAAGGTCTTAGTTTATGGCTAAAAGTGATCTTATACTTCGCGCTAGTTCCGCTTCCTTCGATCATTACGTAGACAAACTTATATTCTTTAGCTTCTTTAACAGGGATTGTAACCTGTTTTTTCAAAAAGTTATCTTCAATAATTAAATTGCTCGTATTGCTAAAACTAAAACTGTCCGCATATTTTGTTTTTAAATTACTAATGGGATATTGTTTGTAAATGGTTTTCCCGTTTTGTGTGGCAATGACCTGTTCACCTTTAAAACCTTGTGTTAAGATGATGACCGATTTGTTACTACCCGTTGCAGATTTGCTTTTTAAAAAAGCTTCTGTTTCTTTTTTGTTTAATGATTTAAAATCATCCCGGTAATTGAAAGAACTTGTACTGGTGCAACGAACCAAAAATAAAGCGAGTGTCAATAGAATTAATGTCTTTTTCATGTTTTCCGATTTTATTCTTTGCAAAATTAAACGAACAAAAACCGAAACTATTATATCTTTGTCGGAATGTTTTATATAATTGGACACCGGGGAGCTTCGGGACATATAACCGAAAATACACTTGAATCTATTCAAAGAGCATTAGATTTAAACGTTGATGCTATTGAAATAGATGTTCATGTCTGTGCTTCCGGAGAAGTGGTTGTTTTTCATGATTTTACTTTAGATAGATTGACCGATACCATCGGGGCTATTTCCGATTTCAGTCTGGAGGAATTAAAAAAGATCAAAATAAAAGATACATTTTATATTCCGACCTTAGAAGAAGTGCTGCATCTGGTCAATAGAAAATGCTGGATTAATATCGAGTTAAAAGGAGAACATACAGCAGTTCCTGTTTTTAAGATTTTAGAAAAATATATTTCAGATAAAAACTGGGAAACCGGCGATTTCGTCATTTCCAGCTTTCAATATTCCGAATTAAAAACATTTTCTCAATTCAATTCTGAAATCCCTGTTGCAGTGCTGACTCAGGCGAGCATAGATCAGGCAATAGAATTGGCTGTCGAATTCAAAGCCTCGGCAATTCACCCACATTTTTCGTTATTGACTAAAGAGAGTTGTGATAAAGCGAAAGAAATGGGCTTTAAGATCAATACATGGACAGTCAATAATTTTGAAGATATTGAGCACATAAAACGATTCCCGATAGATGGAATAATAACCGATTTTCCGGATAGAATATGAATTCAAATTACGACGTAGCAATAATAGGAGGAGGAGCTGCCGGTTTTTTTACGGCAATTAATATTGCAGAGCAAAACCCTGCCTTAAGGGTAGCTATTTTGGAAAGAGGAAAAGAGGTGTTGTCGAAAGTAAAAATTTCGGGTGGCGGACGTTGCAATGTAACACACGCTTGTTTTGTGCCTAATGAGTTGGTGAAGTTTTACCCTAGAGGGGAAAAAGAATTAAGAGGGCCTTTCCATCAATTTTGTTCGGGCGATACCATAGAATGGTTTGAAAAACACGGTGTCAATTTAAAAATTGAAGAAGACGGGCGTATGTTTCCTGATACGGATTCTTCACAAACAATAGTAGATTGTTTTTTAAAAGCAGCGCATCAGTCGGGAATAAATGTTTTAACCCAACAAAGTGTTCAGTCGTTATATAAAACGGAAGATTTTTGGAAAGTGGAAACCACTAAAGAAACTTTTTTAGTAAAAGATATTGTCATTGCTTCCGGAAGTAATCCGAAAATTTGGGAAATGTTAAGCGAATTAGGGCATACTGTTGTTGCTCCGGTTCCTTCACTTTTTACCTTTAATAGTAAGGACGAACGCATTAAAAATTTAATGGGGGTTTCGGCTGAAGCCAGTGTAAAAATACAGGGAAGTAAATTAAAAGCTTCCGGTCCGTTGCTGATTACGCACTGGGGAATGAGCGGACCGGCTATTTTACGTTTGTCGGCTTGGGGCGCTCGTGAATTAGCCGATAAAGAGTATCAGTTCAAGATACAGGTTAATTGGGTAAAAGATCAGAATTTTGAAGAAACTCTGGAGCAATTGAATAAGTTGAAATTGGAAAATGCCAAAAGGAATATCGATAAATTCTGTCCTTTTGATTTTCCGAAGCGATTGTGGGAAAGTATCTTGAAAGCCTCAGCGATTCAACCCGAAACCAAATGGGCTGATGTGAATAAGAAGCAAATGATCGCTTTGGTAAACCAATTGACCAATGCTGTTTTTCAGGTTAACGGCAAAAGTACTTTTAAGGAAGAATTTGTAACTGCCGGTGGCGTCGATCTAAAAGAGATCAATTTTAAAACGATGGAAAGCAAAGTTCTGTCCAATCTTTATTTGGCTGGTGAAGTACTGAATATTGATGCTATTACCGGAGGTTTTAATTTCCAAAATGCTTGGACAGGCGGATTTATTGCGGCCCAAGCCATAGCTTTCAGCGATTCAGCCAAAAAATAGAGGCTGTTAAAACAGTGGCAAAAAGAACCCATGCTAAATACGGAATTAAAAGCCAGGCTGCTTTGGGTTTGATTTCTTTGAACAAATGTATCGTTTCGTAAATAATCAGAGCCAGTAAAATAATTTCAATAAGTGCAATAAGAATATTGTTGAGCCCGAAAAACAAATAGCTCCACAAGGCATTAAGTAATAACTGAACGGTAAAAAATAACATGGCTTTTTTTACTTTTTCAGGATTGCTTTCATAAGCGGTCCAGATCATGCCGCCTGCAATTCCCATTAAAATATACAGTAGTGTCCAGACCGGGGCAAAAAGCCAGTTAGGCGGATTGAAGAACGGTTTTTCTAAAGTGGGGTACCAGGTTTCAACAGAACTTTGTGTCACAAGAGATGATAAGTAACCAACGGCTAAACAAATAGCAACTACATAGATAATACGTAAATAAGAATTCATGTTTTTAATTTGTTTGGCAAAGTAACGAATAAACAGCCAAAAGTGGTATTTTTGCAGCAAAAAAACAATATGTTTTCAAATCAGGATTTTGTAGCAACCAACTGTGGAAGTGTTGAAAAAGCGACATTTTCTTGGAGTGCGCCAAGTAATATTGCATTGGTAAAATATTGGGGGAAAAAAGAAACCGGAGATCAGATTCCGGCAAATCCATCCATTAGTTTTACCTTGAGTAATTGTAAAACGATTACGTCTCTAAACGTTAGTGCAAAACAAAATCCGTCCGATGATTTTTCTTTTGATTTGCTTTTTGAAGGAAAACCGAAAGAAGATTTTAAACCGAAAATTCAAAAGTTTCTGGAACGAATAGAAGGTTATTGTCCGTATTTGAAATCCTATCATTTAGAGATTGATACCCAAAATACATTTCCTCATAGTTCCGGAATAGCATCATCAGCATCTGGTATGGCGGCATTGGCTGTGAATATTATGAGTTTGGAAAAAATGCTGAAACCTGAAATTTCGAAAGACTATTTTAATCAAAAAGCTTCTTTTTTAGCGCGTTTAGGAAGCGGCAGTGCTTGCAGAAGTGTGCATGGAAAAGTAGTGATTTGGGGAAAACATCAGGACACGACAGAAAGCTCCGATTTGTTTGGAGTTGAATTTTCGGAGGTTCATGAAAACTTCAAGAATTATCAAGACACTATTTTATTGGTAGATAAAGGTGAAAAACAAGTGTCGAGTACCGTTGGGCATAATTTAATGCACAATCATCCGTACGCTAGCCAACGTTTTGACCAGGCGCAATACAATTTAACGGCAATAAAACAAATTCTTTCTCAAGGAGATTTGGAAAGATTTGTAGAATTGGTTGAAAGCGAAGCCCTGACTTTACACGCCATGATGATGACTTCTATGCCGTATTTTATTTTGATGAAACCTAATACACTGGAAATCATCAATAAAATCTGGAGATTCAGAAACGAAACACAGGTGCCGGTTTGTTTTACGCTTGACGCCGGTGCTAACGTACATGTGTTGTATCCGGAAAGTGTAAAAGAAAAAGTTTTACAATTTATTCAGAATGAATTAGTTGTATATTGTCAAAATGGGCAGTACATTTGCGATCAAATTGGAAACGGAAGTCAGTTAATAATGGACAATGGAAAAGAAGAATGTTATTAAGGATAAAACGTTTGAATTTGCAAAAGAAATAGTTTATCTTTATAAGAATTTAGCAGAGAATAAAAATTTGTTTAGTCAAAATAACTTTTGCGTTCCGGAACGACATTGGGGCAAATGTCAGAGAGGCTGAACACGCACAAAGTAGAGCAGATTTATACATAAGATGTCATTGCCTTAAAAGAAGCGAATGAAACAGAATATTGGTTAGATTTGTTGTTTGAAACTAAATATATTTCTGTTGAAGAGTTTTAAAGTGTTAAAAATAAAATTTTGAGATATTAAAGTTGCTGACCAGCATCATAAATACATCAAAAAAATAATTATCAATTATTCATTATTAATTGTGAATTAGACTATGAAAGGACCATTATTTTACTCGAAGATTTTACTTTTTGGTGAGTATGGAATTATCCAGGATTCAAAGGGGCTCTCTATTCCTTATAATTTCTACAAAGGCGCTTTGAAAAAAGCAGACAATAATCCGTCTTCAGAGATGAAAAAGTCTAATGAAAGTTTGAAAGGCTTTGCAAACTATTTAGCCGGATTACAGCAAGATCAATCGGATTTGGTTACCTTCAATTTAGAAGACCTGAATAAAGATGTGGCTGATGGGATGTATTTTGATTCAAGTATTCCGCAAGGTTATGGTGTGGGGAGTAGTGGAGCATTGGTAGCAGCAATTTATGATAAATATGCGAATGATAAGATCACGGTTCTGGAAAATTTAACACGTGATAAATTATTACAGTTGAAAACTGTTTTTTCGCAAATGGAATCTTTCTTCCATGGTAAGAGTTCCGGATTGGATCCGTTGAACAGCTATTTAAGTTTGCCTATTCTGATCAATTCAAAAGATAATATTGAACCTACAGGGATTCCAAGCCAATTGACTAACGGCAAAGGAGCTGTTTTTTTGATTGATTCCGGAATCGTAGGAGAAACGGCACCTATGGTGAATATCTTTATGGAGAACTTAAAAGATCAGGGGTTCCGAAACATGTTAAAATCGCAATTCATTAAGTATACAGATGCTTGTGTGGAAAACTTCTTGCATGGCGATGTGAAAGCATTGTTTGAAAATACCAAAAAACTTTCCGGAGTAGTTTTAAATCATTTTAAACCGATGATTCCGGAACAGTTTCATCAGGTTTGGCAAAAAGGAATTGACACCAATGATTACTATCTGAAATTGTGTGGATCCGGTGGTGGTGGCTATATTCTGGGATTCACTCAGGATCTGGAAAAAGCTAAAGAAGCGTTAAAAGATTATAAATTAGAAGTAGTATACAATTTTTAGGTGTAAATTCGATTTTTATAGATTCCTTTAAGAGTTCAAAATCTTTTAAATTAACCTGATAAATTGAGAATGTTTTCCAGAAAATTCAAATTATTACTGACCAAGATCTTCAGCTTTTTCTCAGTTGTTAGGGGGTACAATATTTGGGTTGTTGCGCTGGCACAATATCTTTCGTCTATCTTTATTTTAGCTCCGGAAGAAAGTGCTTTACATATTTTACTTGACTGGAAGTTGTTCTTAATTGTATTAGCTTCTTCTTTAAGTATAGCTTCAGGTTATATCATCAATAATTTTTACGATGCTAAAAAAGACCTGATCAATCGTCCTAAGAAAGTAATGATTGATCGGTTGGTTAGCCAAAGTACTAAGTTAAAAGTGTACTTTACGGTTAATTTTATTGTCGTTATATTAATGAGTTTTATTTCATGGCGAGCCGTTTTTTTCTTTTCGGCTTATATTTTTCTCATCTGGTTTTATTCGCATAAATTAAAGCGTTATCCCATGATTGGTAATTTAACGGCTGTGCTTTTAGCGGTATTACCTTTCTTTGGAGTGTTAATGTATTTTAAGAATTTTTATCATGTTATTTTTGCGCATGCTACTTTCTTGTTTTTATTGATTTTAATTCGTGAATTAGTTAAAGATTTGGAAAATATTGAAGGCGATTTAGCCAACAATTACCAAACAATCCCTGTGCGATTCGGAGAAAGAACGGCTAAAACGATTATTACATTCCTGACAGTTTTTTCCATTATTCCTGTTTATTTTTTAACGGAAATATATAATGTAGGTTATATGGAAATCTATTTTTACATCAGTTATTTTTTGCTTATCCTTTTCTTGATCCAACTATGGAAAGTTAATAAGAAGGAAATGTATGTTAAATTACATTTCTTATTAAAAATCATTATTTTAAGTGGTGTTTTTTGTATCGTTTTGATAAAACCGAGTGTTTTAGTTCACGGAAAAAAAATACTTTCCATTTATTAATATATCTTTGCAAAAAAAATAGTTTATGTCACGTCATCAAGGGAATGATAGAAAGAATCCTGGTTCAGGAAGACAAGGAGGGTTTAGAAAGGAACGAAGTTCGAGAGGGAATGACAAATTTGCAAGTGGTCAGCCTAAGTTCTTTAAACAGGAGGCTAAGCCAAAATCAAAACCAGTAGCCGCTAATCCGGATGAAATCCGTTTGAATCGCTACATAGCGAATTCCGGTATGTGTAGCCGAAGAGAAGCAGATATTTATATTCAAAGCGGAAACGTAAAAGTTAACGGAGAGGTTGTAACTGAAATGGGCTATAAAGTTAAGCCGGGCGATACTGTTCAGTTTGACGGTGCCACAATTACCCCGGAAAAGAAAGAATATGTACTATTAAACAAGCCGAAGAATTTCTCCACATCGCACGATGAAGAGAAGAATGCACCCAGTGTTTTGGATTTAGTACGAAATGCAAGTAGAGCTAAACTGCAACCGGTAGGTAGAATGGATAAAACCACAACAGGGTTGTTGTTGTTTACAAATGATACTGACCTGATTAAAAAGTTTACAAGTCCTAATCAGCGTTCTACTAAGTTGTATCAGGTAAGTTTAGACAGAAATCTGAAATTTGAAGATTTAGAAAAGATACAAGGAGGAATAACCATTGACGGGCACAAAGTTTTTGTAGAAGAGATCACATATATTGACAATGAGCCTAAAAGCGAGATCGGTGTGAAAATGAAAACCGCTAATATCAAGATTGTTCGTAAGATCTTTGAACAATTAAAATATAATGTGATCAAATTAGATCGGGTAATGTTTGCCGGGTTAACTAAAAAGAATTTACCCCGTGGAAACTGGAGATTTTTAACCGATCAGGAGATCATTAATCTAAAAAATAGCTAATAATAAAAAAGCCAAACTTCAGTTTGGCTTTTTTATTTATTGCTCTGTTATAATGTAATCATGGTAAGCATCAGCGATTTCGTCAAAAACTTTTAAAACATCTTCAGCACCGTCAGTAGTGACTAATTTTTGACGGTATGCTTTAAAACCGTGAATGCCTTTAAAATAATTCGTATAGTGTCTGCGCATTTCCACAATCCCTAAACGTTCTCCCTTCCATTCCATAGACCAGATCAAGTGATTTTTAGCCGCTTCAATACGATCTTTCATTGTTGGGGCTGCCAAGTGTTCGCCTGTTTCAAAGAAATGTTTGATTTCGTTAAATATCCATGGGTAACCTATGGCTGCACGACCGATCATAATACCGTCAACGCCGAATTTGTTTTTGTATTCCAAAGCTTTTTCAGGCTGATCGATATCACCGTTACCGAAAATCGGCATGGTAATTCTGGGGTTATCTTTAATGCGGGCAATATGCGTCCAGTCAGAATGGCCTTTATACATTTGAGATCTTGTTCTTGCGTGGATCGTTAAAGCCTGTACGCCGATATCTTGTAAACGTTCGGCTACTTCATCGATGTTGATAGATTCTTCATCCCAGCCTAAACGGGTTTTTACGGTAACGGGTAAGCTAGTACTTTTAATAACAGCTTGTGTCAGGCGAACCATTAAATCGACATCTTTTAAAACTCCTGCTCCGGCACCTTTAGAAACGACTTTTTTTACAGGACAGCCAAAATTGATGTCAACTAAATCGGGTTGGACAGTTTCTACGATTTTGGCACTCATGGCCATAGCTTCTTCATCACCGCCGAAAATTTGAATACCAACCGGACGTTCGTAATCAAAAATGTCCAGTTTTTGCCGACTTTTAATAGCGTCACGAATCAACCCCTCAGAAGATATGAATTCTGAGTACATCAGATCAGCGCCGTGCATTTTACACAAACGTCTGAATGGCGGGTCACTTACATCCTCCATTGGAGCCAACAGAAGCGGGAAATCAGGTAATTGTATATTGCCGATCTTGGGCATAGCGTAAATTTTTGGCAAAAATACAACTTTTATATGTTATTAACTTCACAGACTGTTTTTTAATGAAAACTTTGGTTTATATTTGCGGATTAAATCCCCGTTGTATTTAGGGAAAACGACAGATTTGAAGATGAAGAATATTAGAAACTTTTGTATTATTGCGCACATTGATCACGGTAAGAGTACGCTGGCTGACAGGCTTTTGGCGGCAACACAAACCGTAACTGCACGTGAGGAAAAGGCTCAGTTATTAGATAACATGGATTTGGAACGTGAACGAGGTATTACAATTAAGAGTCACGCCATCCAAATGGAATATGAATATAAAGGAGAAAAATATATTTTAAATTTAATTGACACTCCGGGTCACGTTGACTTTTCGTATGAAGTATCGCGATCTATTGCGGCTTGTGAAGGCGCTTTGTTGATCGTAGATGCAGCACAAAGTATTCAGGCACAAACGATCTCTAATTTGTATTTGGCCTTAGAAAATGATCTGGAGATTATTCCGGTTTTGAATAAGGTTGATTTACCCAGTGCAAATCCTGAAGAGGTGAGTGATGATATCATTGACCTGTTAGGTTGTGATCTGGAAGATATTATTCACGCATCAGGTAAAACCGGTTTCGGGGTGGATAAGATCTTAGAGGCAATTGTTGAAAAAGTTCCTGCTCCTAAAGGAGATCCTAACGAACCTTTACAAGCTTTGATCTTCGATTCTCATTATAATCCTTTTAGAGGGATCGAAGTAATTTTCCGTGTTATCAACGGAGAGATCACAAAGGGGCAAAGAATTAAGTTCATGGCTACCGGAAAAGAATATTTTGCAGATGAAGTAGGTACCCTGAAATTGAACCAAGTGCCGAAAAACAAAATTTCTAGCGGCGATGTCGGGTATTTGGTTTCAGGGATTAAAGAGGCAAAAGAAGTAAAAGTCGGGGATACAATTACAGATGCTAAAAATCCGACGACAAATATGATTACAGGTTTTGAGAATGTGAAACCTATGGTTTTCGCAGGGATTTATCCTGTAGATACAGAAGATTTTGAAGATTTGCGAACTTCAATGGAGAAACTTCAGTTGAATGATGCATCATTGGTGTTTGCAGCAGAGAGTTCGGCTGCTTTGGGATTTGGTTTTCGTTGTGGATTCTTAGGGATGCTACACTTAGAGATCATTCAGGAGCGTTTAGAGCGTGAATTCGATATGACGGTGATCACAACAGTTCCCAACGTGTCGTATTTAGCCTATACTAAAAAAGAGCCGGAAACAGCCTTTATCGTTAATAATCCGTCGGATTTACCCGAACCTTCAAAGTTAGACAGAGTGGAAGAGCCTTATATTAAGGCTACCATTATCACAAAGGCAGATTTTGTCGGACAGGTAATGAGTTTGTGTATTGAAAAACGTGGACAAATAACGAATCAGACCTATTTAACTCCTGAACGAGTAGAATTGAATTTTGATATGCCGTTGGCAGAAATTGTATTCGATTTTTATGACAGGTTAAAAACGGTTTCTAAAGGATATGCTTCATTTGATTACCACCCGATAGGTATGCGTACATCAAAATTAGTACGTCTGGATGTTTTATTGAACGGACAATCTGTGGATGCATTATCAGCTTTGATTCACGAAGATAATGCGTATACTATCGGTAAAAAGATGTGTGAAAAGTTAAAAGAGTTGATTCCTCGCCAACAGTTTGACATTCCGATTCAGGCTGCCGTAGGAGCTAAGATCATTTCGCGAGAAACGATCAAAGCTTTGAGAAAAGACGTTACAGCTAAGTGTTATGGAGGAGATATTTCACGTAAACGAAAATTATTGGAAAAACAAAAACAAGGTAAAAAACGTATGCGTCAGGTAGGTAATGTAGAGATTCCGCAATCAGCATTTATGGCGGTATTGAAACTGAACGACTAATAGTTTTTTATAGTAAAAAGATATAAATGGTTAAGGAAATGTTCTTTAACCATTTTTTATTTATATTTAATGTAATATTTTTTAGTATCTTTATACTGATTATTACTGCTATTTACCGCTTCCCCTTCCCAAAAAGCGATAAATATGAAAAGACTATTTTTAAAAATAGTGCTGTTAGTAAATGTTGTATCGTTTTCGCAAGTAGTTACAATCGATGATTCAAGTTACACGGCTGATGATCTGGTAAGTCTGTTGCTTAATACTTCCTGTGTTGAATTTGCGAATGCTACATTTTCTTCTAATCAGTCAGTGGCTTATTTTACAAATAATGGGTCGGCATTTCCTATTCAGGAGGGAATTGTAATACGTAGCGGTAATGTTTCAGATACTCAGGGAAACTATACCGGAGCTAATTTAGGGTCAACTACATTAAACGGTGGCAGTGATGCCTTTCTGCAAGGTTTAAGTGATTTAAGTAGCGGGACTACCGAGTCAATTACAGATTTAGCTTATTTACAGTTTGATTTTGTTTCGGTAGCTAATTCTTTTAACTTTAATTTTCTTTTTGCTTCTAATGAATATGGGGATTACCAATGCCTGTCTAATGATATTTTTGCTTTTGAATTAATAGATTTGGTAACGAATTCAATCACGAATCTGGCGGTAGTACCTAATACAACTACTCCGGTTTCTGTTAAAACGATTAAAAATTCGATTTATAATACTACTTGTAGCTCAACAAATCCGGGATTGTTTGCTGTTTATAATGTAGATGATCCGGGTGCATCGACAATCAATATGAGAGGATATACTGTTGTGCTTTCTGCTTCTTCTGCAATTATACCTAATCATCCGTACCGATTAAAAATGGTTGTAGCCGATTATTTGAGTAGTAATTACGATTCAGCGGTATTTATCGGTGCCGGGAGTTTTACAACAGATTTTGATTTAGGTCCTGATCAGATCATTTGCTCAGGAGATCAGTTTTTACTGGATACAGGGTTAGACAGTACTTATACTTTTCAATGGCTGCAAGACGGAGGGGTAATTCCTGATGAAACCGGATCAGCTTACACGGTTACCGAACCCGGTATTTATGAGCTAATCATAGATAAAGGAGGGTGCCATATAGAAGAGAGTATAACATTTCATCCGTTGTCGGTTACAGTTCCACAGAATCTTTTTACTTGCGACAGTGGAGCGACCACGTACTCATTTGATCTTACATTAAATGATGAAAACTATTTAGGAATAGACAATATAAAATATGATTTATTCTATTATGCTTCAATGGCAGATGTAACAGCAGATAATCCCATTCCTCAAAGTGAATTGACCGCTTTTCAAAGTTCCGGACAAACTATTTATGTGCGAATTTTCAATATACAAACGGGGAATTTTTGCGACGCTCTTTATTCATTTGATCTTGTGATAGATCCTCCTGTAGTGGCAGGAACAGAGATTGTCGGATATATTTGCGATGAACCTGGAACTAGTATATCTTATGATTTGTCACTACATGATCCAGATGTTGTAAATGGTCAGACCGGAAACTTTGTTATTACATATTATAATTCTGAATCTGATGCCTTTAATGGTGAGAACAGTATAAATAACGTAGTTGCAATTCCGGCGGGAACTTCAACAATCGTTTACTGGATTCGTATAGCTTATGCAAATAATTCTTCTTGTTTTGATATAACAAATGTTGAAATAATGATTCATCCTTTACCTCTGGTTGATTCGATTTCAGATATTGTTGAATGTAGTAATACTATCTTACCTGTGATCACTAACGGAACCTATTTCTCGTTGCCAAACGGCTCAGGATTGAATTTAGGTCAGGGTGGTCCGGGATCTTATATTGAGGATAGCGGGACTTATTATATTTTCGCAGGACCGGATGCAAACGGTTGTACAAATCAGACTAGTTTTCAGGTTACTTTTATTGACGAATACGGGCCTCGGATCAATAATTGCGGTCGTTTTGTAGTGCCTGTTCCTCTTCAGGGAATAGGAGGTTTCTATACTGATTTTGGAGGTCCTAACGGTACAGGGACACTAATTCCCTCAGGGACGGTTTATTCTAACTCTTCTTCTTCGACTATTGTACAATCGATTTATTATTATGCTGAGGTTAATGGTGTTCTGTGTCGTGATGATCAATTTGATATTTACATACACCCGATGCCTTTAGTAGATGAACCGGATGATGTAACGTATTGTGATAGCTATGTTCTGCCAAGTTTATCAAATGGAAATTATTTTACGCAGTCGGGCGGAAACGGAACAGCACTTTTTGCGGGAGATGTTATAACGGCAAGTCAAGCAATATATGTATACAATCAATTAAATCATATTAATTCAGACGGGAGTCAGGGGTTTTGTTCACTTGAAAACATGTTTCAGGTGAACATTGTGGATACTTCTCAGTTTACCGATATACATACTTGTGGTAGCTTTATGTTGCCGGATATAGATTTTGGAGGATACTTTAATCAGCCGGGAGGTCAAGGGAGTTCAATTGACCCGAATGTTCCTTTGACTTCGTCTCAAGTAGTGTATTATTATGCAGAGACAACCTTGTCTCCGAATTGTACGGAAAACTTAAATTACAATATTACTATTTACGATGCTCCGGCTGTCGATCAGGTACCTAACGGAAATTATTGTGGAGAGTATATTTTTCCGTCATTAACAAATGGGACTTACTATAGGCTATCAGGTGGGCCAACGGTAGCGGGGCAACAAGAAGTAGTGTTACCTGCTAAGATAGAGATAGGAGGGACGTATCCTCCTGGTACTTATTATGTTTACAATGAGGCAAGTTATATCTTACCGGATGGCTCGTTGATAACGTGTACCAATGAGCATGCCTTTACTATAGTTGTTCGTCCTTTCCCGGGATTGGACCAGGCGATCAATAGAAATGAATGTATGCCTTATAGTCTTTCTCAGCCTCAACTCGGAACGTATTATACGGAACAAGGCGGTCCAAACGGATCCGGTCAGATAGTTGATCCCAATACTATTTTTACGTCGACCGAAACATTTTATCTCTATTATGAAGATCCGGTTACGGGTTGTACGATAGATAAGGAATTCCAGATACTTTTTAAAGGGCTTAATTTACCGGATTATCCCGATGTTGCTCGTTGTGATAGTTATATGTTACCCCTTTAATTAACCCGACACCTAATCCGGAATCTGTAAATTATGTGAAATATTATTTTAGTTCCGGCGGAGATCTGGCTGATGAAATTGATTTTAGTAATTATGTTTTTACGCCGAATAATACACCTCAAACAGTATATGTTTATGGAATAAATACGGATAATCATTTAGCATATTGTACTGAAGAAAGATCATTTATTGTGACCGTTTTGGAAACACCTGTATTACCTGATTATTCGTCTTATGATAATCAAAATTATTGTGGAGAATTTACGTTGCCGGTTTTGCCTTCAGGGAATTTTACGGTGAATTACTACACACAATCGGGTGGAGATCCAACGGATATTTTAAATCCGCAAAATTATGAGTTTAGCGTTGATCCGGGATCGCAACCCCAAACTTTTGAAGTATGGGTCTATGCAGAAATATCTGCTTACGATGAGTCTACAGATACTATGATAAAATGTTATGATGAAGAATATTTTCAATTTACGGTTTATCCCAGATTGCTCTTTGACGTTGAAGAAGGAATAATTTGTGTGGATCCGGAAACCAATCAAACTTTTCAAAGTTTTGTTTTAGAGGCAGGCTTGGATTCAAGTGACTTTAATGTTGAATGGTATTTGAATGAGGAACTGGTAGGCACAGGCTTAACTTATGTAGCTGTGGAGGAAGGGATTTATACAGCAGTGCCCGTCAAATTAACACCGGAAGTGCCGCCTGATTGTAATTATGCTCCGGTAGATGTCGCTGTTGTTCAATCGAGTCCGGCTATTGCATCTGTCGCGGTAACTTCTCCTTTTGAAGATGTAGCTAATGCTGTAGTTACTATTGAAAATGGTTTCGGAACATATATCTATAGTTTAGATGAAGAGGAATTTCAGTCCGGAAATGAATTTTTTGATCTGAGTTCCGGCGAACACGTAATTGTTGTGAGAGATGTTCTTGGATATTGTGGTGACTTTACATTGCCCTTTACGGTGATTAAATACCCGAAATTCTTTACTCCTAACGGAGATACCTACAATGATACATGGAATATCTGGGATTTACGAGATGAATATCCAGATGCGATAATCTCTATTTTTGATCGTTACGGCGAGTTTTTGAAACAAATATCGCCTTCCGGAAATGGTTGGGATGGAATGTTAAATGGTAAAGCATTGCCTTCAACAGATTATTGGTTTACGGTTGATTATCTGTATAAAGGCGAACAGAAAAAATTTAAAGCACACTTTGCTTTAAAAAGATAAAAAAAGTAACAACATAAGATTAAAATAAAAGATTAATCTTATGTTGTACAATGAGCTTTAGTTGTATTGGGCTCTCAGAAACTCTTCTTTGTATTTAGCTTTTTGAATTTCTTTTCTTCTTCCGACAGACTTTTTAGTATAATGTTGTCTTTCGCGTAATTCCTCTTTTACTTTTGTGTCTCTGAATTTTCGTTTTAGTTTTTTTAAGGCTTTCTCAATGCTTTCGCCTTGTTTTATTTCTATTTTTAACATATTAATTGGGTTTATTTATTTGTTTATATCGCATTCTTTACAGGTTTTAACTTCTCCGTAATACGTATTTCTGTATTTGTGAAGAGTTGTAATAGGTATGCCTGCAACGTATTTCTTAATATAGGTAACATTGGCTATTAACCTACCCATTTTGGGGTTAAAACGATTTTCTGTTTTAGTAAATCGTTTTATGTACAAAAAAGCCATTTTTTTAATTTTAGAGAAAATAATGTATGAAGTCTTCATTTTGCTAAATGAAATCTGAATACAAATACTTGATACTTAGAATCTTTAGACGCTAAAGTATAATTGAGGAGGAATAAATTTATTTGATTGTACTCTGAAAACTAAGTACTTAAAAGAATATATCCTTAGATTTTTTATTTCTCTGGTTTTTAAAATCATAAGCGATGCAAAGATACGAAATTATCTTTAAGGATGCAATTGACTAAGGCAGAAACAAAAAAACCTGAACAATTGTTCAGGTTTTCTGTATTGGTGCGGGTGATAGGACTCGAACCTACACACCTTGCGGCACCAGATCCTAAGTCTGGCGTGTCTACCAATTTCACCACACCCGCGTGTGTTTAAATGTGGGTGCAAATATAGCTAATTGTACTATATAAACAAATAGTTTTGAAAATATTTTTTAAGTAGTTTTAAAATGTATAGGTAACCCCAACACCTAAGATTTGCTTTAACTGAACTTTAGGACCTACCGTAATCTGTTCGCCGTTAACTTCTTCCTTCGCTTTGATGTCGTCATCGTAAATAAGATGTGAGCCGATGTTGGCTTTAACATATTGGTTTACAGTCATGTCGAGTTGTAATTGCCAGTCTACATCAATGTTGCCGAACTTATTGATATAATCAGTATATAAACTCAACCGATGTTCCAGATTGATGTTTTTGTAAACTTCTTTTTGCCATTGATTCGTTACTAAAATACCGATTTCCGTTCTGCTCTTTCTCCCGTGTCTGATCAATTCACCGGTTACTTCGTCATAAACCGCAGCATCAACACCAAATGCTCCTTGGTCTGCTAGCCTTCTGTCCAGAACCAAAGTGGTTTTTTGGGTTAAAGGCGATAAGTATAAATTTAAATGAATATCTTTTCTAACATATTCCGAACCAATACCTAAGAAAACGTATGCGGGAGCAAAAAATTTCGAGATAGGTTCATCTGTATTCGGATAGTTGTAACCGTTGGCAAACTGTGTATTAAAAGTGAACTTTCCTCCGTAAAACCAATTAGAGGTACTGTCTTTTCTAAAACCAGCCGTTGAATTAATTTGAATCTGGTCGTCTGTTTTCCGTAATTCCTGTCCTTCCTGTTTGTTGATACCGTAACGGAGAATTAGCTCATTATTCCATGAAAAATTCTTTTTTTCATATTTTCGGAGAGCTTGTCCTTTTACTAATCCGGAAACTGAATTATTTCCACCGGCATTCCAATTAACAAAAGTAATTTGGGAAATGTCTAAACCAATTTTATTTGTTTTAGTCCAGTAGGTTGTTGAGTCGGGTAATTTAGTGACAACTATTTGTGAAAAACTTTGTTGAATAAAAAGAGCTAAAAAACCCATAAAAAAGGTCTTTTTCATGTTGTAATAAGGGTGTTTAATAGGTTAATAATGTTTTTAGTATCTAGGTTACAGATTTTCCGGAGCTCTGACACTTTACCATGTTCTATAAACGCATCAGGCACTCCTAAATTGTATATATTGTTTTTTAAATGATTTTTTCTACTCCATTGATCGATCAAGCTTCCGAAACCGCCAATAATTGTACCATCTTCTATTGTTATGATATTTGTGTAGTTTTCAAAAATTTCTTTTAACAGCCTTTCGTCCAAAGGTTTTACAAAAGGGAAATGATAATGAGCAACATCTTCCGGGTTAACACATTGGTCAATTGCTTGAGAAGCATCAGTGCCAATTGTTCCGGTTGAAAGAATAGCTATTTTGTTCCCTTTTCGCAAAGAAACGGCTTTACCGATCTCAATTTCCTTAAATTCTTGTTGCCAGTCCAATAGTTTACCACGACCTCTGGGATAGCGAATAGCAATAGGGTGTTCCAAGCTTTTTTGGGCGGTATACATCATATTGCGAAGCTCTATTTCATGTAAAGGAGCTGCAATAATAAGGTTAGGGATGCAACTTAAATAAGCGATGTCAAAAACTCCGTGATGGGTAGCTCCGTCTTCACCTACTAACCCTGCGCGATCCAAACAAAAGATTACGGGCAGGTTTTGCAAAGCTACGTCATGGATCACCTGATCGTAAGCACGTTGTAAAAAAGTAGAATAGATGTTGCAAAATACAACCATACCTTGAGTAACCATTCCGGCAGCAAGCGTTACCGCATGTTGTTCGGCAATACCTACATCAAAAGCGCGTTCCGGGAAAGCTTCCATCATAAATTTCATGGAACTTCCGGTAGGCATGGCAGGAGTTATCCCGATTATTTTTTTATTAGTTTTGGCTAACTCAACTAAAGTTAAACCGAAAACATCCTGAAATTTAGGCGGTAAATTAGACTCGTCCTGAGGAATGATTTTACCTGTTTTAGGTTCAAATTTTCCCGGAGCATGATATTTTACCTGATTTTCCTCTGCTAATTGTAGGCCTTTTCCTTTAGTAGTTATAACATGAAGGAATTTAGGTCCTTTAATCTTTTTTAATCGATTCAATTCTTTAATCAGAAGCGGAAGATTGTGTCCGTCAATAGGTCCGGTATAATCAAAATTGAGCGATTTGATCATATTGTTTTGTCTCGGATTTTTCCCTTCTTTGACCTGAGTCAGATAATTTTTCAAGGCTCCTACACTAGGGTCAATTCCAATAGCATTGTCATTTAGGATCACTAAAAGATTAGCATCGGTAACACCGGCATGATTCAAACCTTCAAAAGCCATTCCGCTGGCAATAGAGGCATCACCTATAACTGCAATATGTTGTTTTTCAAAGTCATTGTTTAATTGGGAAGCCAAAGCCATTCCGAGGGCTGCTGAAATAGAGGTCGAAGAATGTCCGACTCCGAAGGCGTCATATTCGCTTTCGCTTCTTTTCGGAAAACCGGAAATCCCGTTGAGTTCTCGGTTAGTATGAAACTCAGCTCTTCTCCCGGTTAAGATCTTGTGCCCGTAAGCCTGATGCCCTACATCCCAGACCAGTAGATCTTCAGGTGTGTTAAACACATAATGTAAAGCAATGGTCAATTCTACTACACCTAAACTGGCTCCCAAATGTCCTCCTTTTTGTGATACAATATCAATAATAAAAGATCTTAATTCATCTGCAAGCTGAAGCAACTGATTTGAATTGAGATTTCTTACCTGATTCGGATCCTGGATGCTATTTAGTAGTGTGTAATCCATGTTTTAAAATGCAAAAATACTATTTCTACAGGATAAAATCAGTGCTTTAACGGTTGTTTTTTAATTCGGAATTAAAAATCAGGGAAAGCTTTTTGTTCTCAATACTCTTCTCGCGTTGTATTTCTTGCATTTCACGACATTTTTTTGCGTAAGCCCTTTATTCATGGGAATTTTGATAAAAAATAGCGGATGCCGAAAAGCTGATAGAGTAGGTGTTTTTTTAACTACAATGAACGATGAAAACAAGATTACTATTCATGATTTTACTGTTTTGTGCCAGTATCAGTAAGGCACAAAGTATAGAAACTAAGGAATTAGAAATCCATCCTTTTGGAAAAGATTGTATTCCGCAAAGAATAAAAAAAGGAGATTATATAAAAACTAAGATATATAATGTTAATGTTTTTAAAGTGAAAGGTTATACTATCGCTAAAGGATCTGATATTACTTATGAAATACCTGAATCGGTCATTAGCTTACTTGAATCTGCTAAAGAAAAGGAAACAGATAGTGTAATAAGTGAGGGAGTGAATAAAGAGATTTATTTTGATGATACAATAGATTTCACCACAGTTTATAAATCCTTTATGGAAAAATATAGAGATCTGCTTTACTATCAGAATCTGGAAAACAGACTGCAAATGCATTTAGGAGATTCGGTCTTTATTAAGAATGTTGATTTAGTTCGGGAAAATGCAGCGAATGATTATGAATTGATCTACAGTGGTTCTGATGCTTCAAGTGCTAAGAGAAATGTTAGGGATAGAATAAAAGAATTAGTAGAAACCTATTCTAAATTAACTCAACTATATGCAGACTTGAATAAAGATGTAAAATCCGGAACATTTTCCTTTTCTGGAAATCTGACCTCAAAAGAGAAGGAAAAGATTAAGATAACCGATGGTGTTATAAAATATGCAGATGCTAAGAGGTTTGAAAAAGAATTTGAGTATGCTAAAAAGATAGGTGAAGCTGTTGAATATAAATCTGATAGTATCGCGAATAAAGCTTTTGCCGGAATAGATCTGTATTATCGGATAAAGGAAGAAGATTTTGTTTATACAACTGATGCACAACAAGTAACTAATGATATTATAGCCATTACTCCTGAACTAAAATCGGCAGACGGTAAAGTGAAGCATACTTTCAACTCTTATACATTACGAACAAATGGAAATATAAAGGTAGATTTTAGTACAGGATATTTGTTGAGTTTTGATGGAAATGAGAATTATAGTTCGTTTACAAATAACGATGGAGATAAAGAGATCAAGAAATCGAAGGCAGATAAAATAACTCAGGCATTAGGGGTTTTAATGAATGTTTATTGGAATCATTCCAATATGTCATTGCCGCAATTCGGGTTTTCTTTCGGAGCCAGTGTTTCAGAAGACACGAATATAGGTTTTTATGGTGGTCTTTCTGCCTTATTTCTTGAGAAAAACCGCTTAGTGTTTACGGCAGGATTATCCTTTGTGAAAATCGATCAGTTAAATACGGTTAATCTAACTCATGTTAATGAAAGTGGTTCGTATGTATTCACAAATAGTGCAGATACAGAAATACGTTATGATAGTGTCTATAAGCCTGCATTTTTTGTAGGAGTGACATTTAATATTTTCAAATCGGAAGATTAATGTGAATCTGGTTAAGAAAGTCTAAGAGTAAATTAGTAATCTGATAAAAGTATGAATAAAAATAAATACATCTTAACATTGTTATTGGCTACAGTCTTAATAAGCTGTAAAAGTTATAAAGAGATAACAAAAAAACCGGATCGGTTACACGATGCCATTGAAATGCCTTCTTACGAAAGTAAGCTTATAGTCGGTTTAAAAGCAGATTTATCTACCTTAGAGGATCAGATAAATGAGGCTTTTAAAAATGGATATAACGATCAGGGAGAAGGAACCTTTCAATACAAATCCTGGATAAAAACGAAGGACCCTTTATATGATCCTAGTGAAGTTATAACGACAAAAAACCCTTTGTACAATCCTAATAAATGGATAAAAACAAAAGATCCTTTATATGATCCCAGAAAATGGATAAAAGTCGGTCCAATAAAGACAAAAAATCCACTATACCATCCCAATAAATGGATTGAAATAGAGAATCCGGCTTATGACCCTAATGAATGGATAAAAACAAAAAATCCGTTGTACCATCCTAATGAATGGATTGAAACTAAAGGTCCGGAAGTAGCTGTGGGCTATCAGTACCAATATGCCTTACGTCTGAAAGATAAAGTGAAGCTTTCATATTTTGATAATAATACAATTAAAGTGTCTGTTCCGATTGCATTTAAAGGGAAAGCAGGACTTAAAGGAAAAATACCGGCCGGATTAGATTTAGACAAGAAGAATTTCGACGGAGAAATTAATTTTTATATCAATACAAGAGTTTTTATGACTCCCGAATGGTGCCCTAAAGTAGAGGCAGATGTAACTCATTCTTGGATAAGTAATCCTCAGTTGGAAATAATAGACAATGTTTATATTTCATTAACAAATGTTGCAGACAAATACATAAAAAAGATTGAAGAAGATGTGGATGAAATCATTTATAACAAAATCGATTGTGATCTTTTTAGAAATACCATTCAAGAGAGATGGAAACATTATAACTTTTCATTACCAACCTTAGTAAATGATAAGCAATATCAACTGAATATTAACCCGACCGGAGCAGCATTGTCAAGCTTGAAGGTCTATAAAGACTCAATAGCTCTGTTTGTGGGAGTAAGAGGGAATATAACTATTGATGACAATATTATAAATACAACAGCAACTTTGCCTTTACTGGAAGAACAAGTAGAAGTTCCAAGTGAAGTAAAATCATTTTTATCGTTTATTCTTAAATATGAAGATATATCAGGTACGGCAAATAAATATTTAAAGGAGAAGAAAGTAGAACTACAACCTGAATTGATTCTCAAAAAGAAAGCTCATATCAAACTGAAAAAAATAGATATATATCCTAACGGTGATGAGGTAGTAGTAGGGGTGAAATTAAAAGCTAAACTCCCTGGAAATTTATTTCCGGTTTCCGGTTGGGTCTATTTAATAGGAAAACCGACAATGACGGATAATAAAAAATTCGAATTAAAAAATCTGGATTTTAGCATGGATGTGGATAACAAATTTTATCCGGTCATATCTTCATTATTCAAACCTCTCATTATAAGAGAAGTTAAGAAACAAACAACAAGAGATCTTTCAGAACCTATCGAAGATCTTAAAAAAAAGCTGCTTGAAAAAGCAAATGCTTACCAACATGATAAGATCGGATTTGTGGTTAATAGTTTAGATGTAGGAGTATATGATATTGTATTAGGGAAAGATGATATAGGGATTATTACAGAATTAAATTCGACGTTTGATGTGTTTTTAAAAGAATAATCAATAAATCGATGTTTTGTAGGAATAAGTTATAATTTATTGCAAAAAACAATTATTTTAGAACAATTTTTAAAAGAATAAGAAAATGTGGACAACAAAGATTAACGCAAAAAGAACAAGTGAAACAACGGTTGAAGTAGCACTTTCATTACATAATATTAGTGTTCGATATGGATTTATAGCTCACGAGCTGATTGCATTACCTGGCAGTGTGCAAAATGAATACGATTATGCAGTAGTATTTCATTTTAATGATATCAGTGGTACCGTTCTGTCTGATGGAAGCGAAATTTTCTCAAAAACCATATCAGTTAACATACCTAAAACCGTTAATTGCGAGGGTAAAAAGCTGAGAGTTTTTTATTGGAATGATAATGTCGGAGAATTAAGTAGTGTTTTGGACTGTTTTAAAACTCTTTTTATTGAAGTTAAACTTGATGATAGTAAAATTCCTGTAGGTCCTTTTAAAATGAATTTTTGTAATGAGTTAATTCCGCGTCAGGGAGGGAACGGAGGTGTTGTAGGAATTGCAGACAATTGTAATTAATGAAGAACTATATATTCCTTATCTTTTTTTTTCATTCTTTTCTGTTTTCACAAATAGACAAAGACTCTGTTTCATACAATTACTTTTATAAAAATGAGATACAAAAAATTGTTGCCTTAAAGAAGCAGTTTACAACTGCTTCTTCGGTAACAACTCAACAATTACTGAAAATAGCCGAGTTATACAGAGATATAAATATAGAAGACTCGGCTTATGCTAATTATTATAAAGCTTACGAAAAAGAACAGACCGATAAAACGATCAGTGAGGAAGAGTACAAACAATTGCTGTACGATATTCATTATGTAGAATCTTCTAAAAATTATTATCATAAAGACCGGCGTTTTTTTCTGAATCAACTATATTCACTTTCTCAGGAAGATAAAAGCGATAAGTGGAGATCCTATTACTATCTGGAATTAGCCAAAGACCATCTGGTTGATAGCCTTCAATTTCCGGAAGCGGAAAAAGAATTTGAAAAAATATTCCAAACGGAATATTACCAAAAGCAAGAAAACTTTCAGGCAAAAACACTTTTGGCTTACGGCTATTTAAAAAATCAACAGCAGAATTACAAAGAAGCGACAGCTATTTTTCAAAAATCGCTCTATTTGTCCCGTAAAACAGCAGACATACAAAATCAATTTTACAATTACCTGAATTTAGCGGTAAACGATGTAGATCAATCTAGATATTCAGAAGCATTGGAATATTTAGACAAAGCGGAAGCATTGCCCATACCGAAATACAAAGTGAAATCGTATCGCTTGTTGTATTTTAAGCGAAAAGAAATCTATTCTGTATTAGGAGATAGCGCCTTATTCCGTAAGAGCGACCTCATCTTTACAAAATTAGATTCCCTATTAGATGATTTTAGAAAAAACAGCAATTTCTATGAGATCGATTCAAAATTCCAACTCAAAGAAAAGCAAAGAGAATTAAGCTCGTTAGAGACAAAGTTCAATAAAAATAGAGTGGTCTATAGTATCTTACTGTTCTTGGTATTCTTATTAGCATTTTATTCCTTCCTCCGTTGGAAAAAAGTAGATGCTAAAAAAAGAAAGATACTTCAGGAAAAAACAGCTATAGAACATCGGCATACAACTACTGTCGAGGAACTTGAAAAAGTAAAACAATTGGTCATAGAAGACCATATTACACTTAAGAATAAAGCAAAAGTATATTTGAACGAATTGATCTATATAAAATCAGAAGACCACTACCTGCAACTCGTTACAACAGGTAAGAATCAATTTGTAAGAGGGAAATTGTCAGAGATCATTCAGCAGTTACCGCCAAATTTTGTAAAATGCCATCGTTCCTATATCATTAATAAAAACTTTATCGGTCAAATGAATAAAACTTCAGTAGTGATGACCGACAAAACAGAAATTCCTTTTTCCAGAAATTTCAAACTGTAAAATCATAATAAGAATAACCATAAATCAACATAGCATTTTTGAAAAAAATGTAAATTTGTGGCTATGGAAAATATTTTTACCGACGAATATTTCATGAAAAAAGCCTTGATGGAAGCCGAAATAGCTTTTGAAAAAGGAGAAATACCTGTTGGTGCCGTTATTGTAATAGATAACAAAGTAATAGCCCGAAGTCATAACCTTACCGAATTACTTCACGATGTTACGGCACATGCCGAAATGCAGGCCATAACAAGTGCCGCAAATTATCTGGGAGGAAAATACCTTAAAGATTGTACGCTATATGTAACACTTGAACCTTGCCAAATGTGTGCAGGAGCACTTTATTGGAGCCAAATCTCTAAAATTGTGTACGGCGCGGCCGATGAAAACAGAGGATTTATGAAGCTGGGAACACAACTGCATCCGAAAACGGAAGTAGTCAGAGGCGTTTTAAAAAACGAGTGTGCCTTATTACTACGTGCTTTTTTTAGAACTAAAAGATAAACTGTCGTATTTTTAGTAAAAAAACAATATCTTTAAGGTGATTTTTGCATCATTTTTGTAAGTACGAAAAACATCTATAATCCATCCCGCCATGATTAAAATTAAAACGCTTTTAAAAGGGCTCTTTGCGTTAGCATTTTTGTTAATTATTTCTTGTTCCAAATCAAATAAGGAATTTAATTCCGATTACGGATTGTTCAAAGAATATATCCAGAATTTCAGTTCCGGATTAATTTCTGCTCACGACGATATTCGCGTTGTTCTCGCATTTGACATACCCGATTGGACACCTGAAACAAAATTGGATAGTAAATTATTTACTATAAATCCGGCAGTTGATGGAAAAGTAGTGGCTTTGTCTGCAAATACAGTAGCTTTTGTGCCGGCTTCACCATTAAAGAACGATCAGGAATACAAAGTTAGTTTTCATTTAGAAAAGCTAAAAGACGTTCCGAGTGAGTTAGAAACCTTCAATTTTTCGCTAAAAACGATCAAGCAGGACTTTGTTGTTAATTTTCAGGATTTACAATCTTACAGTAAAGATTATTTTTATTTGAACGGAACAATCAATACTAGTGATAATTTTCCTTTAGAAAAAGTAACACAGTTGATTGCAGTGCAACAGGATGGAGCTAAGTTGAAAATCAAGTTAGACAAGGAATTGAGTAATGCCCGTGAATTTAAGTTCATTGTTGATAGTATTAAAAGATTTGAAGACGATTCTAAGATAAAAATAGCTTGGGATGGCAAGGATTTTGACATTAAACAAAAAGGAGAAACAGCAATAGACATTCCCGGTAAAAACAATTTTTCAGTTTTAAGTGGCGAAGTAGAAGACGGCAATACACAGGTTTTACTACTGAATTTTTCCGATCCGTTAAAGAAAAATCAGGATTTTGATGGTTTGGTACAAGTGGAATCGGCAAGTCACCTGAAATTTGCTACAGCCGGAAATTTACTGAAAGTGTTTTTCAACGAACCGTTAAAAGGAGAGTTGTTAGTTGAGGTTTTTCAGGGAATTCAAAGTGAAGACGGTTACAAGTTAAAACAAAGTTTTTCGCAAAAAATAGCTTTCGAACAGCTAAAACCAAGTATTCGTTTTGTAAAAAGCGGGACGATCTTGCCAAGTTCTGATAATCTGAAGATCAATTTCGAGGCTGTTAACCTAAGTGCGGTAGATGTTAAAGTATATAAGATATATAAAAATAACGTGTTACAGTTCTTACAAGATAACGAACTTAACGGGAACTATAATCTCAGAAAAGTAGCCGGACCGATTGCAAAACAGAAAATAATACTCAAAAAAAATAATCTGACCAATTACAGCAAATGGAATACGTACGCTTTAGATTTGTCTAAAATCGTTAATCCCGATCCGGGGGCAATTTACAGAGTCGAATTAAATTTCAATAAAAAATACTCACTTTACAAATGCGGAGCTGTTGAAGAAGAAAATCAGGAAGAAACTGAAGAGCAGGATGAAGAAGTCAGAAGAAATGACGGAGGGTATTATTACTATGAAGACGACTATTATTATGATGATTACAACTGGTCAGAAAGAGAAGATCCATGTACCAATTCATACTATTACAGAAAAGCTATTGCAACTAATGTTGCAGCTACAAATTTAGGCGTAATTGCTAAAAGAGGCGAGAATGGTTCTTATTTCTTTGCCGTAAACAATATTGTAACTACAGAACCGGTACCCGGAGCAACAATCGATTTGTATAATTTCCAACAGCAAAAATTAGGAACGGTACAAACGAATGATAAAGGTTGGGCAGAAATTGACCTTGAGAAATATGCTTATTTTGCTGTAGTGACACAAAATAACAATACTACGTATGTTCGTTTAGACGAAGGACAATCTCTTTCTGTTAGTAATTTTGATGTGAGTGGCGAAACCCTGCAAAAAGGGTTAAAAGGGTATATCTATGGAGAACGGGGCGTATGGCGTCCGGGTGATACCCTGCACATTGCTTTTATGCTTAATGATAACGAAAGTAAATTAGCCGGAAAACACCCGATCAAGTTCCGTTTGTCAGATCCCAAAGGGAAATTAATGTATCAGACAGTTCAGAAATACAAAGAGAACAATCATTATTTATTTGATGTAGCTACTAAACCGAGTGACTTGACAGGGAACTGGGAAGCAAAGATTAGCATTGGCGGGGCTAATTTCTATAAATCCATTAAGATTGAAACCATCAAGCCGAATCGTTTAAAAATAAAGAACAGTTTCAATGATGCTCAGATTTATGGCAATCAGCCTAATAAAGGAACCGTTCAGGTAAATTGGCTGCACGGAGCACCGGCTAAGAATTTAAAAGTAGAAATGCAGGCAAAATTCATGAAAGAGAAAACTACTTTCAAAGGATATGCTCCATACGATTTTGATGACGACGTTCGAAAGTTTTATACGGAAGAGGTTAATGTATATTCCGGAAAAGTAGACGAAACAGGTTTGGCAAATGTAACACTTCAGCCAGAAGTGAACCGTCAGTCACCAGGAAAACTAAAAGTGGTTTTTCAAACCAAAGCCTATGAAAACGGAGGGGATTTCAGTACCGATGTCGTTACGGCTCATTTTTCGCCTTATGAAACGTATGTAGGTTTAAAAAGTCCGGAAACCAATAAATACGGTATGCTGGAAACCGGGAAAAAGAATCGCTTTGAAATCATAACGCTTTCCGAAAAGGGCAAACCAAAAGCCGTAAAGAATTTAGAAGTTCGGGTATATAAAGTCGACTGGCGTTGGTGGTGGAATTCGTCAAATGATGATTTAGCGAAATACAATTCGGCGAGTAGTACAACAGCTTACAAAAACTTTGTGGTCAATACTGATGCTAAAGGAAAAGCTTCCTTTCAGTTTGAAGTACCTGAAGAAGATTGGGGACGTTATTTAATTCGGGTTGTTGATGAAGAGGGAGGTCATGCAACCAGTACAACTCAAATTATTGACTGGCCTATCTGGTCCGGGAAATCGAAATCCGGAAATGGAGAAACTGCAAACATGTTGGTCTTTACCTCAGATAAAGAAAATTATCAGGTAGGCGAAAAAGCCGTTGTGTCTTTCCCTTCGAGTGAAGGCGGCCGTGCATTATTGTCTTTTGAAAATGGTTCAAAAGTGGTGCAAACACTTTGGGCAAATACCACAAAAGGAGAAACTAAAGTAGAGGTGGAAATAACTCCGGAAATGGCGCCTAATGTTTACATCCATATTTCATTGCTCAAGCCGCATGCCTCAACGCAGAACGATTCTCCTATCCGCATGTACGGAATTTTACCTATCGAAGTTATAGATAAAAATACCGTTTTGAAACCGCAGATTGAAATGGCAGAAGTGCTACGCCCGGAAAAAGAAGCCACTATAACGGTAAGTGAGCAGTCCGGAAGAGAAATGACCTATACAATTGCTATTGTAGACGAAGGATTATTAGATTTAACCCGATTTAAAACACCTAATGCATGGGATAAATTTTATGCAAAACAAGCACTTGGCGTTCGTACTTGGGATATTTATGATGATGTGATCGGAGCTTATGGCGGAAAGATCAATCAGATATTCAGTATAGGTGGTGATGAAGATTTAGGCGGAAGCAAAGCTAAAAAAGCCAACCGTTTTAAACCGGTAATTATTTATAAAGGACCTTTTAAATTGGAAAAAGGTCAAAAGGCAACGCATCATTTCACAATGCCTAACTACGTAGGCTCGGTTAGAGCAATGGTTGTAGCCGGAAATGCTCAGGAAGATGCATATGGAAGCACAGAAAAAACAGTTCCGGTTAAAAACCCGCTGATGGTTTTGGCCTCAATGCCGAGAAAAATATCTCCTACAGAGAAGATCACATTACCGATCACGGTCTTCGCTATGGAAAATAAGGTTAAAAATGTTTCTGTGCAGATTAAAACGAACAGTTTCTTAAGCCTTCAGGGAGCATCACAAAAAAGTGTTTCATTTGAATCACCGGATGAAAAAATGGTGTATTTTGATCTGGAAGCCACAGATAAGATCGGAATTGCTAAGTTAGAAGTAATTGCCACGTCCGGTAGCCAAAAAGCAACGTATGAAGTGGAATTGGATGTGGAAAATCCGAATCCGTTAACCAATGATTTTGTTGATGTAGTATTGGAACCGAATGAAAGTAAAGAGATCAATTGGTCTACTTTCGGAGTTGCCGGAACCAATAAAGCGGGGGTTGAAGTTTCTTCATTCCCGACGATCGATTTTGGTAGAAGATTACAATATTTGATCCAATACCCGCATGGTTGTGTGGAACAAACCACATCAAGTGTATTTCCACAACTGTATCTGGCTGATGTTGTAGCTGTAAGCGATAGTCAAAAGCAAAAAATCCAGCAAAACATCAATGAAGGAATTCAACGCTTGGGTCGTTTTCAGTTAGCTAGTGGGGGATTGTCGTATTGGCAGGGAAATAGCACAGCTAATGATTGGGGGACGTCTTATGCCGGTCAGTTTATGATGGAAGCAGAGAAAAAAGGTTTTGTATTACCGATTGGTTTCAAACAAAAATGGATCGCATTCCAGCAAAAACAAGCTAAACAATGGCGTTACAATACTGATTTTCATAATGATTTTGCTCAGGCATACCGTTTGTATACTCTGGCAGTAGCCGGGCAAGCCGATCTGGCCTCCATGAACCGATTGCGAGAAACCGTTGGTATATCAACTGATTCTAAGTTGCGTTTGGCAGCAGCTTACGCTTTAGCAGGTCAAAAAGCAACGGCACAAAAAATTATGAGTTCCATAAACTGGAATGCTGTAAATGATGAAAATCGCTACTACTATTATTACTATGGTTCGGAAGATCGAAACAGAGCAATGTTATTGGAAACGTATTTGTTGGTAGATGATAAAGCCAAAGCATTCCAGACTGCAAATATTTTGGCAAAACACTTATCCGGACGATATTATATGAGTACACAAACCACGGCTTACTCTTTATATGCTATGTCAAAATTTGCTATAAAGAACGGGAGTAAAGGTGTTAATTGTAATGTGACGTTTAATGGAAAAACGGAAAAACTGACTACGACAAAATCAGTACTGGAAAAAGAATTAGTGGTAAACCAAGGGGAGTATAGTGTAAGCCTGAAAAATACAGGAAATGCTACTTTGTATGTCAGAGTCTTGAATTCAGGTGTGCTACCAATGGGACAAGAACGTGAGATGCAGAAAAATTTATCAGCTCAAATAGCATATAAGACTAGAAACGGAGAAGCTGTCAATTTATCAAATGTGAAGCAAGGAACAGAACTTGTTGCTCAGGTTACAGTTAAAAATACAGCTACGGAAGCTATTCAAAATGTAGCTTTGGCACAGATATTCCCTTCCGGATTCGAAATTGTAAATTCACGTTTTACAGATTTCGGAAGTTTTGCAGAAAATAAAGCCGATTATATTGATATACGTGATGATAGGACGCAATTCTATTTCGGATTAAAACGAGGAGAAAGCAAAACGTTTACAGTATTGTTAAATGCTTCTTATTTGGGAACTTACTATTTGCCGGGAATCCAATGCGAAGCCATGTATGATGATAATTATGTTTTCAGAAATAAAGGACAGTGGATTACCATTGTAAATGAATAAACGGAATTAAATGCAAAATAAGATTTTTGCGTATTTCAAACGTCATAAAATTAAAACTACCATAGGGATTATTCTTGTGGTAGTTTATTATTTTTCGTTGCCCCGAACCTTGTTTAAGGATTCGTATGCAACAGTTATTGAAAGTAGTAACGGACAGTTTTTGGGAGCCAAAATTGCAAATGACGGGCAATGGCGTTTTCCGGAAAGCGACAGTGTGCCTTATAAATTCCGGCAGTGTATTGTTGCATTTGAGGATCAATATTTTTACAAGCACATCGGGTTCAATCCGGTAGCCATGCTACATGCTTTCCAACAGAATAGAGCTGCCGGAAAAGTAGTTCGGGGCGGAAGTACTTTAACGCAACAAGTTATTCGTCTATATAGAAAAAATGCGGAAAGAAGTTATCTTGAAAAACTTTTTGAAGTCATTTTGGCCACTCGTTTGGAGTTGCGACATTCTAAAGATAAAATCCTGAATTTATATGCTTCGCATGCGCCTTTCGGAGGGAATGTTGTAGGTTTGGAAATGGCTTCCTGGCGGTATTTCGGTTTGCAACCGCATCAATTGTCCTGGGCGGAAGCCGCAACTTTGGCCGTTTTACCTAATGCGCCAAGGTTGATCTATCCCGGTAAAAATCAGGAACTGTTATTGCAAAAACGAGATCGCTTGTTGCATAAGCTTTGGCAAGAAAAAATTATCGATAAAGAGACGTATGACTTGGCCTTGTTGGAACCGCTTCCTCAAAAGCCTTATGCCATACCTAAAATAGCTCCGCATTTGACGGAAAAGATCAATCAGGAAAAACGAGGGCAAAAAATAACCACAACTATTGATTATAACCTACAGGAGCGAGTTAATGAAATTGTTGCACAGTATTATAATGTGTATAAGCAAAATAAGGTTTTTAATATGGCAGTTGTAGTAGTTGATGTCAAAACCCGAAAAGTGCTTTCGTATGTGGGGAATTCGCCAACAGATAAAGAACACCAAAAAGATGTCGATGTAATTCAGGCACCCAGAAGTACCGGTAGTATTTTGAAGCCTTTTTTGTATGCAGCGATGTTAGACGAAGGAGAGTTGCTGTCACATACATTGGTTCCTGATATACCGACGCAGATCAGCGGCTATTCGCCACAGAATTATAATTATACTTATGACGGAGCTGTTCCGGCAAGCAGAGCTCTGGCACGTTCTTTAAACATTCCGGCAGTACTTATGTTAAAAGAATATTCAGTGAATCGTTTTTATGAAAAGCTGCAAAAACTAAAACAACATCATATTAACAGACCCCCTTCTCATTATGGGCTATCATTGATATTAGGAGGTGCAGAAACCAGTTTATGGGATTTGTGTGGAGCGTATGCGTATATGGCTTCAACCCTGAATCATTTTACACAAACGCAGGATTTGTACAGAAGTAATGAAATGACCGCGCTTCAATATATCGGGAATAAACCAATTGATTTCGGAAAAGAAAAAAGGGAAAAGAATAGCTACGGAGCAGGAGCTATTTGGCAAACTTTTAATGCTATGAAAGAGGTAAATAGACCGGAAGGAGATGAAGCATGGCGTTTTTATGATTCTTCTTTGGAAATTGCCTGGAAAACCGGAACCAGTTTTGGCGGTAGGGATGCGTGGGCTGTAGGAGTAAATCCGGATTATGTTGTTGGTGTTTGGGTAGGTAATGCCACAGGAGAAGGTCGGCCGTTATTAACAGGTGTGGAAAGTGCTGCTCCGGTTTTGTTTGATGTTTTCAGGACGTTACCGAGAGGGGAATGGTTTAATCAGCCATACAATGATATGGAGAAAGTAATGGTTTGTAAGCAATCCGGCTATTTGGCACAGGAAAACTGTCCGACCATAGAGCAATGGATCCCTAGAACTTCTAAAAAAACGGAGGTATGCCCGTATCATAAGATGATTCATTTAGATAAGAGTTTGAAGTATACGGTAAATAGCAATTGTGAAAAGGTAGAGAATATAGTTTCTAAATCGTGGTTTATTTTACCTCCGGTTATGGAGTGGTATTATAAAAGCAAACATGTAGATTATATTCCGGTGCCACCGTTGCGCGACGATTGTAAGGATGCTAATGCAAAACCGAGAATGGCATTTATTTATCCGAGTGAATTCACTAAAATTATTTTGACAAAAGATTTTAACGGAATCGAACAACCCGTGATTTTAAAAGTGGCACATTCCAATCCGGATGTGGAGCTTTTCTGGTATATTGACGATCAGTTTTTAGGGACAACCAGAACCTTTCATGAGAAACCTTTAATAGCTTCAAACGGATTGCATTGGGTCACTGTTGTAGATGAAAATGGCAATGAAATTAAACAGCGAATAGTGATTGAAAGGAGTAGTGGAAAATAAAAAATCCGTTACTCAATTAAGAATAACGGATTTAAGTTATTTAATTTCATTTCCTTCTTTGTCAAAGAAATGATATTCTAAATACGTGTAAGCGTCACGAGGTATAACTTTCACCCAACGTTTGTGTTCAAAATACCATTTTGAACGAACGGATGGAAAACCTTTTGTAAGGTATGCTGCCACAAATGGATGTGTATTCAATACAACCTTTTTGTGGTCTTTTGTAATTCTTTCCAGGTCAGCTTCTATTTTGTCGATCAATAAAATCGGAGCTTCAATTTCCCCGTTTTCATTCGGGTCTTCTTCTCTCGTTTTAATGTGAACTTCTGGTCTGACTCTTTGTCTAGTAATTTGTATCAAACCAAATTTACTAGGAGGCAAGATTTTGTGTTTAGCCTTATCGTCACTCATTTCTTCTTTTAAGAAGTCATATAGTTTTTTTCTATTTTCTGCGTTTTGCATGTCAATAAAATCGACGACAATAATTCCGCCCATGTCCCGAAGTCTTAATTGGCGCGCAATTTCAGCGGCAGCAATTAGGTTTACTTCTAGAGCTGTTTCTTCCTGGCTTTGGGCTTTGTTTGAACGATTACCGCTGTTCACGTCAATTACGTGTAAAGCTTCAGTATGTTCAATGATAAGGTATGCTCCTTTGCTCATGGAAACAGTTCGACCGAAAGACGTTTTTATCTGTCGTTCTATATGATATTTCTCAAAAAGAGGTAATTCTTTTGATTGATAGTGTTTTACGATAGACACTTTATCCGGAGCTATCTCTTGCAAATACTCCTTCGTTTGTAAATACAATTCTTCTTCGTCAACATGTATTCCGGTGAAAGTATCATTAAATACATCTCTTAAAATAGAAGATGCTTTATTGAGTTCACCAAGAACTTTTGACGGGTGATGAGCCGTTTGCAATCTTTTGCACATAGCTGACCAACGATCCATGAGGTTTAATAAATCACGGTCAAGTTCAGCTACTTTTTTGCCTTCGGCTACCGTACGGACAATTACGCCGAATCCTTTTGGTTTAATGGAAAGAACTAAACGTTTTAAACGCTCTTTTTCGTCTTTGGAAACGATTTTTTGAGAAACCGATACTCTGTCTGAAAAAGGAACTAAAACGACATATCTTCCGGCTAAAGAGATCTCAGAACTAATTCTTGGTCCTTTAGTCGAAATGGGTTCTTTCACAATTTGCACTAAAATAGATTGATTGGCACTAAGTACATCAGCAATAGCACCGTTTTTATCAATTTCAGGTTCAAAAGGAAAATTTTTGAGTGAATAGTCTTTTAATTTACCTGCGCTTACAAGTTTAATGAATTTCATCAAAGAAGTCAGATTAGGTCCCAAGTCATGATAATGTAGAAAGGCATCTTTTTCGTAACCTACATTAACAAAAGCGGCATTTAAGCCGGGAACAGGTTTTCTTATTTTAGCGATAAAAATATCACCAACCTGAAATTGGGTTCCTTTTTCCTCTTCTTTGTGTAATTCTATTAGTTTTCCATCTTTTAATAAGGCAAAATCTACGGCACCGGAACTGGAACGAATAATTAATTCTTTGTTCATGCAGTACATTTTTATCCGTGAATTAGCATCTGACAAAGCGTTTGTTACACTAGTCATTAACTTCTGCAAGGATGGATTAAACATTTTTTTACAGGTATTTTACCCGAGAATCGATCACGTGATCGATCCATTTCAAAGAACTTTTAAAAAAAGAAAAGTAGTATTATACTACTTTTTCTTTTTGTGACGGTTAGCTCTCGCTCTCTTTTTACGCTTGTGAGTTGCTACCTTATGTCTTTTTCTCTTTTTACCACTTGGCATAACTTTGTTGGTTTAGATTAATAAATAATTATACGGTTACTTCAGTCTTTGTTTTTACTCCTTCAACAAAAACTTTAGCGGGTTTAAATGCAGGGATGTTGTGTGCAGGAATTTTAATTGTAGTGTTTTTAGAGATGTTTCTTCCTGTTTTTTCAGCTCTTGTTTTGATGATGAAGCTTCCGAAACCTCTTAAGTAAACATTGTCTCCTGTTTCTAATGAATTTTTCACTTCTTCCATGAAAGATTCAACTGTTGCTTGAACATCTGCTTTTTCAAGACCTAGTTTTTCAGAAATTTTCGCTACGATATCTGCTTTCGTCATTTTCTTTCGTATTAATTTTTATGTTCATTTTTAGAGTGTGCAAATATACAAATTAAAAAAACAATAAATCAACCTTAATTGATTAAATTTTAAATGTTAAAGTTATAATTTTGTTTTTCAATTGTAAAAAATGAATTTTTCTAACTCTTTAATTAATTGGTATTTACAAAACAAACGGGACTTGCCTTGGCGAAAAACGCAAAATCCGTATCATATTTGGCTGTCTGAAATCATGTTACAGCAAACCCGAGTAGCTCAGGGAATGCCTTATTATGAGGCTTTCACAGAGGCTTTTCCTGTAATTCATAACTTGGCAGATGCAAGCGAGGAAATGGTCTTGAAACTATGGCAGGGACTGGGGTATTATTCCAGAGCGCGTAACCTGCACGCTACCGCTAAATATATTAGTAAGGAGTTGCAAGGTAATTTTCCGGATACCTATAAAGAATTGCTGAAATTAAAAGGAGTGGGGAGTATACGGCTGCTGCGATAGCTTCTATTTCGTTTAATGAAGATGTGGCAGTTGTAGACGGAAATGTTTTCCGGGTGCTGGCACGTTATTTTGGTGTTGAATCAGATATTGCCCAGTCGAAAACTAAAAAAGAATTTCAGGAATTGGCAAACAGTTTATTACCCAAAGGGAAAGCGGCTTTGTTCAATCAGGCGGTTATGGAATTCGGGGCAATGCAATGTGTGCCTAAAAATCCGGATTGTAATGTTTGTCCTTTAAATGAAAGCTGTTTTGCTTTGCAACGAAAAAGAGTGGAGGCGTTGCCGGTAAAGTCTAAGAAAGTAAAAATAAAAGATCGCTACTTTAATTATTTAATAGTAACGGATGTTAATGGGAACTTTTTGGTCGAAAAGAGAACATCTAAAGGAATCTGGCATAACTTGTATCAATTTCCGTTAGTCGAAACAGAAAAAGAGATCCCGATAACTGAAGTGAAAAATAAAATAGCGGAAAAGTATAAGGGAGCAACTTCTGTTTTTTTTGAAGGAGCCTCAGTGATTCATAAATTATCACATCAACATTTGAACATTCGTTTCTTTCAGGTACAATTGCATACAGAAGTAAAAAATGCGATCGAACCGGAAGCGCTTTTGAAATTGCCTGTTCCTATAGTGTTGCATAATTTTATTATAGCAAACCTTAGTACGGTATTCTAAAAAATACTATATTTGATTTATACTAACACAAATATACGCCATGAACGGAACAGTAAATAAAGTACTTTTAATAGGACATTTGGGAGACGAAGTGAAGATGCATTATTTTGACGGAGGAAATTGTATTGGCAGATTTCCGTTGGCAACCAATGAAGTTTATATTAATAAAACAACAGGAGAGAAAATTACATCTACAGAATGGCATAATATTGTAGTGCGTAATAAAGCTGCTGAAATTTGTGAAAAATATCTTTCTAAAGGAGATAAAATTTATATTGAAGGTCGTATTAAGTCAAGACAATGGCAGGCTGAAGATGGTAATACCAAATATACCACTGAGATTCAGGTTACAGAGTTTACTTTTCTGACTACTAAAAAAGATCCTGATGCAAACAGACAAAACTTAAAGTCTAATGAACAGGAATCTCCGAAAAATAGTAATTTTGACGACGAAAATTTAGGTAATGACGATTTACCTTTTTAATGTTTAACTAATACGTACTAATTTGGACTCGGACCCTTCCAGTTTTTTTTCTACTATTGATTTTGAAATGCTAACCGGAATGTTAGTTGTTTTCGTTCTGCTTATTTGCTCAGCTTTTATTTCCGGTTCTGAAGTAGCTCTTTTTTCGCTTTCACAGAAAGATATTGACGATTTAGAGCATGAGGATACAAATAAAGGCAATCAGGTTACTAAATTACTTAACAGACCCAAGCAGTTATTGGCTACGATCTTAGTGGCTAATAATTTCATTAATATTGGTGTAGTTATTATTTTTTCTTCTTTTAGCGAAAGGCTTTTTGGAAGTGTTCATTCGGTTGTGATGCGTTTTGTACTCGAAGTAGTTGTCGTTACATTCCTGATATTGCTTTTCGGGGAAGTGTTACCGAAGATCTATGCTAATAGAAATAATGTAACTTTTGCTAAAATGGTTTTAATTCCGGTTTCTCTATTGTTCAGAGTTCTGGCACCAATAGCCATTCCGATGCGAAATATCACTTTGTATATAGAAAAGAAATTTAGTGTTCAAAAAACAAATTTTTCGGTAGATCAGCTTTCTCAGGCTTTAGAGTTGACCAATCAGGAAGAAACAACGGTAGAAGAACAAAAGCTGTTGGAAGGAATTGTTTCTTTCGGGAATACGGAAGTACGTCAGGTAATGAGTCCTCGTATTGACCTTTTCGCATTGGATATAGAAGAAACTTTTGATGAAGTCTTACCGAAAATCATAGATAAAGGATACTCTCGTATTCCGGTGTATAAAGAAAGTGTCGATCAGATAGAAGGCGTTCTTTTTATTAAAGACCTTATTCCTTATATAGACGAAAAGAAAGATTTTAAATGGCAAAGTCTGATCAGAGAACCGTTCTTTGTTCCTGAGAATAAAAAACTGGATAACTTGTTGAAAGAATTTCAGGGAATGAAAAATCACTTAGCCATTGTGGTAGATGAATACGGAGGAACTTCCGGTTTGATTTCTCTGGAAGATATTTTGGAAGAAATTGTCGGAGATATAAGCGATGAGTTTGACGATGAAAACTTGGTGTATTCACAGATTGATGATAAAAATTATGTGTTCGACGGAAAGATAGGACTGAAAGATTTTTTCAGAATTGTAGAGGTTGATGAAGAAGTATTTGAACAAGCAAAAGGAGAGGCAGAAACCTTAGCCGGATTTATATTAGAGATATCCGGTAATTTTCCTAAAAAAGGACAGAAAATCTCATTTGAATCTTACTTGTTTACAATTGAGAGTTTAGATAAGCGAAGAATAAAACAGATTAAAGTTACGTTATCGTAATGTTGAAAAAGAGTATTATGCGAAAAATTATATTGATTCTACTTTTTTTAGGTTTACAATCTTGTGGTGAAGACACTTTGCCTAAACCGCAAGGGCAATTGCGATTGGAATATCCGAATCCTGTTTACGGGAAGTTAGAAGGTAGTTGTCCTTTTACTTTTGACGTTAATAATGAAACAAAAATAAAAGGAAATGAGAATTGTTCTTTTGAACTGCATTATCCTAAAATGAAAGCAACAATATATGTTACGTATAAAAAAGTTGAAGGAAATGTAGAAGACTTATTGAGAGATGCTCAAAAACTAACATACGAACATGCCATCAAAGCAGATGAGATCAGTACGCAGCCCTATATAAATTCAGAAAAAAAGGTATACGGTATGTTTTCGGAAGTCGGAGGAAATGCAGCTACAAATGCACAGTTTTATGTTACGGATAGTACAAAGAACTTTTTAGTAGGCAGTATGTATTTCTATGCAAAACCTAATTTTGATTCTATTTTACCTGCAGCCAGTTATGTCAAGGACGATATCAGGAGGATTATGGAATCTGTTGAATGGAAAGAATAATAAAAAAGCCTCTGTTTTATACAGAGGCTTTTTTATTAGAAATAAATTTTCATTATGCTTTCGGAGTTACCTGAATATCACTTACGGTGTAAGTATCACCGCCGGCTACATCTTCAACAGTTGATTTTAAACTTTCAGCAGATTGTTTGTTAGCGTCAAAAACAACAGTAGCTTTTTTCTCTTCAAAGTTTACTTTTGCTTCTTCTACACCTTCCAGACCGGAAAGTTTACTTTCAATTGTTTTAGCACAACCTATTTCGCAAGTCATACCGTCAATTGTAAAACTAGCTGTTTCAACTTTTGCCGGAACGTCATTTTGAGCTTCTGTTTTTGTAGTTTCGGCTACTTGAACTTTGGCAGATTCTTCGTTTTCTTTTTTACAGCTTGTTAAAGCTATAGCAGAAAGGATTATTAGGGAAAAAACTTTTATTTTTTTCATAACAAATTGAGGTTTAACATGAATTATTGACAAAAATACAAAATTTAAAACCGTATTTAAAAATAAAGTTAGAATTTTGAACCTTAAAAAAAGGTATGGGAAAGAATAATTTAAAGTGGTATTTGTTAGGGTTCTTGGGGTGCGTATGGGGTAGCTCATTTATCCTGATGCAATTAGGTTTAAAAGGCGTAAATCCGATTCAGCTAGGTTCGTTGCGGATCATTTTTGCAGGATTGTTTTTGTTAGTGATCGGTTTTAATCATTTAAAGAAAATACCATCCTATAAATGGAAATATATAGCCTTAACAGCTTTATGCGGAACGTTTGTTCCGGTTTTTCTGTTTGCTATGGCTTTGTCAAAAATTGACGGATCCATAAGTTCTATTTTAAACTCACTTACTCCGCTGAACACGCTTTTGGTAGGCTTGCTGTTCTTTAAAATTCCGGTAGAGAGAAGACAGTTTTTTGGTGTAGGCTTAGGTTTTCTAGGATGTGTTTTATTGGTATTATTCGGAAATAATCACGGAACAACAGAAAATTATTTATATGCCGTACTGATAGTTCTGGCTTCACTTTTTTATGGAACCAATGTAAATCTGATAAAGAAGTATCTTTCAGATTTGCATCCGTTGACCATTAGTGTGGGGAATTTTTCAATTATGATAATACCTGCTATTCTGGTATTGTATTTTTCAGATTTCTTTTTGATCGCAGATCAGCCGAAAGTACAGACTTCCTTGTTGTTTATCGGGATCTTGGGTATGGTAGGTACGGGGATTTCGAATATCATTTTCTTTAAGTTGATCCAGTTGTCTTCACCGGTTTTTGCTTCTTCCGTTACTTATATCATTCCGGTTGTGGCTATCTTTCTCGGAACATTTTTTATGAATGAAAGTTTGAACGTTCTTCAGATAATCGGAGCTGTAGTAGTGTTAATCGGAGTCTATTTCTCCAGTAGAAAATAAAAAAAGGGTTTCCGTTAGGAAACCCTTTTTTGTTTGTATAAAAAGTAAATTTTATTCAAAATCCGAATCAGAAACCCCTTCATTGATCTTAACATCAGAAGTTGTGAATTCAAGATCCATTCCTACGCTTAAAGTCGTATTGTACGGAAACTTGATTCCTTTTACATCTACATAATTATCATAGTAAGTGAACTGAGTCATTTTTTGTCCCATTTGTTCTTTCTCTCTGGATTCAGCAACTTTTAATCCTGATTTTACGTCGTAGTAATATGTTGTTTCGCCTTTTTTGATAGCATAAGCATCTTTGTCTTTGATCGTTTCAATTCCGGCTAATTCAATATCAGGGTTGTTTAAAAGTTTTAACTCTTTGAAAGTTCCTGCAGATTCCTGCATTTGTTTCAAATCATCTCCTGTGATGTCCATTCTTTGTCCTTGGTTAATAGTGTAACCGTATTTAGGAGTCACAACGGTTTTTGAAACAGTCATTCCCATCATGCTGATCTCAGCAGAGAATTTATCCTGAGCTGATTTAGTAACCATATCAAGTTTTTGTCCTTGGATAGTAGCACCTGAAAAGCTCATAACACTTTTTACTTTTTTAAGAGCTTCTAAGCCACCGATAGCCTGAATGTGTTTCTCAATTACAGATTTTGCAGTTACGCCTGCAGGAATTGGTTTTTTTACAACAGGTTTGTCAGTAGGGTTACCATATTTGTCAAAATAGAAAATAGGTAATTTAGCGGATTTGCTTAAATCCTCAAGTCCCGGTAAAACATCTGCTGCTTTCCCAACGATGATTACTCTCGTATTGTCAGCTAAGAAATATTTTTTGGCAGCATTTAGAACATCCTCTGAAGTTACAGCGTTGATGTTTTGCATGTATTTTTCGTAGAAATCATCCGGTAAGTTCTGTGTTTCTTTGTTTAAAGCATAACGAGCGATAGTTGTAGGTTTCTCGATCTGCATTACAAAGTTACCGATGTACTTAGCTTTAGCGTTTTTCAGTTCTTCTTCAGAAACTAATTCTGTTCTGATTCTTTTTAATTCATTGAATATTTCAACAACAGCACTGTCAGTTACAGTATTACGTACTGAAGCACTTGATCTGAATTTATTGATATATTTTCCGGCTCCTATTGAAGAGTAAGAACCGTAAGTCCAACCGTGTTTTTCACGAAGGTTTAAGAATAAGCGACCTTCTCCGCCACCGCCTAAAATTTGGTTCGCAATTAAAACTGCAAAGTAGTCTTTGTCTGTCATTTTCAAATTAGAAAGATTTACTAATGAAATCTCAGACTGTACAGCGTTTGAAGCATCAACGAAGTTGATTTGGCTATATTGAACGTCTTTAGGGTCGTTGTAAGCAATTTGCGGAGCAATTGCTTTTTTCCATTTACCGAAAAGTTTTTCTACTTGTTTTTTTGTTTTCTTATAATCAATATCTCCTACGATCACTAAATAAGCATTTCCCGGAACGAAATATTCGTTGTAGTTCAATTTAACATCTGCTAAGGAAACATTTTTTAAAGTTTCTTCTGAAACGAATTCTCCTTTATAGTGTTTTTTACCGAAAGTCAATGCGTTTTCAACTCGACGAGCAATTGAAGGAACGCTTTTTTCGTCAGCTTTTAAGCCTTCGATCATTTTATCTTTTTGCTTGTCAAACTCTTCTTGAGTGAATACAGGGTTTAAAGCACCATCTGCCATTAACTCTAAAATTCTGGAAGAATAACGAGATAATCCGTTTGCAGAAGCTCCTTCTGACCAAAAGTTGATATTTGCTCCTAAGAAATCGATCTCTTCATTAAAAGCATCTTTAGAGATGTTTTCAGTGCCACTTCCTAACATGGAACCCAATAAGTCGGCAACTCCTTTTTTATCGCCCTGAGCATAAGGAGCATTGTCTAAAGTTAAGGTGTAAGAAACTCTGGGTAATTTATGATTTTCTACAATCAAAACTTTCAATCCGTTTTTCAAAGTGAACGTTTCAGGATTTTTAATATTAATTGTAGGAGCCGGGCCCGGTTTCGGCATGGATCTGTCTTGTGCTTGCATTGTTATTGTTAAAAATAAGCAGGTAGCAATATATACTATTTTCTTCATTGTCGTCTTAGTTTTGAGTTTTTTCCTTAGCAGGTACGTAATCTAAAACCATTCTTTGGTTAGGTTTTAGGTACTTGTTAGCTACTTCTTTGATTTCTTCTCTGGTAATAGAACGGAAAATGTCAATTTCTGTGTTGATCAGATTGATGTCTCCATATAGTAAATAGTAATTGGCTAAGTTGTTAGCAATTCCTTCCACACTTGCATTACTGTTTACATAGTCACTTTCAAATTTATTCTGAAGTTTTTCATAGTCTTTTTCAGAAATAAGTTCTGTTTGCAGTTTGGTTATTTCTTCATCTATACCTTTTAATAAGTCTTCTTCTGTAGTTTGTCCCATTGGTAAACTGTAGATAAAGTACATACCATAATCTTCCTGACTGTAGTTAAAAGCGCCGATTTGCAATGCTTTTTTCTGATCGTCAACTAACTTTTTGTATAGTTTTGAACTTTTTCCGTCAGAAAGGTAAGAAGAGATCATGTCTAAAACTCTGGCATCACGTGTTTTCATAGAGGGTGTTCTGTAGCAAGCCACATACATAGGAATCTGAATGTTCGGGTCTTCCCAGGTGGTTTTGAATGACTCAGTGATCGGAGCTTCTTCATAATGCTTGCGGGTTACAGGAGTCCCTTTTGGAATAGGACTGAAATATCGCGCAATCCATTCTTTTGCCTGAGCTGTATCAAATTGCCCGGCAACTACTAAAACAGCGTTGTTAGGAATGTAGAATTTTTTGTTAAAAGCTTGGAATTCTTCTAAGGTCGCTGCGTCTAAATGTTCCATTTCTCCGATGGTTGTCCAACGGTACGGGTGAACTTTAAACATGTTTTGTTTTACGGCTTTAATAAGATTTCCGTAAGGTTGATTGTCAACACGAAGTCTTTTTTCTTCTTTTACTACCTCATTTTGCGTGTCAACACCAATTTGATTGATAACCGGATGCATCAAACGTTCCGATTCCATCCAAATGGCTAATTCTAAGTTGTTTGAAGGGAATACTTCATAGTAGTATGTTCTGTCGTCGGTAGTATTGGCATTATTTTGCCCTCCGTTGGCTGTAACAATCTTAAACCATTCTCCACGGTCGATGTTTTTAGTGCCTTCAAATAATAAGTGTTCAAAAAAGTGAGCGAATCCGGTTCTGTCCGGTTGTTCATCTTTAGCTCCTACGTGGTACATTACAGATGTAATGACTACCGGTGCTGAGTTGTCTTGGTGAAGCACAACGTGTAATCCATTGGCTAAATCATATTCTTCAAATGCTACCTTTTGAGCATTGGTAACACCTCCAAGTAGTAATGCAGTACTCAAAGCCATTAAAGATTTTTTCATAAATTATAATTTAATTAAAAAACGTTTTTAATAAGTTGCAATTTCTGATTTTTTGTTACAATAGAGGTCTGTTTTTTGTCTTTTTTAACAAAAAGTAGTCAAGGTGATTTTTTAAGTGTTGGAAATTAAAGAATTAGTTGTATATTTGCACACTTGAAATTTTAACTAAAAAAATTCATACTGTATGTACGCAATCGTAGAGATAGCAGGGCAACAATTTAAAGTAAGCAAAGACCAAAAAGTTTTTGTACATCGTTTAACAGGAGCTGAAGGAGATAAAGTTTCTTTCGATAAAGTTCTTTTGTTAGAGGATAATGGTACAGTAACTTTAGGCGCCCCAGCTATAGAAGGTGCTTCTGTGGAAGCCAAAGTTTTACAACATGTAAAAGGTGACAAAGTAATCGTTTTCAAAAAGAAAAGAAGAAAAGGTTACAAAAAGAAAAATGGTCACAGACAAGCATTGACTCAAATTATTATTGAAGGTATTGTAGCTTCAGGAGCTCCTAAAAAAGCTGCTGCGCCAAAAGCAAAAGCTGCTGCTAAAAAAGGAGATGATTTGAAAAAAATTGAAGGTATCGGGCCTAAAGCTGCTGAGGTGTTAGTAGCTGCCGGAGTAGATACTTATGCTAAATTAGCTGGAACTTCTGCTGATAAAGTAAAAGAAATTTTAGATGCAGCTGAAGCTAAAGTACAACATTTAGATCCTACTACTTGGGCTCAACAAGCACAATTAGCTGCTGACGGGAAGTGGGATGAATTACAGAAATTACAAGATGAATTAAACGGTGGTAAAGCTGTTTAATTTGAGTATTAACTTTTAAAATCAAAACGTCATGGCTCATAAGAAAGGTGTCGGTAGTTCGAAGAACGGTAGAGAATCAGAATCGAAACGTTTAGGCGTTAAAATTTATGGTGGTCAAGCTGCTATCGCAGGGAACATCATCGTTAGACAAAGAGGTTCTAAACATAACCCAGGTGAAAACGTTTACATGGGTAAAGATCATACTTTACATGCTAAAGTTGACGGAATTGTTCAGTTTCAAAAGAAAAGAGATAACAAATCTTATGTTTCTGTAGTTCCGTTTGAAGCTTAATAAGTGTAAAAAACAGATAAAAAAAGGGTTGTGAAATTTCACAACCCTTTTTTTATATTAATATGTGTTTATTTTATAAACTTAGAAATACTTCTGCTGGCAATTAAGGAGGCTAAGTAGCCTAATGTGGTAATAGTGATGATAACGATAGCTATGTTTTGTATTTCAAAAACAACAGGGTAAGCTAAGTTAGGGGTGATCATAATTAAGCTGAATTGTTGTTGTAAAATAACAAGCAAAATGCCTAAAAGTAGACCGATTATTCCTCCTGAAAAGGTCATTAACAGACCTTGGTATAAAAATATTCTGGAAAGTTCCTGTTTTAAACACCCTAAAGAGAGTAGTGTTTTTAAATTGTTCTTTTTGTCGATAATCATCATGATTAAGGCGCCGATCAGGTTAAAAAGAGCAATGATGATGACAAGGGTAAAAATAAGATATACGGCAATATTTTCGGAATTGAGCATTTTGTACAGCGCATCGTTTAATTGAGCTCTGTTTTTAATCTTGATCTGGTCTTTAAAAATTCTGTTTAATTCTGTAATTCCTTGATCTTCACTTATGCCTTCGTTGAGTTTGACTTCAATAAAACTAATCTGGTTCGGTTTGAAGAATAATAAATTTTGAGCCAGACTTAAATCGCAAAATACATATTTATTGTCAATGTCTTCACTAATACTGAAAATGCCTGTCGGGGCTAGTTTTTTTATGGTAAAAGCATCTTCTATATTGTCAATAGCGCCTTTTCCGGCTTTTGGTGTGTAAACTTCTAAGGCATTGTTGAAATCAAAAAGCCCTAAGTTTAATTTTCTGCTTATCTCAGAACCGACAACCACTTCGTTCGATTGGGTTTCAAGCCAGTTACCGGCATAAAGATGTCGCTTGATGTCGGTTACCTTGCTGAAATTTGAGTCTACACCTTTTATATAAGCGACTTGTTCTTTTTCCTTGTAGTAAAAAAGTACGCGTTCTTCAATAGTTTTGCTGAAATCGGCAATGATGGTACTTTTTTGGAGTTCTTTTTCAATTTCCGGAGAAAGTGTTAAAACTTTGCCCTGAATAGGTTGTATACGTAAATCAGGATCTGTTGCATTGGTAAAGCTCAGGCTGAAATCGCGTAAGCCGCTAAAGACAGAAAGGACAACAAAAAGAGCCATGGAGCTAGCAATAATGCCTATAGAGGCAATAATGGTGATAAAGTTGATTGCTGAACTTTTACTGAAAGAAATGCTATACCGTTTAGCTATGTATAGAGAGAAATTCAAATTATGATTTTTTTCTTTTGGCTAATAGATCAGGGTTTTTAACCGGATTTTCTTCTCCGCTTAGTGCTTGATCTATCTTTTCTATGTAGTCTAAGCTGTCATCGATATAGAAAACTAAGTTCGGTACTTTTCGTAATTGGTTTTTAACACGTTGAGCTAAGTCATTTTTGATTAAGGGACTGTTTGATTTTATTGCTTTTAAGATTTCTGCTCCTTTTTCAGAAGGGAAAACGCTTAAGAAAATCTTAGCGATCGATAAATCAGAGGTAACATTTACTCTTGATACGGATATAATAAGATTGTGAATTCCGTTTTTTCTCACTTCACCTTGTAAAATATCAACCAAATCATTCTGTATGAGGTTGCCAATTTTTTTTTGTCTGTTTGTTTCCATACTGCAAAAATACATAAAAAGTAATTTAGTTTTTTAGTGCTGAAACTTTGTTTTACTTTTGTGAGTCAGGAATTCAAATTTGTTTTGGTATAATAGGTAAAAATAAATTATAAAAAAGATGAATAAAATAGAACATATAGGAATAGCGGTGAAAGATTTGAAAGAGTCTAATTTGATTTTTGAGAAGCTTTTCGGGCAGCCGGCTTATAAAGAAGAAGAAGTGGAAAGTGAAGGGGTGAAAACTTCTTTTTTTATGAATGGTCCTAATAAAATAGAATTATTGGAAGCAACCAGAGAAGATAGTCCTATTGCAAAATTTATAGAAAAAAAAGGAGAAGGAATTCATCATATTGCTTTTGATGTAACAGATATTGTAGCTGAAATTGAGCGTTTAAAAGCAGAAGGGTTTGTGGTTTTAAACGAACAACCTAAAAAGGGAGCGGATAATAAATGGGTAGCTTTTTTGCATCCAAAAACGACAAATGGAGTTCTAGTTGAACTTTGTCAGGAAATAAACTAAAATTTTCTTGCAACAAAAAGAAATTAGTATTAATATTGCAACCTCAAAACTGGTCCTATAGCTCAGTTGGTTAGAGCACCTGACTCATAATCAGGTGGTCCCTGGTTCGAGCCCAGGTGGGACCACCAGTAAAATAAAGCCTTCCAAGACAATTGGGAGGCTTTATTTTTTTTAGGTCAAACATAGGTCAAACATATAATTTTAATTATTACTTTGCGGTATTAATTAAGCAGTATGTTATCCAATTTAACAGATAATCCACTTCATATTTTTCATTTAATTTACTTTGAGGATTTTTTGAATATTCTCAAGCAAGATTACTATTCCAATAAAGTTTATTTAAAAGAAATTTTAGTCGTAGAGAATTTTGAAGAATACCCAAATGAAAAAGATTATATTCATTCCTTTTTTCAAGAAATAAGGAAAAAGATAGTTAATAATATTGTTAAAGAAATTTCAGATTTAAATGAACTTGAAATTGAAAACTACATTAGTACTTTAATAAGCAAACTCAATAATTACAAATCAAATATTGACCGCATTAAAGATTACCAAGAAGATGTAAATTCTGAATTAGAAAATATCATTAAATACATTAAGATAAACTATGGCGATGTATTAGAGAATGTTGAAATTAAACATAATACTTCTATTTACTTTAATTTAGGTTCTGACTTAACTCCTTTTAAATTTTTAGATGATTTATTATACAGTGATGGGTTTGAAAGATTAAGCCAATCATATGATTATAAAACAATACATACCAAAGATTACAGATATATTTTTCATAGGGATGAAAAAATATTTTTTGAATCTTGGGTACAGAAAAAAGACATGAGTTATCAAATGGATTTTCCAAAATATAGTAAAGTTGTAAGTGATTATTATTCTACTGCTGGTTTGGAAATAGTGCATAATAACTCTCAACAAACTGATTTTAAGAATTATTTAATTCAACAATTAGATACTTTGTTCAATTATTATTTAAAAGCAGAAGATTTAAAGAAACATGAATTTGAATTAATTTGCCATTCAGTAAATAATATTGTATCAGTATTGTACTCAAAATACAAATCATTAAATATAAATCATAAATTATATAGAATTATTATTGAAGGCGATGACGTTAGTAAATCTGATTTTAAACCAAAAAGAAATTTAAGAATAGAACTTTTTATAGATTTATATACAAAGTCAGAAGAAATTGAAATGTTTGATTCAGAGGAATTATCAGAGGATGATTTTTTGAGTATTTTGGTTTATAAGGAAAGTGAGAATGATTTGAAATTGAAGTTTACAAAATCAAATCCTTTTATTGCTTACTACTTAAAATCAATTGAAGTGTTTTTTGATAATTTGAATCCTCTTACCATTGAAAAAAGTCAACAATTTTATAATAAACAAAATAAGCTTATCAAATCATCAGATTTATATACCGCATTATCAAGAGGAAATATTGAAAACACCAGATTGAAAAGTGATATAGATTTATTAATAAATAAGCTTACTGAAAAATATTTAGAATAAGTGTCTTACACTTTACCTTACATTTTGTCTTACACCCTTATTACACTGTAGAAATAAGGGTTTTTTTATGCGCTTACTTTGCTTCAGTAATAACAGGAAAAGCGCTTTTCCATAATTTTTTAAGATTATGGACTTATTCCAAAAACTAAATGAAATTGAAGCATTATTAAAGAGACAATATGCTTTAGGTAAAGAAATTTTAACTCTTGATGAGGGTGCAGATTATTTATGTTTATCAAAATCTGCGTTGTATAAAATGACCAGCAAAAAGGAAATTCCTTTTTATAATCCTGGAGGAAAAAAAATTTATTTCAAAAAGTCAGAACTTGATAATTGGGTTTTGAATAGCAAGTCAATTTCTACTGAAGAAATAGAAGATGAAATAAATTCATATTTAGGTCGAACTCAAAAATCAAGATTATGATTGATTTTGTAAGAGTTCACTATAATGATAAAATCAAATTAGAGACTTTTATCAAAGACCCAAATAATTTTGAGAAGATGTTTTCTGTCTTAGAATATCATTCAGCAGAAGTATTATATCCTTATAAAGTTAATCTCGAAAATATTGAGGTTGTAGTTAATGAGAAAAGTGGATATGCAAAGAATTCAATTCACAAACTGAATAATTTGTTGATTGAGGGTAAAGAACACAATCATAACGATTTTACTTATTCTCAATTATGTTCTGTTATTGATTACTTAAGAGATAATGTTATTGAAATAACGAATAAAAAACTAACACAACTTGAATTCGGATTTAACTTAAGAGTTCCTATTCCAGCTCAAGAATTAATTTCAAAAAGTGTATTAATGCACAATTTTGACAGACATTCTATGATAAATAAGTTTAAAGGAAAAGGTTACTTAATGAGTTTTGAACATTTCAATTATATCATAAAAATTTATGATAAAGCAAAACAATATAAACTTAGTAATGAGAATATTTTAAGATTTGAAATTAAGTTTTTAAGCTCAAAAGAATTTAACCCACTTGGTGTTTACAATTTAAATGATTTAAAAAATAAAGAAGTACTTGAAAACTTATTTGACTATTTACTAAAGAGATTTAATGAGCTATTAATTGTTGATGATTACTCTGAGGATTTAATTTCTGAAAAAGACTATGAGAAGTTAAACATGTATTCGAGTTTCATTTTTTGGAATAAACTAAATGAGGCAAATAAAAGACAAGTTAAATCCAATCATAAGAAAAGGTATTTAGCTCTTTTAGAAAAGCACAATCTTCAGAAAGTAAAAAATCATTTGAGAATACAATTAACAGAAAAGTTCAATCAATTATTAAGCAAATAAAAATATTGACAAATTCCACACTTCCTATTGTTAGAATTTGTCAACTCAAAATATAAAATTATGGCAAGTATAAAAATATTATTAAGAGATAAATCAACAAATGAAGGACTTTATCCAGTTATATTGAGAATAACTAATAACAGAAAGTCAAAGATTATTTCATTAGGATTTAAGTGTAATTTATTAGACTGGGATGAAGTTAACATTCAATTTAAGAAGACATTTCCAAATCATACACAAAGTAATTTGTTGTTAGCTAAGATGAGAGAGAAAGCTTTGAAGATTATCAATGACTTTGAATTAGAAGAGATAGATTTTAGTCTTGACCAATTTGAAGAAAAGTTTAGAGGTATTGAACCTAATAAAATTACTGTGTTAGAATTTTGGAATGAAGTAATTTCAGATTTGAATAAGTCAGGAAAAGCTGGAAATGCAAAAGCATTAAGTGAAACAAAGAAATCCGTATTTAATTTTCATAAAAAAAACAACTTGATGTTTAAGGAGATTACACCAACTTTTTTGGAGAAGTACGAAGTTTATTTGAGAGAAAACAATAATTCAGATGGAGGGGTAGCTTTTAAAATGAGAGAATTACGTTCACTATATAATAGAGCAATCAAGAAAAATGTTATTGATGAAAAGTATTATCCTTTCAAGGTTTATAAAGTATCTAAGTTAAAAGTTGGAAATATTAAAAAAGCATTAACAAGAGAAGAGGTAAGATTGATAGAGAATTTTGATGAAACAAAATATCCAAATCTTGCAGAAGCTAAAAGAATTTTTCTCTTTTCTTATTACTGTAGAGGGATGAATTATTTTGATATTATGATGTTAAAATGGTCAAGTGTTTCAGGAGATAGAATAACCTATATTAGGTCAAAAACTAAAGGGAAGTTTAACATCAACATACTACAACCTGTCAAAGAAATTTTAGATTCTTATAGAAATAGACCATCAACAACAGATTATGTTTTCCCAATATTATTAAGTAATAATTTAACTGCAACTCAAATTCAAAATAGAAAACACAAAAAGCTAAAAAAGTTTAATAGTGACTTGAAGAAAATTGCAGGAATAGTTGGGGTTGATAAACCTTTAAGTAGTTATGTAGCAAGGCATAGTTATGCAACAAATTTAAAACAAATTGGAGTTTCAACTGACATAGTATCTCAATCTATGGGACATAAAAATGTTGCAATCACAACAGCATATTTAAAAGATTTTGAAGATGATGTTATTGATAAAGAAAATGAAAGATTAATTATGTAAAAATATTTATCTTTAAAACCTATATTTAGGTTTATGGAAGAAAATAAATTAAGAGCAGCATTACAGGAGAAAGAAATTGTGTTTGAACAACACTTTTATTTATATCAAAAAAATGTAAGAAGGTTTGAAAATTACATAAAATATGATGCTTTCAAAGACTTAAAATTAATTTTTGAAATATATTCTGAAATTTTTCATTTGAGAGGTTATAATTATAATAAATTAACTCCTGATAAAATGGAAAAACTGTTAACTCCTTTTAGCATAAGTGAACAAAGGGAATTGTTAAACCATCTTATTAAATCACTTTCTAAAAATGGTAATGATGATGAAGCCAAAGAGATGATGTGTATTTTAAATGATGTTGAATTAAAATATTATTGGGAAAAAATTAAAAATGGGCAAGATTTTTTTACCAGTTTGTTTAAATTATTTCTTAAGGGTATTTCTTATAATTTATATATTTTATTATTAATGATTATAATCTATTTGTTTTTTTCTACTTTAATATTTTGTGATGCTAAATTTGAAATATTTGCAATAATTGAGGTCAAAAAAATAAGTTTTACAGAATGTGTGTGGTCAAATAATTTTGCAAACCTAATTTCTTATTTATTTGAATTAGATGAAAAAATGGAGGTAAAACCATTAAACTTTTGGGGAGTTATCTTATTAGCTTTTCAAAAAGCATTTTTATTTTTAGTTATAGGGAATTATTTAATAATGGAAATGTTTAATAAAATAAAATTACAATAAATGACATTAAACGATATTGATTACGATATAAGGAGATTCAATTCTTTTATTCTTCGTATAGTTTTGATTATTATACTTGTAAGTATAATAATATTTAATCAAAATTTTTTTAGTGATTGGATTTACTATGCTTCATTAATAATATATATTGCTCTACTTTTTTTGAATTTATTTTTTGTTAAAATTGAAAGAAAAGGAGTTGTAAGGTTGGTTTTAGATTTGGCAATCATAAATATATTCTTGTATAATAAAGACCTTAATTATATTTTAAATTATTTGCCTTTTTTTCTCTTAATTTATAATGTACAAAGTCATTCCAATAAAAATGACAAACTTATATATTTTGTCTTAGGAGTACATTTGTCACTATTGAATATTGATAAATTTAGTTTAATATTAACACATCATTTGATTCCAATAATATTTTATTTTTTTATCTTTATTTTGAGTATAAGGAAGTCATTTTTATTTGTAAATCAGGAAATTATAGTTTTAATTGGGGATTTGTTTATTGAAAATGTAAATGAGAATAATAGTCATAAAATATTAAAGGATGTAATAACTAAAATTAATGATTCTAAGGTCAAAATTATAAATCAAGTAGATGAGATTTTTTTATTTATTAATAATAGTGAAAAACTGGTATTGATAAAGGCATCAAAGTTTGTAATTAATAATGACATTACTTCATCATTGGGTTTGAACAATTAATAGTTGGGTCAAAGATTAAAAAAAATCCTCTTAAAGATTCTGTGACCATTGATAATATAAAGTATCAAAATTGTTATTGGTTAAATCATAAAGTTCAGAATAAAGATTATTACTTTATGATTTCTTTGAAAAAAGAGAATGTTTTTAATGAATCATTGATTTCTAATTTAAGACCAATTTTTGAATACATAGCGAGGATTTTTTTTATGAGTAATTCTTTGATTGAGGTAAATAATCATAATCAAAAAATAATTAAACAAAAAGTTGCCTATGTTTTTGATGCTCAAAATGCTTTACACTTTGTGAAGAATAAATTATCTCCAGTAACTGCAACAATTGGTTTGATAGATAGATACTTTAAACAGGAGATAAACTCAGAGCAAAAAAAATATATTGAAGGAAGATTGAAGAATAATAATAACAGTAATGAAATAAAAGGAATCATTAAAAAAGCAGAAATTTTAATAAAAGGGGTAGATAATATTATTGATGAAAATGACGAAATAATTTCATTAAAAACTTTGGTTGATGACATAAGAAAACATTGGTATTTTCATTTTAATAATATAGATGATGTAATAATTAATATAGATGATTTATCTGATTTTGATATTGAAATTAATCAAATGATGTTTGATTTTGTCTTTACAGATATAATTGAAAATATTAACAAGTATGGTACTCATGTTAGAAAAGTTGAAATTTCAATCCAAGAAGATTTTGTTACTATAAAATTTGTTAATGAGATTAAAGATTTTGAGAGAAACAAACTCGATTTAGATGAAATAGTTAGTCTATATAATTTAAAGGACAATGATGAAATTTATAGTAGAAAAACTCATGGTCTAAGTTTTATTAGAAGATTATTAAGAAAGAAAAATATAAATAATAGAATTTTTATTGATCAAGAAAATAAAACTTTCAATAACGAAATAAAAATTAAGAAGTTAAGAAATGAAAATATTAGTGTTTGAAAATGAAATTCCAAAGGTAAAGGATGCTTTTGTAGATGTTAATGAATTGGATTTTAATAATGAGTTATCAGTAAAATATATTGATAAATCTCAAAATTTTGGAGACTATAAAAACGTGAAAGATTTTGACCTAATTTTTGTTGATATAGATTTATCTCCTACAAGTGAAAAAGATGGTTATGGAGTAATTGAGGATATTAAAAGATTTGGAAATGACAACATAGTTGTTTTGACAGGAAATTTGGTTGAAGAGGAATTAAAAAAAAGAGGGTTAAGTGAAATAAAAATTCTTTCTAAACCTATTTTTTTAGATGAATTAAAGGATGTAATAGATGATTTTGTGAAATAAATTTAAATTTAGAATAAGAATATTTAAAGGGAGCATTTGCTCCCTTTTTTTATACCTAAAAATTAAACAATACAATTATGCAATTAAGAAAATCAGAAAGAAGTAAAGCAAAAATCAAGATGGCTTTACAAGGACCAAGTGGTTCAGGAAAAACTATGAGTGCAATTTTAATTGCACAAGGATTGACAAATGGAAACCTTAATAAAGTTGCCATCATTGATACAGAAAATGGAAGTGCTGACTTATATGCTCACTTAGGAAAGTTTAATGTACTTACATTGAATAATCCACATTCACCTGAGAGATATATTGAAGCAATTGAAGTTTGTGAAAAAGCAGGTATGGAAGTTATCATTTTAGATTCAATCTCACATTGTTGGGATTTTCTACTCGATTATCATTCTTCTCTTGCTGGTAATTCATTTACCAATTGGAATAAAATCACACCAAGACAAAAGGCTTTTGTAGATAAGATACTCAATAGCAATTCTCATATCATAGCAACTATGAGAGTAAAACAAGATTATGTTTTATCTGAAAAGAATGGTAAAATGGTTCCTGAAAAGGTAGGTTTAAAAGCTATACAAAGGGATGAGATTAGCTATGAGTTTACTATTGTGTTTGATATTGACAGTAAACATTTTGCTACTTCAAGTAAGGATAGAACTTTACTATTTGAAGGCAAACCACAATTTATCATTAATACTCAAACAGGAAAGAAAATCTTGAATTGGTGCAATAGTACCATGACAAAAGAGGAACTCAAAGTAAAAGTAATTGAATGCAATACTTTGAAAGAACTTACTGAACTCTATCAAAATAATCTTGATTTGGCTAAAACCATTGAGAAAGATTTCATTAATAAAAGAGATTTACTTCAGAACCTAATTAATAACGCAATTAAACCAACAAATGGAAATGGAACTACACACAATTGAAACTGATGTACAAATACCAGCAAAGCAAATAATTATTCCTTCTGCTGGTTTTCACAGAGAAGTGCCAACTTATAAAAAGACTTCTCCATTTATAGAGGCTAACACAGAAGAGGTTAGCCTTTCACAATTAAAAGAAGACTGCATTATTCCTGTATTCACAAAGGATAACGAAATTACCATATCTCACCAAGAGTTTATTGATTCTGCTTTTGCTGGTATAAGTAAATTATTCCCAAATGAAGTGATAGATACTCCTGAAATTAGGACAAGTCATTTAATTAGAGGTAGAACTCCTGATGCTTTACATGTACCAGCAAAGGAATTATTGGAACATCAAAGAACAATGTACTATGAGAGAATGGCTTTCATTATCAGGATTTCTTCAATTACTGAAAATATTAATGGTAATGAATTAGCTTTAACCATAGGCGGAGTAAGAAGTTACAATTTGGAAAACCTTTACAACAAAAAGACTTTTGAAAAGTTTAAGTTTTTTATTGGCTTCCAAAATATGGTATGCTGTAATCTTTGTGTTTCTACAGATGGATTTAAAGATGAGATTAAAGCTACAAGTAGTCAGGAGCTATCAGGTAAAATCATGGAAATTGTACAATCATATAATATACACCAGCAAATAAAGAGTATGAATGATTTAGTTGATTATAAATTAACTGAAAAACAGTTTGCTCAAATTATTGGTAAAAGTAGATTGTATAATTATTTACCAAAGAATGAAAAAGCATTATTACCTGAATTACTTATGAATGATGGACATATCTCTGCTATTGCAAAAGATTATTACAATGATGAAAGTTTTTGTAGAGAGAGTAATGGAGAAATTAATCTTTGGAACATATATAATCTATTTACAGGAGCTAATAAAAGCTCTTATATTGATACTTTCCTTGATAGAGGAGTGAATGCCTTTTCATTTGCAAAAGGCATCTCAAATGCACTAAGTGATAGTAATTCTAACTATTCTTGGTTTTTGAGTTAAATGTATCCAATCTCTTTTTAAATTAGAGATTGGATTTTTTTAAATTTTACTTAATTATCTGAGTGAGAATTATATTATTTCCAAATATTGTTTTTTTATCTTCAATCTTCATTTTTAAACCAGAATCAAGTAATAATTCAAATTCTTCTCTATTACTTATGGGTTCAAGATATAATGCATTAATTCCTTTAGGTACTTTAATTATGATGATAGTTTCATTTTTTAATGGAGAATAATTACTTTCATAATCTTTTCTGTAAAACAAGTCCAATGAAGTGCTTAAAAAGGCTAATTCTTGTATCACTCCATTCTTCTTTAGTTGTTTTCTTTCTAAATAAACTTCTTTTAAAAATGTATTACTAATTCTTCGAGTTACTACAAAATTTGACTTTAATGGAAACTTTTCTATTTCTTTTTTTAGAATTTCTGTATGTTTTAGAATTTTATTAATTATTAATGATTTTTGATTATTAGGCAGTATGCCTCTTAAGTTATTGTTAATTTTTTCGTGAAAATAACCTGTGTAATATTTTATTATTGTATAAGGTAATAATTCCGTTCCATCAAAAAAATGAGAATTATTATACTCTTTTTCAATTTGTAATGAATAATTTTGATACATTCCCATGGCATTATCAATTTCCGTTGTATTGATAAAAAATGAATATCCATTAGGCTTAAAGTCATTGTTTATAAGTTGAGTTATATATTTTTTATATAAAATTTCAAATAAAATTTCAACTACTTTTTTATAACTATATCCCATTATCTTTTTTAAACTGTTCTCCAATAATATTTATAGTTTCATTTTTAAATTTAGTTGCTAATAAAGTAGCATTCCATTTGATTAATTCTTGAATGTTTTTTCTTACTGATTCTTTTTTTGTTATAGATAATTTTTCTTTCCATCTTTCTAAAGAACTAATCAATCTTATTACTACTTCTTCTTTACTATTATTTAAAGAAATTCCCTTTTTTAATGATGAAAAATGAAGTCCATAGTATATGTATATATTTTCATCCTTACTTCCTTTAGAATATATTAAAGAATCATGAAGTGAATTCATAATGGTTGTAGAAAATAAATTTGAGTAAAAATGTTCAGCACTTTGCTTCGCTACATCATTATTAATATTCCACAAAGTTCCTATATAACCTCTTGCACCTGAACTGATAAAATGGTCAGCTATATCAGACCAAGACCAGCAGGTATTGTTAAAAATAATGGGAGAATGAATACCAGCAATAATGTTAAACATAGCTTGATAGTATGATGAATAACATTTTATTGCACATGAATTTGTTATTGAATCTTTAGGTTTCCTAATCATGTTTTCTCTTTTTGATATTTGATTTAGCATATCTGAATATACATAATGGGGATAATTTTTACTTCTAAGTTCCTCACTTCTCCAAATGTAACCATCAAATTTTCTCCATAGGTATTTAAATACTACAGGTACTTTTTCTTCAGGATTCTTAAAATCTATTTGTGTTAAATCAAAAGTTACTACTTCATCATATTCTACGATATGTTTATTACCATCTCTATCAATAAATTCAAAACTAACATCATAGCCTCCAATTTCTCCACCATGACTACAAATATGTAATAAATTAAAAGGGAACTCTTTTATATGATAATCAAGATTGATTGCATTTGCATTCTTATCAACTAATTCAGCTACATAGTAATTATTATTCTTTAAAGTGTTAATTATATTATCAGTTTCTTCATCTATAAATTCTAAAGGAGAAAATACAATTGCTGAATTTATATTAAAAGCATTTTGATAATAAATAGCATTAAAGACAAAAAAGTCAGGATTTATATAAAGATGTACATGAGTGCAGGGTATCACATTTTTTATTATTAGTGAATATGGAATCCCAACAGTAAAAAAAGTTGCAAATTGATAAGATGCAAAATCAACATTTTCAATACTTGGATAAATAAGTGAGCTTAAATCATATAAGTAGCTATCATTATTACTATTCTTCCATTTTTCTATGAAATCTGAAATTTTTCTTTTATCAATATCTATTTCTGGAATTACATATAAGGATAAATTTAAGGACGTCGCATATATAACACTTATAACGCATGAAACCTTATTAATGTCTTCAACGACAATAATGCCTGAATTAGCTTCAAGTGTGATTATAACTTCTTCAGCTTGTTCATCTATTTTTAAAATAGAATTAGACTTTATAGCTTTGTGTAATCCATTTAAAATATCACAAGACCTACATTTAAGAATGTTTTTTTTTGAATTAAATGCTTCAAGATTGGTCTCAACATCATAGTAGTTTTGAATTTCTATTACGTTGTATTTTTCTAAGAAAGTTAGATAACTTTTTTGTTCTTCACTTAGTCCTGCTATTATTAAATATTCGCAACCATAAACTTGATTAATCGCGTTTTTAACTTTAATATTAAACTCATTTGCAATTGTTCTTGATATATGATGTTCATCAATATCATCATCTAAATAATCATAATGTTCAGTTGTAACTGAAGGGAACTCAAAAATCAAATTATACATATTGGGAGAACTAATATAGCTTGTAATCAATGCTGCCAATTCTTTATTATCTCTATTTATTATACAAATAAATCTATTGTCAATTTTAGGTGGGCTATAATTCATTTTCAATTTGTTTATATATCATGGTTTCACAGAAAAAATAATAATTTTCAGTCAGATGTTGTTGCAACATCTCTAATTGATTAACATCATTATTGTCAAACGAATACCTATTAAATAGATTTTTGATTTCATTAGATAGTTTTATGTCTAAGTGCTCTTCAATTCTATTTAGGCTTTTCTGAGATTTTTTTATCCCTTCATTCAGAAAATTATCAATAACTCCTTTATATCTTAAAAAAATAGATTCTCCAAAAGAATCTTTTATTTCTTTGGCTATAGATAAAACTTGGTTTGTTAGTTCCTTCATGTTAGAAATTTCTCCCATGATATTTTCATAATCCTGAATTTCCCAGATAATTTCATTCCAAAAAGATAAGTCTAAATGTGAAATAATATTATTTTCAATTTTGGAAAAAGTATTGAAATACATAAAAATATTATCTTCATCAATATCATTATCAAGATTATGTAGTGATATTTCTACTGCTCTTTTGTTTAATGCTTTCCCTTCAAAGAGAGGAATATAAATTACTGAATCAATATTTGATTCAATAATTATTCTTTTAAAACTAAAATAGTCTGAGTTAATGGAGTTTTGGATAAATATACGTGCAACTATAAGTGATGTCAAATATGTTTGAGAATTAACATCACATGTTAATAACAGTGTTTTTCCAAGCTTACTTTTTGAATTATTTATCTCAATTGTATATGATAAACCAAAATCTTCAAATATTTTTTGTCTTTCTTTTTTTATTTTTTTTGTTAGATTTTCTTTAGTTTCAGAAAACATTGCAATTGCATTTTTACGAACTTTATTGTTGATATTCCCTTTTTGATTTAAAATTTGTTTCCAACAATAAAACATAGTTATAAGATTATCTTCTTCAGATTTATTCATTCTGTCTAAATCTGACTTATTGAAAAATTTATTAAAATGTTTCTCAAAAATTGTTATATATAAACTATGATTAATTAATGCATTTTTTATATTGCTGGTAATAGCTCCTGAATGATAATCATCAATACTGTCTATTTCTGTTCTTATTTTATATAATGACAAAATATTTTGCCCAATTTGATTTAAAAAATTCTCAATTGAAGAGAAATAATCCCTTTGGGCTTTTCTGAAAGATTCGTACTTTATTAAAGAGATTGATTTGATTTGTTTATCTTCATGAGATTCTTGATTTTCAGTTATAGTATTTCTTGATTTCCCCTCTGATATATACCCCCAATTATCGGATATGTTTTTAGGTAAAGGAATCGTTTTTATTTTCTTAATCTCTAACTCTATTTCAGAGATGATATCTATGAAAAACTTAAAATTATTAGTTCGAAAATAATCTGAAAAAGAGTTAATTAATTTAGAGCTTAGTTCGTTATATTTATTCCTCTTAGCTTGTATTGCTTCAATATACTTTGACCAACTCTCATATCTGTATTGGTATAAGTACAAATTATTAATTAGGACATTAATTTGAACAAGATAGGGTATTGGTAAATTTTTATTTTCAATGCTTTTTTCAGAAGGATCATAAGGCATATTGATTCCAAAAAAGTTTTTGCCTATTCCAACTATATTATACTTCTCTTTAAATGGAAAAACATTTCTCAAGAGGTCTATTATTTCCATTGTTCTGTCATTAAAAAAATTGTTTCCTGAATTAGAGTTGTCTTCAAAATCAACAGGATTATAAAAATAAACACATTCAATATGTTCTTGAATATCTAAGTTAATAATGTTATATCTGCTTCTGAGATTTGATATTGCATAAGTTTTTATATCTAAAAGTAATTTATCATATGATTTATAATATTCTAAACCCAAAATAAGTTCTGAAATATTTCCTAATGATGTGTTATTGGCTTGTATTAACTTGATTATATTGTCTTTATTCAAGTTAACTTTTACTTTATCATTTAATTTTAAATGACTAATCCAGAATAAAAACCTACCTAAAGAACTTAAATCTGTATCCAAAAAACATTCAGAGTTAAAACTTTTTTTATTTTCTAACCAAATTTTCACATATTCATATACATCTTCTTTGGGGGTAAATTGAGATTGTATTTTTTCTATATTTTCATTGACTTCTTTCGGTATATATTCTTTAAATAAATCATGAAGTGCTCCACTTGTAACCTCAGAATAATCATATGGAATAATAAAATTCCATAAGCCTCTGTAATTGTTATAAAGAGTATCAAAGACAACTTTGTTTTTAATGAATATAAAATCATAAATACCTTTCCATAAGAGAGCATTAAAGACATTGTTTAGTCCTGTAAAAGAATTTAATTGAATATTAGTTAATTGTATATTTAAAGTTTCAACACTATAACCATTATCAAAACTATTAAGTAAAAATATTTGCAGGTCTTTTTCGTCAATAAGGGAAAGAGATTTATCTATATAATGGTTAATATCAATATAATCATTTTCTGAAAATAATATCTCACATAATAATTTTGAACGTATAGGGTGTAAACCTGTTAAGTATTTTTTATTTTCATTAAATTTTAATAAATATTCATTTTCAAGTAAATCAACAAAAGAGTTAGATATTCCAATATTTATATTTAAACTTGTAATCAGAGCAACATAATTAATCTTTGAGCTATAAGAATCACATAGACATACAAATCGTAAAATTTCAAGTTCATCTATTCTGTTTTCTTTTTCAAGTCTTCTAACTTGATTTTGTAATCTTACTTTAAGCTTGTCACCTTGATTAAGAAGATAGACATATTCTAACAACATCCCTCTTTCCCCATGTTGAAGCCAAGATTCTTCAAAATCAGTAAACTTAAGGTCTAATTTATATTCTGATAAAGATTTATAAATTATTTCAGCTTCTTTTTTATCAAATGTTAATTCTAAATCATCAAAATCAAAATCAACACCTAAACTGGTTCTATTCCAATCTTCTTGTCGAATTGTAATTAAAAAATTGAGATTAGATTTTGTAGAAAGCTCCTTTAAAACCTCATTCCAGTAATTATTTTCGGGAGATACATCTATGTACAGGGTTATTGGGAATTTTAACCCTTTTGAAAGAGAATCTAAACAGTTTATAGTTTCAAAAACTTCCCCTAATCTGTCAGAAAGTTTTAATTCATAGGCTGTGTTACTGTCTACATAATTGTGTAGATAACGGTATGCTAATGTGCTTTTTCCTTGTCCTGATGCTCCATGAATAAAGAAAATATTAGTTTTCTTTAGTGAGGAATTTATAATTTCAAGTTTTTCATTTCTTACTACATCAAGGTTAGCAAGAATATGCTCAAATTTTGCAGAAACACCATAATAAAATCCTTTATGTAAAAGATTTGTATCTTCATTTTTTAGGCTTTTGATACTTAAAGGAATAATTGAATTTCCGAATTGATTATTAAATGAGCTTTGTTCACTTAAAAACTTTCCAATTTTATTTAAATCTTCAAATAAATTTTTAGTTCTTATTTCTTTCTGATTCTCACCTGATTTATAAATCCAGAATAGCAATAATTCCAAAGCTATTTCAGGATTAGTGAAGATGTTATAAGACTTAATAATGCTAATTATCTTATTTACAAGAGTTTCTTCATCGACTATTTCAGGACTACAATAGCTGGTCAAAGTTTTGTCAATATTTATTTTTTTAAACCCTTTCTTTTGAAGTTTTTTATTTAATTTTTCTTTGTCTGTTAAATCATCGCTTATTTTATTAAAAGACACTATTTTTACAATTACATCAGGGTCTTGCAAGACTAATTCTTCAGCTCTTTTAAAAAATGAATCTTTTTTTGAGAACATATCAGAAAAACTTAGTGTTTCTCCTTTATTTTTAATCTGTATAGTTTCTATATATTTATAAGATGAGTCTAAAATATCGAGGTCTTCATATTTACCTTCTACTTTGAAAATATATTCCTCATTATGATTGCTTAATATTCTGTATAATGAATATAAAAATTGTGTACGGTAACCTTTTAATGCTGAAATAGCACTCATATATTATTAATTTATAAATTTCTAAAAAAGAACTACTTGCTTATTGAGTACTAAATTAATAAGATATTTGAATTTTTATATTTTTTAAAAAAAATCAACACAAAAAATAGGCATTTTTGAGACACCCTCACAAACTACCCCCACCTATCTAAAGCTCATCGAAATACCCCCACCCATTAGGAGCAATCCAAAATTTACCAGCAGGATTAATGATATTCATTTGTAGTGAATGTTTTTATCCTTCTGCTGGTTTATCAAAGGTTGTTACAAATTTTATGTTTAACTCAAAAAACTAAAGAAATGGTAAGAATTGTAAACTATCAAAAAAGAACAACGGAGGAGGGAAAAGATTTCTTCGTGTTAGAGATTCAAGGTGGAATTGAATTAGTAAAATCCAAAGCTACTGGGAAACATTATGTAACTGCAAGAAAGGCAAACATTGCAAGTACATTTGATGAAATGACTTGTCAAGCTTTAATTGGTTCTGAATTGCCTGGTAAAGTAGAGAAAGTTACTTGTGAGCCTTATGAGTATGTTATCAAAGATACTGGTGAAGTTATCACATTGGCTCACAGATTTGAGTATGTTGAAGAAAACCAGCAACAAGAAAACGCTATTACATCACATGTTGAGAAAAGTGCTACTAAAGTAGATGATTTCATTCAAGGAATTGATGAAGAACATACCTTTTCCAAAAATGGTGTTTTAGAACATGCTTAACAAATTGCAGTATTAACCTTGTGTCTGAAATTTATACAAACTCAATAAGAGAAGATTATAAATTTCAGACACTCTTTTATTTTTTTAATCATGGAAAATAATGTTGCCGAAATTCAGGTTAGCTATTCAACCAATAGCAGAGTAAGACCAAAAGTAGCTTGTGGAAAGTCAGCCTTTGATTTGTTATACAATTCATGGTCGCAAAATACAATAGAACTTCAAGAAGAATTCAAAGTTCTATTATTAAATAGAGCAAATAACGTATTAGGGATTTATCCTCTTTCAAAAGGTGGTTCTGCTGGAACTGTAGTCGATTTAAAATTACTTTTTGCTGTAGCTTTAAAGTGTAATGCGACTTCAATAATTGTTGCACATAATCATCCAAGTGGAACACTAAAAGCAAGCGAACAGGATATTAAAATTACTAAGAAAATTAAAGAAGCTGGAAATTTATTAGAAATCACACTTTTAGACCATATCATTATTACCAAAAACAACTTTTTGAGTATGGCTAATGAAGGATTATTTTAAGTTCATGTAAATGTGAACGTATTCAAAAATCCATCTTTATGATAGTAAATTGAAATGTGTAAAAAATTTAAGATTATTATAAATAGCTTTTTCTTAATTTTATCTTTTATGACAACTTTAAGATTGTGGAGAAGAGTTTAAATGAATATCCTTTAGAATACCAAAACCAAATTTTAAGAGAAGTACTTTTTACTTTCTTCCCTTTTACATTTGAAGACATGCAGGATTATGAAAGTAATATTGATTTTAAAATACTTTCAAAGAACCAGTATGTAAATTGGAATGAAGAAATACTTATAAAATTCAAAGATAAATGGGATTGGGAAGCAATACAAACCAATCCCTTAATCATTGCGTATAACAATTTAGCAGTATTGTTTCCTGAAATTGCTGGTTTACCAGCAGTAAAATGTAAATGTGAAAATCAATTATCAGCTTGTAATCGTGCTAAAATTTGTTACATCGAATACAATGATGAATTAATGAAAAAGGACATGAAGAATCCTAATCATATACATTTTACACATTGGGTAAATTTCCTTATTGAGGAGTCCTATATAAATAGCGAAAATTTAAGTTACTACCTTTTGTATGATACTGTAATAGAAGATGGAAATACTTATAATACTGAATCTATTAATCCTGAAAATGTAGAAAAAAACAATAATCAGATTAATAGAGAAGATGTTCCTTTTTAGAATTTGAATAATTCTACAAGTTCTACATTCAAAGCTTTGGAAATTTTTTCAAGTGTTGTAACCGTCATATTGGTTTTTCCAGCTTCCAATCTGCTCATGTTACTTTTGTCATAATTGATTTTAGCAGCAAAATCCTGTTGAGATAAATTTTGCAATTCCCTCAGTTCTTGGATTCTTTTACCAATTTTCTTAAGTGTATTATTTTCAATTTTAGACAAATCAGAGTTGTATTTTACGACAAGTCAAAATTTGTTATAAATTTGCTTAGTTGGTTATCATAAAGTACAACTGAAATTTATTTAAAGATTAAATGAAAAGAATTGAAGTTTTATTATTAACTGTAATTGCTGTTATAGTTGTCTTATTCATCTCATGCTTTATTTACACAAAAGAGCTAAGACATTTAATTGCAGACGAAAAGAATTTCATTATTTTCTTTCTACTCATGTTTATTGCTTTACTAATAATTAACTCCTATAAAAAAGTTGACAAAGAAGATTCTCAGAAAGGGTTAGGGTATTTGTCAATTTTAAGCATTTCAATATTTACATCATTTGCTCTCTTTGTTGGAATGCACATTATACTTTTTATTACAGAATGGATTAAATCACTTTTAAATTAAATACAAAACAACATGAAAAAAATTATATTCGTTTTAGCTCTATGCTATTCTTTAATTGCAAACTCTCAAAATCAAACAAAGAATTATTATTTTGATTTAGGAGAAGAATTTTTATCAAAGAGAGATTATGTTAATGCTTTAAATAATTTTGATTTGGCGATTAAAAGCAAAAGCTTTTCAAAAGAAAACCAAAATTTAAACTATCCGTTAACTAACTCCAAATTGTATTATTTCAAAGGTTTTACTTTGTTTAAAACTAATAGATATGCTGAAGCATTAGAATATTATAACCTATCAATTAGTTCAATGAATACAAAAGAGTATTATTGGAATCAAGCTCTTCAGGAAAGAGCGTTGTTAAAATGCCAATTAAATCATTTTGACAGTGCAATTGAAGACCTAAATACAATAATCAATAATTATAATGATTCCAAAGCTAATTATGGATTACAAATATTTTTGAAGTTAAATAAACCAGCAGAGATAAGTAGAGCTTATTGTCTAAGAGCATTTGCTAAAATAAAAATTAATCAATTTAAGGCAGCTTATGAAGACGTTGATTTAGCACTTTCATATAATCATGAAAATAGCGAAGCTTATTTATATGGCGGTTTATGTATGTTGAATACAGGAGAAAAAGACAAAGGTTGTTTGAAATTGATTATCGCAGAGAGTTTGGGTAATCAAGAAGTCAATCCCATATTTGAAAAATATTGTACAAATTAATCTACCACCTTTTAGGTGGTTTTTTTATGCTTATGGTAAAACTATCAATTCCTTTGTTCAGATTAGGAGAAGAATATGAGTTACATGAGTTTGATTTAAATCCTTTAGGTTGCTTTTTAGCTGAAAACAATTTTGCTTATGAATTATATAGATATAGAAAGATTAGAAAATATCAGATTTATCTCTTTTATAATTGTGATATTTTAAGTGCTTTTTGTGTATTTGATAATAAGGAGAATTTAATTAAAATTAAAACAAAGCGAAATTTTAAAAAGGAGATGGTTTTAAAAATTATAACAAAATTTAAAGAATAAGTTTTGTAAAATAGATATTTAGAATATATTTGCACCTCGAATGAAAAGGTTCTGAAAAAGACCAATTGAATTTGAGGTCAAACATAGGTCAAACATTTTTGCTGAAAAGAGTAAAAATCTGAAAACAAAAGAAACTATTAATATTAGTAAATCATTTGTTTTCAAACATTTACAAAGAAAAGCAATAATCTGTAAGACATTTGTTACAGTCTCATAATCAGGTGGTCCCTGGTTCGAGCCCAGGTGGGACCACAAGTTGAAAGAAATAGTCGGTAAAAGACTATTTTTTTTAGCTGATGAGGAAGAAATTAAGATTTTTTTAAGTTTTTTTTTAAAAATCATTGATTAATATAAAAATATTTTTATTTTCGTGTTTTCAAAAGCAATGTTTTAACGACTTTGTTTGCAAATCGTTAATAAATAATTAAGAAAACCCATTTTCTTCCATTAAAGAATAAAAATTTATACTTTAGGCCTATGAAATTAGCAGTACAAAAAATAGTTTTAGTTTTCGTGGCATTACTAAATGTTGATATGGCTTTGGCAGCTGATCCGACCCCGCCGCCACCAACGCCACCACCACCGCCAGGTTTACCTATTGATGGGGGATTAGTATTTTTGTTCTTCTTGGCATTAATATTTGGCTATTTTATATCAAAAAAATATATATCAGCAAAAAAAAGCTCTTTTTAAAAAAGAGCTTTTTTTGTTATTGTTACTACTGATTTAATTCATGGATTCGTTTTACATATTTGCCTAAAACATCAAATTCTAAATTGACTTCTGTTCCTTTTTTAAATGTTTTGAAATTAGTGTGCTCATACGTGTAAGGTATAATGGCTACGCTGAATTCATTTCTTTTGGAGTTGACTACTGTTAGACTGGTTCCGTTTATGGTAATTGACCCTTTTTCTATTGTAATGTTGTTGAGCTTGTCATTATATTCAAAGGTGAAAAGCCAGCTTCCGTTTGTTTCCTGAATATTTATGCAAGTTCCTGTTTGGTCAACATGGCCTTGAACAATATGTCCGTCTAAGCGGTCTCCTAATTTCATGGCTCTTTCTAAGTTGATTAAGTCTCCTTTTTGCCACAATCCTATGTTGGTTTTGTCGATGGTTTCTTTAATTGCAGTGACAGTGTAGTTGTTTTCGTCTATTGCTACAACTGTGAGGCAAATGCCGTTATGAGCTACACTTTGGTCTATCTTTAATTCGTTAGTAATGGTGGAGTTGATTGTAATATGGAGGTTATCTTGCTCTTTTTGAATATCTTCTACTGTTCCGAGTGTTTCTATAATTCCTGTAAACATAACTGATTTTATTTTATTAAATTTGCAGTTCAAAAATACGTAAATAATAATAACCGAAAATGGTTAAAAAGGTAGAAAATATAATAGTTGGTATCTCAATAGGTGATTTGAATGGGATTGGGCCTGAGATTGTTTTGAAAACTTTTGAGGACAATAGGATGTTTGATTTTTGTACGCCGGTTATTTTTGCCAATACAAAAATAATTTCCTTTATAAAAAAAACATTAAATGCAGAGGTTAGTGTTCAGGGAATCGATAATTTAGAACAGATTGTCCCGGGTAAGCTGAATGTGTTGAATGTTTGGCGGGAAGGTGTGAATTTAGATTTTGGTAAAGCAGACGACAATGTCGGACGTTATGCCGTTAAATCGTTTGTAACTGCTACCAAAGCCTTGAAGGATGGTTTTGTCGATGTTTTGGTTACTGCTCCGATCAATAAATACAATATTCAGTCGGATGAATTCAAGTTTCCGGGACACACAGATTATTTGAATCAGGAAATTGAAGGGAGTGCTTTAATGTTGATGGTGAGTGGAAACTTGCGAATAGGTTTGTTGACTGATCATGTTCCTGTAAATGAAATTACAAAATATCTGACTCCGGAATTCCTGGAATCAAAAATAAGAACCATTCAACAATCTTTAATCCGGGATTTCGGAATTGTAAAACCTAAGATTGCAGTTTTAGGACTTAATCCGCATAGTGGAGACAATGGAGTTATAGGAAAAGAAGAGCAAGATATTATTCGTCCCAAAGTTGAAGAATTATTTAATAGCGGAATAATGGCTTTCGGACCTTATTCTTCAGATAGTTTTTTCGGATCGAATCAGTATGAGAAGTTTGATGCTATATTGGCAATGTATCATGATCAGGGTTTGATACCGTTTAAAACGCTGTCTTTTGGTAATGGGGTGAATTATACTGCAGGATTGGAAAAAATAAGAACATCTCCCGACCATGGTACGGCTTATGAGATAGCCGGAAAAGGAGTGGCTAGCTATAATTCTTTCAGAGAAGCAGTGTATCTTGCGATTGATGTTTTTCATAAAAGAAATGAATATCAGGAGCTTATACAGAACCCTTTGAAAATAAAACAAGGGTAGTTGTAAACAAAAAAATGTTTATAACTGGTTTTGGATTTGTAATAATTTTATATATTTGCATCCCTTTTAGAGGGTAAACTGTTGTTATGAAGAATATTAAAGAATATTTGATCCCGTTTTCAGGATTAAAGATAGGTAAGCATCAGTTTGATTATCAGATAGATAATTCGTTCTTTAAACACTTTAATTATGATGAGTTTGATGCGGCTGATATTAAAGTGAATATAGTTCTGGAGAAAAAAAGTACAATGTTGGAGTTGGCTTTTAAGCATAAAGGAGAAGTTAGAGTGCCTTGTGACTTGACTAGTGAATATTTTAATTTACCTGTAAAAGGAAAATTAAAACTAATAGTGAAGTTCGGAGAGGAGTTTAATGATGAAAATGAAGAATTGCTGATATTGCCACACGGAGAGTTTCAAGTAGATGTTTCACAGTATATCTACGAGATGATAGTGCTTTCAGTTCCGGCTAAGAGAGTGCATCCGGGAGTGAAAGACGGAACTTTACAAACGGACGCTTTACAGAAATTGGAGCAGTTGGCTCCGAAAGAAGAGAAAAAAGAAAAAGAAGATATAGACCCAAGGTGGGAAAATTTAAAAAAACTATTAACGGATAAAAATAAGTAAAAATGGCACATCCTAAGAGAAGACAGTCGTCAACAAGAAGAGATAAAAGAAGAACGCACTACAAAGCATCTGTTCCACAGATCGCAACTTGCCCGGTAACAGGAGAGGCTCATTTGTATCACAGAGCTTACTGGCATGAAGGTAAATTATATTACAGAGGTCAGGTAGTAGTTGATAAAACTGAAGCAGTAGCGTAATTGTTTTAAAATACAGAAAACTCTCACGAAGTGAGGGTTTTTTTGTTACTAGTACAGCTCTTTTATTTAGCATTGGTTTTATAATCGTATATTTTTTTGTAATTTCCACCACTTTTTTAGGAGATTACAAATTTTTGGTGCGCTAAAAATAACCAAGGCTGTTTTTCTATATAAAAAAGTAGTTACCATTTTTTAAAAAATTGACAAATGAGTAAAATAACGGCTGCCATTACAGCAATCGGTTCTTATGTGCCTAAATATGTTTTGTCTAACCAGGTATTGGAAACAATGGTAGACACTAACGATGAATGGATTACAACCCGTACAGGGATAAAAGAAAGAAGGATTTTAAAAGAGGATGAAGGAGTCGGGACTTCTTATTTAGCTATAAAAGCAGCTCAGAACCTTATAGAAAAGGCAAATCTTGATCCTAAAGAAATTGATCTGGTTATTATGGCAACTGCCACACCGGATATGCCTGTAGCTTCAACAGGAGTTTATGTAGCAACACAGATCGGAGCGACCAATGCTTTTGCTTTTGACTTGCAAGCTGCCTGTTCCAGTTTTCTTTACGGAATGTCAGTCGCATCTGCTTATATTCAATCAGGAAAATATAAAAAAATATTATTAATAGGTGCTGATAAGATGTCATCTATAATAGATTATACAGATAGAGCCACTTGTATCATTTTCGGTGATGGAGGTGGCGCTGTTTTATTTGAACCTAATGAAGAAGGTTTCGGTCTTCAGGATGAAGTATTGAAAAGTGATGGCGTAGGGCGTGAATTTTTAAAGATCGATGCAGGAGGTTCAATATTGCCGGCTTCAGAAGAAACAGTTAAAAATAAGCAACATTATGTTTTTCAGGATGGAAAAACAGTATTCAAATATGCTGTTTCCGGAATGGCTGATGTGAGCGAGAAGATCATGCAGCGAAACAATTTGTCGCATGAGGATGTAAATTGGCTGGTTGCTCATCAGGCTAATAAACGAATTATTGATGCTACAGCAAACAGAATGGGAGTTGATGATTCAAAAGTTCTGATTAATATTCACAAGTATGGTAATACAACTTCAGCTACATTACCGTTATTACTTTGTGAATTCGAAAAGCAAATTAAAAAAGGAGATAATATAATTTTTGCAGCATTCGGAGGTGGCTTCACTTGGGGAGCTATTTATCTGAAATGGGCATACGATACAAAATAACAACAAGCTAAACCAAATTTCAAAGAGTATGGATATTAGAGAAATTCAAAACCTAATTAAGTTTGTAGCTAAATCTGGTGCTACAGAGGTGAAGTTAGAAATGGAGGATTTTAAAATCACCATTAAAACCACTCAGGAAGGAACTGAAACAACTTACGTTCAACAGGTTCCTGTAACTACAGCTTTGCCACAGGCTGCGGCTCCTATGCCAGTTGCTCCTACAACAGCAGCTGCGCCGGTTGCTCCGGAAGTTAAAAGTTCAGAAGAAAATAGTAAATATATCACTATAAAATCTCCTATCATCGGTACATTCTATAGAAAGCCGGCACCGGATAAACCTGTGTTTGCAGAAGTAGGAAGTACAATTTCAAAAGGAGATGTGGTTTGTGTGATTGAAGCTATGAAACTATTCAATGAGATTGAGTCAGAAATTTCAGGGAAAATCGTTAAAGTATTAGTAGACGATGCCTCCCCGGTAGAATTTGATCAACCTTTATTCTTAGTAGATCCATCTTAATAAAGTTAGAAATTAGAAGTTAGAGATCATATTTTTTGATTTCATTTAATTGTCTAATTGACACAACTTGTCCCGTTTTTTCGGGATGGACTAATTATCTAATTTGATTATTATGTTTAAAAAAATATTAATCGCAAACAGAGGAGAAATTGCACTACGTGTAATTAGAACCTGTAGAGAAATGGGGATCAAAACAGTAGCAGTATATTCCACTGCAGATGCTGATAGTTTACACGTTCGTTTTGCAGATGAAGCAGTGTGTATTGGTCCGCCGCCAAGTAATTTGTCTTACTTGAAAATGTCAAATATCATAGCTGCTGCAGAGATCACGAATGCAGATGCAATTCATCCCGGATACGGATTCTTATCTGAAAATGCTAAGTTTTCAAAGATTTGTGAAGAGCACGGAATAAAGTTTATCGGTGCTTCAGCAGAAATGATTGAAAAAATGGGAGATAAAGCTACCGCAAAAGCAACAATGAAAGCAGCGGGTGTACCTTGTGTTCCCGGTTCAGACGGAATTTTGGAATCTTTTGAACAAGCTAAAAAAGTAGCTAAAGAAATAGGTTATCCTGTGATGATGAAAGCCACTGCCGGTGGAGGTGGAAAAGGAATGCGTGCTATTTGGAAAGAAGACGAATTGCAAAAAGCTTGGGAAAGTGCTCGTCAGGAAGCTGCTGCAGCATTCGGAAATGACGGTATGTACATGGAAAAATTAATTGAAGAGCCAAGACATATCGAGATCCAAGTTGTGGGAGACCAATACGGAAAAGCGTGTCACCTTTCTGAAAGAGATTGTTCTATTCAACGTCGTCACCAAAAATTGACAGAAGAAACGCCTTCGCCTTTTATGACGCAGGAGTTACGTGATAAAATGGGTGAAGCAGCTGTGAAAGCAGCTGAGTATATTAATTACGAAGGAGCAGGGACTATTGAGTTCTTGGTAGATAAGCATCGTAATTTCTACTTCATGGAAATGAATACTCGTATTCAGGTTGAACATCCTATTACGGAACAAGTTGTAGATTATGATTTGATTCGTGAGCAAATATTAGTTGCATCAGGAGTGCCGATTTCAGGTAAAAATTATTATCCGCAATTGCATTCCATAGAGTGTCGTATTAATGCTGAGGATCCATATAATGATTTCAGACCATCTCCGGGTAAAATTACTGTTTTACACGCACCGGGAGGTCATGGAGTACGTTTGGATACTCATGTTTACGCCGGATATACTATTCCGCCGAATTATGATTCTATGATTGCTAAGTTGATTACAACAGCTCAAACAAGAGAAGAGGCAATTAATAAAATGAAACGAGCTTTAGATGAGTTCGTAATTGAAGGAATCAAAACAACTATTCCTTTCCACAGACAGTTAATGGAGAATCCGGATTATGTTGCCGGAAATTATACCACTAAGTTTATGGAGGATTTCAAAATGGAAGAAATTAAAGAATAGTGAAATATAATTTCAATAAAAAATCCCGATTCTTTGAATCGGGATTTTTTATTATTGATTACAGCTACAGAGTTTCTTTTAACCATTTAAAGAATTCGCGTTGCCAAACAATTCCGTTTTGAGGTTTTAAAACCCAGTGGTTCTCGTCAGGGAAAAACATAAAACGGCTGTGTATTCCTTTCAGTTGGGCTGCCTGAAAAGCTTCTTGTCCTTGTCCGATCGGAACCCGGAAATCTTTTCCGCCCTGAATTACAAAAATCGGAGTGTTCCATTTATCAACGAGTTTAATAGGATTGAATTGTTGATACGTTTTTTGAGCGGCAACATTATTTTTATCCCAATAAGGTCCGCCCAAATCCCAATTCGTAAAGAAAACTTCTTCCGTTGTTCCATACATACTTTCAAGATTGAAAACGCCACAATGCGAAATGAATGTTTTGAAACGATTGTTGTGAATTCCTGCTAAATAGAAAACCGAATAACCACCGTAACTTGCACCAACAGCTCCTAAACGTTTGTTATCTACGTAAGGTTCTTTGGCAACATCATCAATAGCACTTAGATAATCCTGGATAGCTTGTCCCCCCAATCCTTGCTGATATCTTCATTCCATTTTACACCGTGTCCCGGCATACCTCTGCGGTTAGGGGCAACTACAATATAATCTTGTGAGGCCATTACCTGAAAATTCCAACGGAAAGAATAAAATTGTGAAAGAGCCCCTTGTGGTCCCCTTGGCAATATAATAGGGTTGGATATTTTTTAGTTTTGTCAAAATTTGGCGGTAAAATAACCCAAACTAACATGTCTTTACCGTCGGTAGTTTTAACCATTCTTTTTTCAACAGTTGGCAAAGCTAATTTGGCATATGTCTTGGTATTTACATTGGTAATCTGATTCCATTTTTTCTTTTTCAGGTCATAGGAAAAAATTTCATTGGCATGGTTCATATCACTTCTTGTAACTAAAACATTATTTCCGCTAAAACCGATAATCTGATTGACATCGAACTGACCTTCTGTTAGTTGCTTAACTCTTACCATAATCTTACTCAGCCCCGGGAAATTCACTTCAAAAAGTTGTTTGGTTCCGTCAACAGGCGCTAAAAAATATACTTTTTTCCCATCTTCGCTCCAAATGAAACTGTCTACAGTTCCGTCCCAAGCAGAAGTTAAGTTGATTAAAAAGCCTTTGTGGTTAACTACAATATCATTTTTATCGGCCTCATAGCCTTCTCGTTTCATTTGCAGCCATGAGAGATCGCCGTTAGGAGAAAACTGTGGGGCAACATCATATCCTTTGTTTTCCTTCGTTAAATTTTTAGTTGTTTTGGTGTTTATATCGTACTCATATAGGTCTGTATTAGTACTAATAGCGTAAGCTGCTCCTGTTTTCTTTTTACATACATATATTATTTTTGAACCATCAGGAGACCAAATGTAGTCCTCATCCCCACCGAAAGGTTTTTGTGGTGAATCAAAAGGTTCGTTAGCCATAATATCAATTTCTTCTTTTTGGTTATTCGTAAAAATAATATGGTTGTGAGTACCGTCGTTCCAAGTATCCCAATGACGGTAATCTAATCCGTTATAGATATGAACTTCGCTTTTTTCTAATTCAGGATAAAAGTCTTTTCCATAAACGTTATCAATTTTAACTTCTTTATGAGAAAGAGTGCCGCCTTTTTCATTATTATTTTTATCATTTACTAAATCAGAAGCGTTTTCAATTACAGTTGCTTTGCCGCCTGTTACAGGGATACTGTAAAATACACTATTTGATTTGTTTTCTTCAACAGAAGGGGTTGATACTTTATAAATGATTGATTTTCCGTCTTTTGAAATTCCTAAAGGAGAAATGCGTCCGAGCTTCCATAAAAGTTCGGGTGTCATGACTTCTTGAGCACTAAGTGAAAGTCCTGCCATAATTAAAATAATAGATAAAAATTGTTTTTTCATAGGGTTTAAATTTGTAGCGTATAAAATTACTTAAATAAAGGCTATAAAAAAAGCCTCATTTCTGAGGCTTTCTTGAAGTGATTAAAGATTTTATTTTTTGATAAATCGTTTCGTTGTGATTTGGTCATTATTTTGAATTTCAATTATATAATGTCCTTGTTCTAAACTCTCTACGTTAATCATATTGTTTTCTGCATTTCCTTTTTTAACCGGTTGGCCTAATAGATTGTAGATTGTAAAAGCACTACTATTACTCAATCCGGTAATGTTTAGAATGCTACTGGTCGGGTTCGGATATAAAGTGATTTCAGTTGAAGTAAACACAGTATCTTCAATTTCTTTTCCACTTGAAGTGATATTTACAGTATAATCTTCAACTTGTCCGTAAGTGAAAGATTCGCAAGAAGTCGGGATTGCATTATACTTCATCGAAACTCTCATTTTTGTAGCTCCAAGTGTAGCTGTTGAAGGAATTGTAATGGTTCCGGAAACCGGAGTTGTTTTACTTGCAGATTTGCTCCATACTAACTCTCCGGAGTCGTCAAAGTCACCATCTTGGTTGAAATCGATCCAAACCGCATAACCTTCACTGTAAACAGTTCCTGACCAATAAGGGGTTATGGTAATGGTTTGAGAAGAACCTCTGGCAGCATTAGTAGATACAGAAGTAAAATCTTCATATCCGGAAGTTCCTGTTGAAGAATTGTTGATAGAACCGTAAACTACTTGTGCAATTCGCTCATCAGAAGTGTTGTTACCTTGTGAAGAACAATACGTTACTGTGTTAGCAGATGTCGTTACACTAACTGTATTACTGGATGCGGATATGTTTCCGGCAGCGTCTTTGGCTTTTACTGTAAAGCTATATGTAGTAGAAGCTGTTAATCCGGTAACACTATAAGATGTAGCAGTAGTGGTGGTTCCGATCTGACTTCCGTTTTGGTAAACGTTATATCCCGTTACGCCTACGTTGTCCGTAGAAGCTGTCCAACTTAAATTAGTGGTGGTTTGGGTTGTTCCGCTTGCTGAAAGAGTAGGTGCTGAAGGAGCTGTCGTATCTGCAGCTCCGGTAGCTAAATTAACGGTGTAATCTTCAACTTCTCCGTAAGAGAAAGTCTCGCAGGAAGTCGGAATTCCGTTGTATTTCATGGAAACTCTCATTCGAGTTGCTCCGCTGGTAGCTGTTGTCGGTATAGTGAAAGTTCCGGAAACCGGAGTTGTTGTGCTTGCGGCATTACTCCAAACCAGTTCTCCTGAGTCATTAAAGCTTCCGTTTTGGTTATAGTCGATCCAAACCGCATAACCCTCACTATAAACAGTTCCTGTCCATGTTGGAGTAATAGTAATGGTATAAGCTGTTCCTTTTGTAAGGTTTGTAGATATAGAAGTAAAATCAGAATAGCCGTTTCCGTTACCTGATGAATTATTGATGGTGTTCAATTGAACTCTTCCGATATATTCGTCCGTAACTGTATTTCCTTGAGAAGTACAATAAGTCGGTGTGGTGGAACCGGATAATGTTGTAACGTTTACGGTATTACTTGTGCTTGAAATATTTCCGGCAGCATCTTTAGCTTTAACAGTAAAACTGTAAGTAGTGGAAGCTGTTAATCCGGTAACATTATAAGAAGTGGTAGAAGAAGTTCCGATCTGAGTTCCGTTTTGATATACATTATAACCTGTCACAGCCACATTATCTGTTGAAGCAGTCCAGTTTAAACTTGTAGTTGTTTGTGTCGTTCCTGAAGCTGCTAAATTGGTCGGTGCACTTGGTGCTGTTGTATCATTTCCTGAACCTGCAGTAATGGTAAAATTAGTATTAGAAACATCAAAGAAAATATGATTGGTTCCTTTGATCATAATTCTACACTGTGAAGAAGGTGTGTTTGGTATAGTAACATCCTGTGTTCCGTCGTTCGTTGTAGCGGCTAAAAGAGTTGTCCAAGTGCTTCCTCCGTTTGTAGAAAGTAAAATATCTACATTAGCACAGTTCACACCGTTAGAAGTAGTTCCTGCAACATTCCAAGTGATTGTTTGCGTACTTCCACCTGTATAAGTTACGGCGGTATTAGGAGCTGTAACTACAAATGGTCCTGCCGTGCCATTTACAGTTACGACCATATCGTCACTATTATTAGCTGATCCGCCGGCTCTGTTATCTCTTACAGTAAATCTGAAATTTAAAGTTCTGGCTACCGAAGAAAGAGCTTCAACGGTAATTTCTGAACCTGAAGTTGTTGTAGCACCTGCCAGAACTCTGGACATCATTGGGAAATAACGAGTAGATGAAGTCGTTGGAGTATAGGATCTGAAATTCGGACCGCTGGTTTTAGTTGCGCTAGCGGCTGAGCTAGATCCTGTTTGTGAGCTTGAAGCATTGTCCATTTGTTCCCAACAATATGTAAGTGCATCTCCGTTAGCATCTATTCCGGAACCGGTTAACATAAATGGAGTGCTTTTAGGAATAGTGTAGTCAGAACCCGCATTTGCAGTCGGAACACTATTTCCTGTACTGGTAAGGGTCGGACAAGATTTTGCCTTAATGTTATTAGTGACTTGTTGTATACTGATAGAGTGGAAGTAAGCATCAGAATGTGCTTGAATATCTTGAGAAGTAATACCGGCATATCCCATAATTGTGGAGCCAGATCCCGGTTCCATATTGGCTCCGGTTCCTTCATTGCTCATTGAAAAAGTGTGATTAGCCCCTAATTGATGTCCTAATTCGTGAGCTACATAATCAATGTCAAAATTGTCACCTGAAGGAATTCCGTCAGCCGGAGAAGTGTATCCGCTACCTTTTTGTCCGTCTACACAAACACAACCGATACAACCGGCATTTCCGCCGCCGCCGTCTTTTCCGAATAGGTGTCCGATATCATAGTTAGATTCGCCGATTACACTAGTTAAAGTCGATTGTAATTGTGAATTCCAATTCGACATACTACTTGAAGGTGAATAAGGATCAGTTGAAGAATTGGTATAAATAACTGAATCAGTATTTGAAATCAGAACTAGTCGAACGCCAAAGTCTTTTTCAAAAACACCGTTAACACGTGTCATAGTGTTATTGATAGCAGCCAAGGCATTTGTCTTTGTTCCTCCGAAATAAGCTGTGTATTCACCTGTTACAGACATAGCTAAGCGGAATGTTCTCAGGGTTGAATCGTCTGCATTAGGGCGTAGTTGAGTGCCAACAACAGCAGATTGGTTTACCTGATCTATTACAGAACATTCAAATTTTGAAAAAGCTTGTCTTTTATCTGATTTTCTGTAAACCGCATAAGAAGATAGATCTGAAGTATAAGGTTCAATAAATAGTGCTGATTGATCGGGATAGAGAGTCATGGATTGGAACCCAAGCGGGGAAATACTGATGTAAATTGTTGCTCCCGGGTTTTCGACACCTTGTCCGACATAAGATTTAATATCCGGATAACGATTAGCCAGATCGGGATCCATAACGGAATACTCAATAATTTTAAAATTTTCAAGTGCACCTTCTGCATTTGGGAATGATAAGGTTAAGTTAGATTGGTCAGCTGAAGTTGTTTTGTGGGACAATTGACTTAGCTTTTGTTTCATTTTTACCATATCCAATCCGAAGAGTTTTGGATTTTGGATCATTCTTTTGTTCTGAACTATTTCAGAATCTGCTTTTTTCTGGGTTCTGAACCAGAATGAGTCTCCGTTTTGCCCAAAGGCAAAGGATGAGATTGCCAGTAAGGCAATTCCTAGGAATTTTTGTTTCATAAAAAAATAGTTAAGGTTAATTATCAAATCAAATGTATTTATTCTAATGTTAAAATAGTTACAGTTTTTCTGTATATTTTGTTAAAATATAACAAAACGATAAAAAATAGCTGTATTTATTACATTTAAGAAATGAATTTTGTTAGAATTTGAGGTAATTAGAGAGAGAGTATTGGGGTGTGATTTGAAAAAATATCCGTATTTTCACAGCTTAATATATTAATTAGCTGTTATGAGGAAACTGGCATTACATTGGCAAATACTTTTAGGGATGTTTCTGGGGTACTTTTTGCTGTTGTTTTGATACAATTTAGTTGGGGGAAAGAAATTATTGTGGATTGGATTAAACCCTTCGGTAATATTTTTATTAACCTGCTTAAACTGATAGCCGTTCCCTTGATTTTAGCATCTTTGATAAAAGGAGTTTCCGATTTAAAAGATATATCGAAACTATCCAGAATGGGAGGGAGAACTATAGGGATGTATGTGCTGACTACTGTTTTAGCAGTTTCGATCGGTTTAGTTGTTGTAAACATAATAAAGCCGGGAAGTTATATTTCCAAAGAAACACGTACTGAATTGGTCGGAAACTATGCCAGTGATGCTAACTCTAAGATCATGGCGGCTGAAGAGCAGAGCGAAACAGGACCTCTACAGGCTTTAGAAGATATGGTGCCAAGTAATATCATGAAGGCGGCTTCAGATAACGGTAATATGTTACAAGTGATCTTTTTTGCAGTCTTTTTCGGGATTGCCTTAATCCTTATTCCACAAGATCAGGCTGCTCCGGTCAAAGCTTTTTTTGACGGATTTAATGAAGTGATCTTGAAAATGATAGATATTATCATGTTAGCTGCTCCGTTTGGTGTTTTTGCACTTTTAGCATCATTAGTGGCTGAATCGCCTAGCTTTGATCTGTTTAAAGCTTTGGGGATGTATGGGATAACAGTGCTGATAGGATTGGGGATAATGATATTGGTTTATATGTTTTTAGTGAAAGTATTGGCAAGAAAATCTCCGAAGTTCTTCTTTAATGGTATATCTCCGGCTCAATTATTAGCCTTTTCAACAAGTTCAAGTGCGGCAACTTTACCGGTTACGATGGAACGAGTAGTCGATAATTTAGGCGTAGATGATGAAGTAGCCAGTTTTGTATTACCGATAGGGGCTACTATTAATATGGACGGAACCAGTTTATATCAGGCCATAGCGGCTGTCTTTATCGCACAGGCTTTCGGTATGGATTTAAGTTTGGGAGTTCAGTTAGGAATTATTACAACAGCAACTTTGGCTTCTATAGGAAGTGCAGCAGTTCCGGGTGCAGGTATGGTAATGTTGGTAATTGTTTTGGCACAAGCAGGAATACCCGAAGCAGGATTAGCCTTGATTTTTGCCATTGACAGACCTCTGGATATGTGCAGAACCACAGTAAATGTAACCGGAGATGCAGCAGTTTCAATGGTTGTGGCAAAATCAGTAGATAAATTAGCGTAATATGGAAGATTTTCACTGGACGAAATTATTTAATCCTGAGTTTTACATCACAATGGAAATCGGTGGGGTTCCTGTCGGTATCTATATGGTTTTATTTATTGTGTTTGCCGAAACAGGGTTATTTGCCGGTTTTTTCCTGCCCGGAGACAGCTTGTTGTTTCTATCCGGAATCTACTCCAGAGAATTAGTGGAGACTTTTTTCTATATACCGGGTGATTTTTCTAACGTTACAATTTTAGGTTTGTTGATTGCTGCGGCAGCTACTTTGGGAAACATATTCGGTTATTGGTTCGGAGCGCGTAGCGGACAATTTTTATACCAAAGAGAGGATAGTTTTTTCTTTAAGAAAAGATACTTGCACGAATCACAGATATTTTTTGAAAGACATGGAGGGAAAGCTATTATTTTTGCTCGTTTTTTACCTATCATAAGAACCTTTGTCCCGATCATTGCCGGAATTGTTCACATGAAAAAAACACGCTTCATGTTTTATAATGTATTGAGTTCTGTTATGTGGTCGTTTATTTTAGTTTTTGCGGGACATTATCTCTATGGTTTGTTCTTAGAAGAGTTTGATCTGGACTTAAAAAAACATATTGAAAAGATTATTTTTATCCTTATTGCTGTAACTACTTTTCCTTTAGTAATGAAAGCAATAAAGTCGGCTAAAAACAAATCTAAAAAGGAATGATACCATTAAGTTACTGGGAGTTGAAAAACTGGTTTACGAATGTAGATTTTACTATTGTAGGAAGTGGAATAGTAGGATTGCATTGTGCGATAGAATTAAAACAACGCTTTCCGAAAGCTAAGATATTGGTCTTAGAAAAAGGAATATTACCTCAGGGAGCCAGTACAAAAAATGCAGGTTTTGCCTGTTTTGGAAGTCTTTCCGAAATTTTAGATGATTTAAAAACACATACGGAAGATGAAGTAGTTTCTTTGGTAGAAAAAAGATGGAATGGATTACAATTGCTTCGTAAGAATTTAGGAGATAAGATTTTAGATTTCAGACAATATGGAGGTTATGAGTTGTTTTTACAGCAGGATGAAGCTTTTTTTGATGAATGTGTAAATCAGCTTTCATTAGTCAACCAAATTTTAAGTCCGATTTTTAAAGAGAAAGTTTTTATTAAAAAAAGCAATGTCTTTGGTTTTCAAAACATTTTTAATTATTTGCTGTATAATTCTTTTGAAGGTCAGATCGATACCGGAAACATGATGCAGGCTTTGTTAAAAAAAGCAATAGCAAATGATATTTTAATTCTGAATCAACAAAATGTTACTACTTTCCATGATTCGGGTGCTAAAGTAGAGGTCGTTACCAATGGTATCTCTTTTTATACCAACAAACTATTATTGGCTACTAACGGATTTGCTTCTGAATTGATGAAAGGGGATATCAAGCCGGCCCGGGCTCAGGTATTGGTAACAAAGCCTATAGAAGGCCTTTCGGTCAAGGGGACTTTTCATCTAGACAGAGGGTATTACTATTTCCGAAATATTGAGAACAGAATTCTTTTTGGTGGCGGAAGGAACCTTGATTTTGAAGGTGAAACTACAACTCATTTAGGGCAAACAAAAATTATTCAGGAACAGTTAGAACAATTACTTAAAAGTGTAATTTTGCCGCAATTTGATTTTGAAATTGAACACCGTTGGAGCGGAATAATGGGAGTAGGAAATCATAAAAGACCGATTGTAAAACAACTTTCTGATAATGTGGCCTGTGGTGTTCGTTTAGGCGGAATGGGAGTAGCAATAGGAGGTTTAACAGGAAAAGAATTAGCGGATTTACTATAAATGACAGCAAAGAAGACAACTACCAAAAAGAAACCGGCTAAAAAACCGGTAAAAAGAACTTTTAAGCAAAAATTACTTCGTTTTGTACTGAAGTTCATTCTTTGGTTTAATGGGATCTGTATTTTCTGGGTGTTGTTGTATAAGTTCGTTCCGGTTCCTTATACTCCTTTAATGGCTATCAGAGCAATTGAGCAAAAAAATGTCGGGAAAGAAATGACCTGTTCACATCATTGGGTGGCAATAGAATACATTTCACCAAATTTACAAAAAGCAGTTATAGCCAGTGAAGACGGCCATTTTTTAGAGCATAATGGTTTTGATTTTACAGCTATGCAAAAAGCTTTTGAAGGCAATCAGAAAGGAAAAAAAATAAAAGGAGGGAGTACAATTTCACAGCAAACAGCCAAAAATGTGTTTTTATGGCCGGGTCGTAGTTATGTTCGAAAAGGATTTGAAGCTTATTTTACGGTTTTGATCGAGTTGTTGTGGAGTAAAGAGCGCATTATGGAAGTCTATCTGAATAGTATAGAGATGGGAGACGGAGTGTATGGTGCAGAAGCCGCTTCCAGACATTGGTATCATAAAGAAGCCCGGAATTTATCGCGTTATGAAGCGGCAGGGATAGCGGCTATTTTGCCTAATCCTCGAAGATATAAACCTGTAAATTCAACGCCTTATATTAATCGTCGTAAGAAAACAATTAGCCGTTATATTGGCTATGTGAAGTTGGAGTATTAGTTTTTCAGTAACAAAAAACGCTGTTTTTCGACTAATCAATCAAAAATATAAATTATGACTGCACACGAAATTGACTACCATATTTATGGTGAAGAAATGCAATATGTTGAAATAGAACTGGATCCGCAAGAAGTTGTAGTTGCTGAGGCCGGAAGTTTTATGATGATGGATAATGGTATTAAAATGGAAACTATTTTCGGTGACGGAAGCAATCAAACAAGCGGGATCTTCGGAAAATTGTTGTCTGCCGGGAAACGTGTTTTAACAGGTGAAAGTTTATTCATGACGGCTTACCAAAATGTGGATTTCGGTAAGAAGAAGGTTTCTTTTGCATCGCCATATCCCGGTAAAATAGTTCCGATAGATCTACAAAAATACGGTGGTAGATTTATATGTCAGAAAGATGCTTTTTTATGTGCTGCCAAAGGAGTTTCAGTAGGAATTGAATTTTCAAAGAAATTAGGTCGAGGTTTGTTCGGAGGTGAAGGATTCATTATGCAGAAGCTGGAAGGAGACGGAATGGCATTTGTTCATGCCGGAGGAACGCTAGCAAGAAAAGAATTACAACCCGGAGAAGTTTTAAAAGTAGATACAGGTTGTATTGTAGGCTTTACAAAAGATGTACACTACGATATTGAATTTATAGGAGGGATCAAGAATACTATTTTCGGAGGCGAAGGAATGTTTTATGCTACCTTACGAGGTCCCGGAGTGGCTTATATCCAGTCTTTACCATTTAGTAGATTGGCAGACAGAGTAATCCAGGCTGCACCTCAAATGGGAGGGAAAGATAAAGGCGAAGGAAGTTTATTGGGAGGTTTAGGAAACCTTTTAGATGGAGATAATAGTTTTTAATTATAATTAATATAACATACTAAAGCCAACTTTTAAAGTTGGCTTTAGCTTTTTATTTTTTGTGAGGAAATATTTTTTAGTCAAATAGAGATGCTAATTTTAATTTAACGTAATTTTATGTATTGATTATCAGTGTTTTATATTGATATTTTGTAACTTTATAGTTTAAATTTTGTTAGTCATGAATAATTCGGTTTTAAAAAATGCAGTTCTAATTTTTATAGGAATTGCCTTGTTTTTCCTAGCAATGGATTTTTTAGGTTTAGCAAGTAAAAATTACTTAAGAGCTTTAAATGCGTTTATCGTTTTGTACGGTATTCGTAAAACCATAAGAGAAAGTTACTTAAAAGGTAAAATAGACTATTTTGAAAACTTTTTTTCTGGCTTCATTACTGGAGTTTTAGGTGTTTTTTTAGGAATCGTTGGCCTTATCATTTTTATCTATTTAAAAGGAGGAGAAACGTATCTAAACACTTTATCTAATACTTTCTTTTTTGTGGGTAAAGTAAGTATTCTACAATATTGTGGAGTGCTATTCTTTGAGGGAGTTGCTTCTTGTGTAATAGGCACATTAGTGCTAATGCAAATTTACCAAGATGTTAATGTAAGTCATAAGTATTAATTTCTAGTAATGACATAACTTTATTTACAAAATTGTTAAAAATAAAAACCGCTCATTGAGCGGTTTTTTTATTGTATTTTAGTCTACTATTTTTATGATATAAGTTGCAACTATATAATCGTTGATTTTAAGATGTACATCGTAGTTTCCTTTCTTGTTAAATTTATATACGAATGATGTTATATCATCTTTTTTTTGAATATTATAAATTTCAAAAGGAATTTCTCTTGATCCTATTAATTCTACAAGCGATGTTTTGTATTCACTATTTGAGCTTTTATAGCTAAATGCAATTTCTTCTCCTATTTTAAATCTATTGATCATTTCATTGGGCAATATGGGATCAATATTTAACTTAAAAGTTTCTCCGTAAACAAGTGGAAATATTTCTTTTGTTTCTTTACTATTAGTTTTGAGAGCCCATTTTGAGTCTTCTGGGATATGATTTTTTTCAAATAGATTAGGTTCTGTTAAGAAATATCCATCATTATATTCTTTAATGAAATATCCTTTTTCATTTAAATAACCGCTTGCCCAAGTAGCATCGCATAAATACCATTTGTTATTTACCTGAACAGCATTCCATGAATGATTGACCAGATCTAAAGATTTGACATTGTCATCAGATGTTCTTCCGTATCCATTAATAATTTCGCATTTAATATTTGCAAAAAAGCACAATTCTTTAACTAAATAAGCATAACCGGTACAGGCAGTTGTTTTTTGCTTGATCAGTTTTTTAAAAGTCTTTTTCTTATGCTTATTGCTCCAGGCGATATAAGCTAAACTGTCGTTTTGGAATTTTTTTCGCATTTGGATGACTTTTGAATTTAGGAAATCATCCGCAGAGATGTTATGGCATACCCAATAAAAAATAGCTCTGAACTTTTCGATATCAGTTGAAAGCTTATGTGTGAGTTTATACGAAAGGACAGGAAGGTTCTCTAAGTTTTCTCCGTCGTTTAATTTAGCGATATTATCTGCTTTTTTTAGATCAATTGAATTAAAATCAGAAATTTGAGCATTTGCAGTTGTAAAGAAAAGAAATAAAAAGAGTATGAGGATACTTTTCATGCAAGGAAATCTTATTTTTTCTTTTTTGAAGAGTATACCCCTTTTTTAGCAACTTTTCCCATCATGTAAAGAGTGCAGGAACTCATATTAACGTTTAATTCAATCTGTAAATTGGAATTCTCGTTGCCCATGATAACCTTTTTTGATTCTAGGCCTACATAACTAAAAAGTAATACGTCTCCTTTTTTAAGTTTTTCAGGAAATTCAAAATTCCCGTCAAAGTCAGTTGTTGTTCCTATTGCAGTTCCTTCAAGAACAACATTAGCGCCGGCAACAGGTCCCAATTCATCTACAACCGTTCCTTTTACGGTAATGTATTCTTGTTGCTGTTTACTTTCTTCAATGGGTTTCTGGTTAGGGTCTTCCTGAGATTTTATTTCCTGAGCCTGAATGTTTCCGCTATTAAAAAAAGATAGATAGGCTAAACCAATTCCGCTAAAAAAACTTAAATATTTCCTTTTTGGATGATTCTTTTCATAAACTTTTAATTGATCGGGTTTAAACCTACCACAGATAACATCACCTTTTTTAAAGTATTGGATGATTTCGTCAGAATTCATTTTACTAAAATCGATAACTTCTTTTTTACAGGAATCACAAAATCCACCTTTAGCAGTAGACGAAAAATTATTAAAGTCCTCTGAACAAGGATTGTCGATATTTAAGCTGAATTTGTTTTTCATAACCTGTAGTTTAAAGAATTGGCTAATGCAATATAATAAAAAAACCGCTCAAACGAGCGGTTTTTTTATTATCTGACTTCCTGATTTAATATTAAGTCAAGATATAAATTTACCTTGTTTTTAAGCTCTTTTCTGTGGATAATAAAATCAAGGAATCCGTGTTCTAATAAGAATTCTGATGTTTGGAAGCCTTCCGGCAAATCTTTTCCGGTTGTGTCTTTTACGACGCGAGGTCCGGCAAATCCGATCAAAGCTCCGGGTTCACCGATGTTAATGTCTCCTAACATTGCATACGAAGCTGTTGTACCACCTGTAGTAGGATCTGTACACAATGAGATATAAGGGATTTTAGCTTCTGCTAATTGTACCAATTTAGCAGAGGTTTTAGCTAATTGCATCAGTGATTGTGCTGCCTCCATCATACGAGCTCCACCGGATTTTGAGATCATTAAAAAAGGAACGTTGTGTTTGATCGAATAGTCAATTGCACGTACTATTTTTTCTCCTACAACAGCCCCCATTGAGCCTCCGATAAAAGCGAAATCCATACAGGCTACAACAATGTCTTTACCTTTAGATTTTCCTACAGCAGTTCTGACAGCATCTTTTAAATGGGTTTTAGCCATTACATCTTTTAAACGATCGCTATATTTTTTGGTGTCAACGAACTTTAGAGGATCCTTTGAAGTCATATTCGGATTTAATTCTTCAAACTCATTATTGTCAAAAAGAATTTCAAAATATTCAGCACTACCGATTCTTACGTGGAAATCATCTTCCGGGCTTACCCAAAGGTTTTTAGCTAATTCTTCTGTGTCAACAATTTTCCCGGTTGGTGATTTATACCATAAGCCTTTAGGTACATCCTTTTTTTCTTCCGTTGGAGTTTGTATACCTTTTTCTTTTCTTTTAAACCAAGCCATAGTCTTTAGTTAGATGTCAGAGTATTAGCCGGAAAAATCCGGCTAAGATCTCGACCGATTAATGATTAATATTTTGTGTTTTTATAACGTGTTTACGTTATTTAAATCTGCAAATGCTTGTTCTAAACGTTTGTTGAAAGTTATTTCGCCTTCACGAACCCATTTTCTAGGATCGTAATATTTTTTATTCGGGCTATCCGAACCTTCAGGGTTACCGATCTGTGTTCTCAGATAGTCGATTTTAGAAGTTACATAGTCACGAATTCCTTCAGTATAAGCAAATTGTAGATCGGTATCAATATTCATTTTGATTACTCCGTAAGAGATAGCTTCTCTGATCTCTTCTAAAGTTGAGCCACTACCACCGTGAAATACAAAGTCAACCGGATTCTCTTCTGTTCCGAATTTTTTCTGAACATATTCCTGAGAATTCTTTAAGATTTTTGGAGTTAATTTAACGTTTCCGGGTTTGTAAACTCCGTGAACGTTACCAAAAGCAGCAGCAATTGTAAATCGAGGACTAATTTTCATCAGCTCTTCATAAGCGAATGCTACTTCTTCCGGTTGTGTATATAATTTAGAGCTGTCAACATCAGAATTGTCAACACCATCTTCTTCTCCTCCTGTAATTCCTAATTCAATTTCAAGAGTCATTCCCATCTTGCTCATTCTTTCTAAATATTTTTTAGAAATTTCAAGATTTTCTGCAATCGGCTCTTCTGAAAGATCAATCATGTGAGAACTGAATAATGGTTTTCCGGTTTCGGCAAAGTGCTTTTCCGAAGCATCCAGTAATCCGTCGATCCAAGGAAGTAATTTTTTAGCGCAGTGATCAGTGTGTAAGATAACGGTTGTACCGTAAGCTTCAGCTAAGGTGTGGATATGCTTAGCTCCTGCAACTGCTCCTAATATAGCGGATTTTTCATTTTCATTACTTAAGCCTTTTCCGGCATTGAATTGTGCACCCCCATTTGAGAATTGGATGATTACAGGTGCATTTAGCTTTGAAGCTGTTTCTAAAACACCGTTAATTGTGCTTGAACCTACTACGTTTACTGCAGGTAGCGCAAATCCTTTTGCTTTTGCATAGTTGAAAATTTCCTGGACTTGATCACCCGTTGCAACGCCCGGTTTAATATTGTGCTTCATAGTTTTGTTGGTTTATGATTAATAAGCAAAATTAATAAAATCTAAATTAGAAAGGATAATTAATACCAAAATTTAAAACAGTTTTACTGAAATTGATGCCTTTAAGCCAACGGTCACTCATCTCTCTTGAAGGATCATAAGTTTTATATCCTAAATCGATCCTGAAAACAAAAAAGCTAAAATCATATCGGAAACCGATACCGGATCCTACCGCCAGATCTTCAAATGATTTAAGACCGTTAAAGGTAAAATCTTTATTTTCCACATTGTCAAATACATTCCAAATGTTTCCCATATCTGAGAATAAAGCACCATCTAAATTTCCAAAGAAATTAAAGCGATATTCGGCACTAAATGCCAATTTCATGTTGGCTTCATTGAAGTCTAATATGCTGGAACTCCTTCCGGGACCTAAGCTATAGGCTTGCCAACCTCTGTTATCATTTGATCCACCACCGAAATAACTTCGGGAGAAAGGAATTGACGTTCCGTTTCCATATGGGATAGCAATACCGGCAAAAGAGCGTATTGCAATACTTTTTTTGCGTCCCAGATCCCAGTGTTTGATGTATTCTACTTCGCCTTTGGCATATTGAGCATATTCAATACCAAAAACTTTTTGGTTTCCGGCAGCACTGGTTTGGTCTGAATTGCTAAAACTATTTGCGAGTAATCGCAGAAGATTACCGGCAGATTCAAGTTTTGTTCTGAAATTGTAATAATTCTTATCAGTAATGTTGTTCTTTGTAGTTCTGCTGAACGTAAAACTCGAAGAAACGATCAGGTTGTCTTCAATCAAACGGACATATCGTTCGGAAATACTTAAAATCGATTTGAAATCCGCATCTTGTGGTGATAAATAACTTCCGCTTAATGCTTCAGCCATAAAATTGACAGCTCCTTCGCTGGTTAGATTACCATATTCGTCAAGGTTTGCCGGAGCAGTGCCATAGATCGCCGCAAATTCATTCAGGCTATTATAGGAAGTTCTGTAGACATTAAAGTAATTGCCAACATTTAAGTTTCTGACATAATTAACACCTAAAAGCTCAAGCTTAAAGTTGTTTCTTTGGTTGTTGGTTTTCCAGTTGTAATTTAAACTTCCTGATACACTCTCTTTGTCTAAACCAATATTTCGTTGACTTGAAAAACCAACGGAAACTTGAGTTGTAGGAAGCATTTCTTTTTTAATGATCTTTTGGGTGTTGATAGGAAAGAAGATACGGGGAAAACTCAGCTTCATGTCGCCACCGTATTCCGAAATGTTAAAAAAGGTGTTGTTCGGGTTGGCTAAGTCTCTTGAAGATCCGATATTTCCTCTTCCTGAAATTTCCAGAATTTCTGCTCCTTTAAAAATGTTTCGGAACATTAAAGATAAATTACCAGAAATACCAAAATCCTGAATATTAGAATGAGTAAAGTCGGTTGAAAAGTTGAGGTTGTATTTTTTTTTCGGGACTAAATAAATATTAGCAATTAAACCGTCATTGTCTACACTCAGACTGTCTTCAACGTATTCTATGGTTGGAAAATTAAACACTTTGAGATTACTTATAGACTGTGAGGTTAACGATTTTTTGTCGTCACTGAAATAGTCTCCTTTTTCAATAAAGATAGCATCAGTTAGAGCTTTAGGCCTATAATTTAATTTTCCGGAGCTATATATGTTGTACTTTTTGTAGAAAACACTATCTTTTATTTGATCGGTTTCTTTTCTGGAAGAATTGGATGTGAAAACATTAACCTGACTGATCTTGTAAATTTTAAAAGGGGTTTTGATCAGAGTGTCTCCCTTTTTAACGCTTCGATCCTCAATGTCAACGACAACATTCACTTTGTAATTCGGGTTTAAGGTATCAATGTCATATTTTACATTGTTTACCTGAAAATGATATACTCCATGGTTTCTGAAATAATTAGTGATACGCGATCTTTCACTTAAGAAATTTTGAGAATTAAAGACATCTCCTTTTTTGAGCAAGGACTCTTGCTCGATATCTGTAAATAGTTTTTCCAGTTCCGGGGTTTCAATTCTATGTGAAATAGTATCGAGAACGGATGCTTTTCCGGTTGTGATCTTGTAAGTGACCTGACCTTTTTTGGGACCTGAAGAATCTATTTGCGTTTGCACATCGGCTTTAAAATACCCTAAATTATAATTGTAGTAGGCTTTAAGTTTATTACGGGTACTTTTTATCTTTTTATCGTTGATAATTACTGGAGCCTGTCCTGTATTTTTAAGAAAGTTACTCAGTCCGGAAACTAAAAAAGATTGACTTAAGCGATCTACTTGTTTGTCAGAAAGTAATTTAGCCAGACGCTCTCTACGGTTTGGTTTGCGGCTTAACCAGTCATAGTATAATGAATCCGGATTGTCTTTTGCCATGTTGTACATAGCCAAACGCAATGGGTAACCGAAAAACTTTCCGTTTGGTTTTTGGTAATAAAAATTTTCCAGAATCTCATCCTTTTTAACGGTGTCATTAACTAAAATGGTGTTTTTAGTCAGGAGCTGTTGTCCTTCCGGAACTTTTTTTGTGATGGAACACGAATAAAAACCAAGTCCTATTCCGAATAATAATAGTATTTTTGGGAAACTTTTTTTCAAAATAGCATTATATAATTAGTCAAAAATACAACTTTTATGGTTAGTAAAAACCAAATTAAACTTATAACGAGTTTACAGCAAAAAAAATATAGAAATCAACATCAATTATTTTTTGCAGAGACTAAAAAAGTAATAGATGAGTTTCTTGATGCTCAATTTGAATTAGTACAGATTTATACAACTCAAGAAGGACTGTTTTCTCAGGTTAATCAGAGCAAGATATGTGCCATTTCTGAAACGGAATTAAAAAAAATAAGTGCTTTGGTTACACCTAATGAATGTTTGGCTGTTTTTAAAATACCTGTTCATGCTTCTTTTGAGGCTAAAGGATTAATAGTTGCCTTAGACGATATCAGAGATCCGGGAAACTTGGGTACAATTATTAGGTTATGCGATTGGTTTGGAGTGGAAACATTATTGTGCTCCAAAGAGACTGTTGATGTATATAATCCTAAAGTAATCCAGTCTACTATGGGGTCGATTAGCAGGGTAAAAGTGATCTATGAGGATCTGATCCCTTTTTTAAAGGAAACAAAGTTACCTGTTTATGGTACTTTCATGGACGGAGCTACTATTTATGCTGAAAAATTGCCTGAAGATGCTGTTGTTGTGATGGGGAATGAAGCAAACGGAATTTCACCGGAAGTAGAACTAGCGGTAACAAAGAGAATTGCGATTCCTCGTTTCGGGAATATTCAAAAAACTGAAAGTCTGAATGTAGCTACAGCTACGGCAATTACATTGAGCGAATTCAGACGAAATTAGTGAAATGCGAAGTTAATGAAGATCCCGCGTGTTTTCATGGATTGAACGTTTCCTGTCCACGGGCTGTTTGGGTTATTGTCACGGATTAATTCGTCTTTAGTGCTGAACACTCCGCGAATAGATGGCGAAAATTTAAAGTATTCAAAATAAACATCAATTCCGAAACCTATTTCGTAAAAGCTAGACCAATTGGTCATTCTGAATTTACGATTATAATTGTCTTCAGGTGATTTGGCTAAACTCCCTAAGTTTAAAGCTGTAGATAAACCTCCGATCAAATAAGGTTTGATGTTGCCTGTTCTTTTTGAAGAAAATTTTAATAAGGCAGGAAAGAAAATATAGGTTGATTTTACTTCGCGAAACCTCTCGATCGGATCCTCAATAGTAGGATAAGTTAAATTGCGTTGTGTAATATAAAGCCCCGGCTCAAAACGAAAATCAAAATGATCGCTCAGGCGAAGATTTCCTATGAGTCCTACATTAAATCCGATAGTGGAGTTTACCTGAATGTCTTCGGTAACGGATAAGTAATCAAATTTAAAATCTAAGCTGTTGAACCCTAAGAAATATCCCCAATGCACACGTTGCTTATCAAAGTTTTCTTTATTGATAAGAGGATCTCTGCCGAACATTTTAAATTGCCCGTAAGAAGAAATACTGATTAAGAATAGAATTAGAATCTTTTTCATACTACTTTTTAGAAGCTTGATAAATAGTTGCCACACCAAAAGTTTGCGGCAAGTGTTTTACCTCTATAAACCCGATTTTTCGCAAAATATTGTTCAATGCCTCTCCGAAAGGGAAAATATTTGCAGAATCAGATAGATATTGGTAAGCCACTTTGTCTTTTGAGAACAATTTTCCAATAGTAGGTAAGATATATTTGGAATAAAAGGCATAACCTTGTTTGTATGGGAATCTTGTAGGAACGGAAGTTTCCAAAATTACAAAAATTCCACCCGGTTTTAAGACTCTTAAAATTTCAGCCAGACCTTTTTCTAGGGTTTCAAAATTGCGAACACCGAAAGCAACTGTAATGGCATCAAAATAGTTATCCGGATAAGGAATGTTTTCACTATCTCCTAAAACCATTTTAATTTTATGATCCAGATTTTGGGCTTTTATTTTTTGTTTTCCTACTTCAAGCATTCCGGCAGAAATGTCTAAACCAACGATTTCTGTAGCGGAAGTTTTGGTCATTAAAATAGCAAGATCTCCGGTTCCCGTTGCAATGTCTAAAACAGTTTGTGGCTTTTTGTCGGCAACTAATTGCAATACTTTTTTACGCCATTTGATGTCAATTCCAAAAGAAATAACCCGGTTTAAACCATCGTAATTTTCGGAAATAGTATCAAACATTTGGGCAACTTGCTCTTTTTTACCCAATTGTGAATCTTTATATGGCGTAATATTTTTAGACATTCTATATCAAATTAGTGGGAAGCAAAAGTACAAATTTTATTCAGACAAATCTCTTTTTACATAGGTTAAAAAGGTAAAGGGGAATGAATGTTTTTCATCAGAGGGATGAAAGCTTTCTTCGACAAGTTTCCAATCTTCCGATTTGATTTCCGGGAAAAAAGTATCGGCTTCCACTTCTGTATGAACTCTGGTTAATTCTATTTTAGTAGCCACTAACATAGATTGTTTGTAGATTTCGCCTCCCCCGATGATGAATAAATTTTCTTCTTGAGGACAGACTGATATGGCTTCTTCAATTGAAGAAACAACTAAACAACCTTTAGGAACTTTATAGTTCTTTTGGCGTGTAATAATGATATGTGTGCGGTTTGGTAATGGCTTTGGGAAACTTTCGAAGGTTTTTCTTCCCATGATAATATAATGTTCCGAAGTTAAGGCTTTAAAACGCTTAAAATCATCCGGTAAATGCCACACCAAAGTATTGTCTTTTCCTAAGGCATTGTTTTCAGCAGCAGCAGCTATAATAATTATCTCCCTCATGTTAAACAGCAACTTGACCTTTAATGTGTGGGTGCGGATCATAACCTTCCAATGTGAAATCCTCATACGTAAAATCAAAAATATTTTTGATCTCAGGATTCAGCTTCATGGTCGGTAACGGTCTGCATTCTCTTGATAATTGTAGGTTTAACTGCTCAATGTGGTTGTTGTAAATATGAGCATCTCCGAAAGTGTGAACAAAATCTCCAAGCTGCAGATCGCATACCTGAGCAATCATCATGGTTAATAAAGCATAAGATGCAATGTTAAACGGTACTCCTAAGAAAATATCAGCACTTCTTTGATACAATTGACAGCTTAATTTTCCATCAGCGACATAAAATTGAAAGAATGCATGACATGGAGGTAAAGCTGCTTTTTGATTGGCAACATTTTCAGCAAAAGAAACAGAAGTATCCGGTAAAACGCTTGGATTCCATGCAGAAACCAACATACGACGACTGTTTGGGTTGTTTTTTAACGTTTCGATCAATTCAGATATTTGGTCTATCTCTTCGCTATTCCAATTACGCCATTGGTGACCGTATATAGGACCTAAATCGCCATTTTTATCAGCCCATTCGTCCCATATTTTTACGCCGTTTTCTTTGAGGTAACCAATATTGGTTTCTCCTTTTAAGAGCCACAACAACTCGTAAATAATAGATTTTAGGTGTAATTTTTTAGTAGTGACCAAAGGAAATCCTTCACTTAAATCAAAACGCATTTGGTAACCGAAAACACTGATAGTTCCGGTTCCGGTTCTATCGCCTTTTTGGTGACCGTTTTCTAAAACATGCTTTACTAAGTCGTGGTATTGTTTCATTTTCTTTTTTTTTATTGTCATGCTGAATTTATTTCAGCATCTAATTCTCGAGATTCCGAAACAAGTTCGGAATGACAAGGTTATGCTTATCCTATAATCATTCCGGCAATAGTAGCTGATAGTAATGAGGCTAAACTACCCCCGATTACAGCTTTTAATCCGAATTCAGACAACGTTTTACGTTGGTTTGGCGCTAAAGATCCGATTCCTCCGATCTGAATACCAATAGACGCAAAATTAGCAAAACCACACAACATATATGTTGCCATAATTACAGACTTCTCATACGTAAAATGTATATCGTTTGCTGCATTTTTAAGCTCAGCTAATTGAATGTAACCCACAAATTCCGAAGCTGCTAATTTTATGCCTAATAATTGCCCCATCAACATCATGTCTTCTTTTGCTACACCGATTAACCACATCAGCGGAGAGAAGATGATTCCTAGGATGGTTTCAAGTGAAAACTTAGTATATGGTGTATGAGCGGCAATAATATCATTTAAACCTGTAAGATCACCAAAATAGCCTAGCATATAATTAATCATAGCGATAAATGCAATGAAAACCAATAGCATGGCTGCAACGTTAGCCGCTAATTTCAGACCTTCAGTTGTTCCTGTAGCAATAGCGTCTAATATATTAGAGCCGATCTTGTCTTTGGTAACTTCAACTTGTGTATTGATGCTTTCGGTTTGCGGATATAACATTTTTGAGATAACAATAGCTCCGGGAGCTGCCATTACTGAAGCTGCCAGTAAGTGTTTTGCAAATTCCAGGCGAAGTACAGGATCATTTCCTCCTAAGAAACCAATGTAAGCTGCCAAAACGCCACCTGCTACTGTGGCCATACCACCGACCATAACTAAAAGGATCTCACTTTTGTTCATTTTCTCCAAATACGCTTTGATCATTAGCGGCGCTTCAGTCTGTCCTAAGAAAATATTACCGGCTACTGAAAGGCTTTCTGCACCTGAGATCTGAAGTATTTTGGTTAAAACCATAGCCATTCCTTTTACTACAATCTGAATAACTCCCAAATAGAACAGTAGAGAAGTTAATGCCGAAAAGAAAATAATAGTTGGAAGTACTTGGAAAATGAAGATAAAACCAAAGGTTTCTACATTCATCATTCCGCCTAATAAAAATTCGCTACCGGCTTTAGTAAAGTCTAAGATTAAGACAAATAAATTCCCGACGTATTCAAAGGCTAATTTTACAAAAGATATTTTCAATACGCCAATGGCTAGGATCAATTGTGATAATAATCCTAAGCCGACAGTTTTCCAGTTGATTGCTTTTTTGTTAGAGCTAAAAAGGAAGGCAATCGCTAATAAAGCAAGCATGCCTATGATTCCTCGAATCAGCCCGGAAGTTGTTAATCCCTGATTGGGAATAATTGTATCTTGTTGAAGCTCTTTTTTCTTCACTTTGTTAGAGGCAAAGAAAGAATAGGCTTCATTTCCTTTTTTTAATGTTAAAGTAGAGTCTGTTTTGGTTTCGATTAAGAAACGTTTGGTTGGGGAATCAGCTCCGTTCTCAAATAAGAAAAGATAATTGTCCTGTATCCAATAATCCCCTTTTTGAAAAATGCTGTCAGAAGAAAGTTTAAGTTGATAGGTTCCTTCCTTTAACTCTAAATAATCATTTTTGGAAGAGCTCAGTTGCCATTTTTTTTCAAGCTGTTGAGCAGAGATGCCTAAGGTAAAAAGGCAAAAAAATATAAGGAAATAAAATTTCTTAATCATTTTCAGGTCTGGAATTAATTAGGATTCTTTTTTTGAGATCTCATCTCTTATTTTAGCTGCTTTTTCATAATCTTCGTTTTGAACAGCTTCTTCTAGTTTGTCGTAAAGTTCTTGTAAAGTGTATTTGCTAAGGCTTTCTGTTTCTTCCGGTTTTTCTTCTTCATTTAGGCCAAAAGCTTCCGGAGTAGTCAGAATCTCTTCTTCGTTTTCTGCATTTTCTTTTGATTCTTCAGAAAGATTAGTTTTTAGGTAAATACCGGCTTTGTCTAAAATGTTCTTGTAGGTAAATATAGGCGCTCCGAACCTAATAGCTAATGCTATCGCATCAGATGTTCGGGCATCGATAATTTCTTCAATCTTATCGCGTTCACAAATAATACTGGAAAAGAAAACACCGTCTACTAATTTGTGAATGATAACCTGTTTTACGACAATATCAAATCGTTCTGCAAAATTTTTGAACAGATCGTGCGTTAAAGGTCTGGGAGGTTTTATTTCTTTTTCAAGTGCAATAGCAATGGACTGGGCTTCAAAAGCACCAATAACAATAGGTAAATTTCTTTCACCGTCCACTTCATTTAGGATAAGCGCATAAGCACCATTCTGGGTTTGGCTATACGAAATTCCTTTTATTGTTAATTTAACTAAACTCATACTTCCGTAGTGTAAAAAATAAATAACACGCTTCTAATTAATTCGTCAAAAATAAAAAAAAGAGCTATCCTAACAAAGATAACTCTTATTTTAAAGTTTTAGAAATAAATATTATGCGTTATTTGCTTTGAACGCTTTTAATTTTTCAATTAGTTTCGGTACAACTTCAAAAGCATCACCTACAACACCATAATCGGCTACTTTAAAGAAAGGAGCTTCCGGGTCGTTGTTGATTACTACTTTTACTTTTGATGCGTTGATCCCGGCAATGTGCTGGATAGCACCTGAAATACCTACAGCAATATATAAGTTAGCTGCTACCGGTTTACCGGTTTGTCCTACGTGTTCACTGTGAGGTCTCCATCCGATGTCAGAAACCGGTTTTGAACAAGCTGTTGCAGCTCCTAAAACAGAAGCCAGTTCTTCGATCATACCCCAGTTTTCAGGGCCTTTTAATCCTCTACCGGCAGAAACAACGATTTCAGCATCAGCAATAGTTACTTTTCCTGTTACTTTTTCAACGTTTTCCGTTTTTATGTTAAAATCAGCATCATTTAATGCCGGTGCAAAATCTTCTTCTGTTAACGAAACGGCTCCTTCTGCTAAACCGAATGAGTTTTTAGCTAAGCCGATAACTTTAACATCTGTTGAAATTTCAGTAATGTTGAACGCTTTGTTTGAGAAAGCATTTCTCTTTACTTGGAACGGACTAGTACTTACAGGTAATGCAACTACATTTGAAGCGTAACCGGCATTTAAATTAACAGCAACGATAGGAGCTAAATATAAACTGTCGGTCGTTGATGATAATACCACTAATTTTGTTCCTTCTTTTTCAGCCGCTTGTTTGATGACATCGGCATAAGCTTTAGCATTAAAGTTAGCTAGTTTGTCGTTTGATACTTTTAAAACTTTACTAACACCGTATTTTGCTAAATCACTAACGTCAGTTGCATTTACAGTTACGGCAGTAACTGTAGTTCCCATAGCATCGGCTACATTTTTAGCGTAAGATGCTAACTCTAAAGCCACTTTTTTAAATTTTCCTTCTGCTGATTCAGCGTATATTAAAATTGACATGATTTCCTGTTTTTTAAGATTAGAGATTAGATTACTTTAGCTTCGTTGTGTAATAAGTTTACCAATTCGTCTAAGTTGTCAGCGCTAACTAATTTAACGGCTGATTTCGGAGCCGGTTTTTCAAATTTAACTGCTTTAGTAGCTGAAGCCGAGCTGGTAGGTTCGTTAACGGCTAAAGCTTTGGAACGAGCCATCATAATTCCTCTCATGTTCGGAATTCTTAAATCTTTCTCTTCTACTAATCCTTTTTTTCCTGCAATTACCAAAGGTAAAGTAGTGCTTACGGTTTCTTTACCACCATCGATCTCTCTGATCGCTGTAGCATTATTTCCGTCTACTTCAATATTTATACAGGCATTGATGAAATTATAACCTAATAAAGTAGCTAACATACCGGGAACCATTCCTCCGTTATAGTCAATAGATTCAGTACCGGCAATCACTAAGTCATATCCTCCGTTTTTAACAACTTCAGCTAGTTCTTTAGCTACAAATAAACCGTCAGTTGGGTTTGCGTTAATACGGATGGCTTCGTCAGCACCGATAGCTAATGCCTTTCTTAAAGTTGCTTCAGTGTCTGATCCGCCTACATTAACAACGGTCACTGTAGCACCTTGTTTTTCTTTAAACCAAATTGCTCTTGTTAAACCAAATTCATCATTTGGATTGATTACGAATTGAACACCGTTTGTGTCAAACTCAGTATCGCCATTTGCGAAGTTAATTTTTGATGTAGTATCAGGTACGTGACTGATGCAAACAAGTATTTTCATATTCTGATTTTTGAATTTTTATTTTTACGACACGAAGTTACTAAAAAAAAATATATAAAAAGCTATGCGTGCATAATAAATTTTGATTTTTAAAATATTTTTAAGTTTTTTTGAGGTTTAATCAAAAAAATACCGATTAATCGGGTTTAAATTTAATATTTTATTAACTATAAGGTTTTAGTAAATAAATTTAGGATTAATGCGTATTTAGATACTGATAAATTAATTTTTGTTATTTTTGCGTTTGTACATCTATAATAAGAAACAATGAAAACGATACAATTTAGAGAAGCAGTTTGCGAAGCAATGAGTGAAGAGATGCGTCGTGACGAGTCTATATATCTAATAGGAGAAGAAGTAGCAGAATATAACGGGGCTTATAAAGCATCAAAAGGAATGCTTGACGAGTTCGGTGCTAAAAGAGTTATTGATGCTCCGATTGCTGAACTTGGTTTTGCAGGGATAGCTGTAGGTTCTGCTATGAACGGTAACAGACCGATTGTAGAATTCATGACATTTAATTTCTCATTAGTAGGGATTGATCAGATCATCAACAATGCTGCTAAGATGCGCCAAATGTCAGGTGGTCAATTTAATATCCCGATTGTATTTCGCGGTCCGACAGCTTCAGCAGGTCAGTTAGCGGCAACGCACTCTCAGGCTTTTGAAAGCTGGTATGCTAATTGTCCGGGTCTAAAGGTAGTAGTGCCTTCTAATCCGTATGATGCAAAAGGGTTGTTGAAATCTGCTATTCGTGATAATGATCCTGTAATTTTTATGGAGTCAGAACAAATGTATGGAGACAAAGGAGAAGTGCCTGAGGGAGAATACACGATTCCACTTGGTGTTGCCGACATTAAAAGAGAAGGAACAGATGTAACCATTGTTTCTTTCGGTAAAATATTAAAAGAAGCATTAATTGCAGCTGAAGAATTGGCTAAGGAAGGTATTTCTTCTGAAGTAATCGATTTGAGAACGATTCGCCCAATGGATTATGATACAATTCTTAATTCGGTTAAGAAAACAAACCGTTTAGTTGTATTAGAAGAGGCTTGGCCTTTTGGAAGTGTTGCTTCTGAGATCACATATATGGTTCAGGAAAAAGCATTTGATTATTTAGATGCTCCTGTTCAGCGTATAACTACGGCTGATACTCCTGCCCCTTATTCGCCGGCTTTGTTAAAGGAATGGTTGCCTAATGCAAACGATGTAATAAAAGCCGTAAAAAAAGTAGCTTATAAATAAGATAGAACTTCTTATATTTGAAACTTCATCAGGACTTCTGATGAAGTTTTTTCGTTTTAAACCATTATTATGTTAAAATATCTTTTCTTTTTTAGTTTTATATGTACTGTAGCTTTCTCACAAACTAAAGTTGGTGGTAAGGTTGTAGATGAGTTTGGTGAGCCAATTCCTTTTGCCAACGTTATTTTTAAAAATTCTAAAGAAGGTGTTATTACAGATGAGAATGGTTATTTTTATTTTGAATCGGATAATGATTATACTGTCTTACAAGTTTCTTTCGTTGGTTTTGAAACCTTAGATGTTCCCTTGAAAAAAGGGCTTAATTCCAATTTGAATATTGTTTTAAAAGAGGGAACAACTTTGAAAGAGGTGGTAGTGTATACCGGAAAGACCTCAAAAAAGAACAATCCGGCTTTAGATATCTTACGAAAGATATGGGCACGCAAGCGAAAGAATGGCCTTTACATGTTCGATCAGTATAAATATGATAAATACGAAAAGGTAGAATTTGATATCAATACGATTGACAGTGCTTTCATGAGTAGCAAAGTTTTTAAAGGGATGGAGTTTGTATTTGATAATATTGATACTTCAAGAATAACCGGAAAAGCTTTTCTTCCGATTTTTATTAATGAAAGTATAAGCGAAGTATATGGCGATAATATTAAGAAAAAGAAAAAAGAGATCTTAACGGCAAATAAAAAAGCAATGGGTAACGGAGACGGTGTTAATACGTTTATTAAAGATCTGTATGCCGATTACGATATCTATAACAATTATCTCAAATTTTTTGACAAAGCTTTTGTAAGTCCGCTTTCAAGAACAGGAATCGATGTATATAACTATGTGTTGAATGATAGTGCATTTATTGATAATAAATGGTGCTATAATATTGTGTACTATCCGAGAAGAAAAGGAGAATTGACCTTTAAAGGTGATTTTTGGGTGAACGATTCTACATGGGCTATCAAAAAGATTAATTTAGAAGCCAGTAAAAGTGCTAATATTAACTGGGTAAAAGAAATCTATATTGAACAAGAGTTTGATGTGTTAAATGATTCCGTGTTTTTATTGAAACGGGATTATATGATGTCCGACTTTAGTTTTTCTAAAAAAGAAGAGTCAAAAGGACTTTACGGAAAACGAACTACTATCGTTAAGAACCATGTGTTCAATCAGCCTAAGGACGATAAATTTTATAAAGAAGAAGTTAATTTTTACGACAATAAAGTTTTTGACAAGTCTGACGAATTCTGGTCAGAGAATCGTTTTGAAAAACTGAATAGAAACGAGTCCAGTATTTATAAAATGTTGGACACGTTGCAAACAGTACCGAAATTTAAACGTATCTATAATCTGGCTACTATTTTAGGAAGCGGGTATATCCAATTCGGTCATTTTGATTATGGACCTATATTTTCCACTTTTGGTTATAACGATGTGGAAGGGCAACGTATAAGGATGGGAGGAAGGACTTATTTCGGGCCAAATGATCGTTGGAGGCTACAGGGGTATACTGCTTATGGTTTTAAGGATAATAAATTCAAATACGGAATCTCAGGAAAATGGATGGTTAATACTAAAAAAAGATTGATTTTAAATGCCGGAAACCGTAGAGACGTAGAACAGATCGGAGTGAGTTTAACGACTTCAAATGATGTCTTAGGTCGAAGTTTTGCTTCTTCATCTTTATTTTCCAGCGGAACGAATAATAAGCTGACATCAGTGAACCTCACGACAGTTGGGGCAGAAATAGAACCGGTGAAGAATTTGGTTTTTCAGACTAACTTTTCGTATCGTACTTTAAAATCGGCTTCAGATGCCTTTAGTCTGGATTATTATACAGACGCCACACAATCAGAAATTAAAAGTGAAGTAAAACAATCTGAGATCAATCTTGTGGTGGAGTATACACCTAAGAGAAAAACAGTAGGTTATGGTGTGGAGAGACTGGAAGTAGACAATAATTATGCTCGTTTCTTTGTGAGTTACAGCAATGGTTTTAAAGGAGTTATGAATAGCGATTTTAATTACCAGAAACTACAACTATTTTACAGACAGCCTGTTTTGGTTGGTGGTTTCGGGCGTTTGTTTACAACTTTTGAAACCGGAAAGATTTTCGGAGAAGTACCGTTAGGATTGATGGGAGTAGTTCCCGGAAATCAGTCTTGGTTTATTATAGAGAATACCTATAATCTTTTGGATTATTATGATTTTGTAGCTGATGAATATGCGTCGCTTCATTTTGAGCATCATTTTAACGGAAGGTTATTTTCCAGAATTCCGGGATTAAGAAAATTGAATTTAAGGGAGATCGTAGGGATTAAAGGGGTTTATGGAAGTGTTTCAGATGAGAATAAACGGATTAATGCTTCCGGACTGAATTATGTGGCTCCCGAAAATGTATATTGGGAATATCATGCAGGTGTGGGGAATATTTTTAAAGTGTTGCGAATCGATTTTGCCTGGAGAGGAAGTTATATGGATATGCCTAATGCAAGAAAGTTTGCCGTTAAAGCATCATTCGGTTTCTATTTCTAAATTTTCAGAAGTATATTTTTTTAGCATAACATTTTTGCATCTAATGTTTTATAGTGCTAAATTTGTCGACCTTATATAAATAAAAAATAAAACATGACAGCAGATAATGTTACTACTTTCGACGTGTTAGTAGAAATCCCGAGAGGAAGCAGAAATAAATACGAGTACGATTTTGATTTGAAAAAAATCCGTTTTGACAGAATGTTATATTCTTCAATGATGTATCCGGCAGATTACGGGTTCATTCCTGAAACTCAGGCTTTAGATAACGACCCACTAGATGCTTTAGTGTTGTTCACAGAGCCTTCTGTTCCCGGGTGTGTGGTTGAGGTAAAACCAATCGCTATTTTCTATATGTCAGATGATAAAGGACCGGATGAAAAGATTATTTGTGTTCCGGTTTCTGACCCAGTAGCGAATAAACTGAACAACTTGTCAGATATCAATCCGCATTTGATTCAGGAAATCGAACATTTCTTTAGAGTATACAAAGATCTTGAAAACAAGAAAGTTGATGTAGGCGGATGGGGAGATGTTAACGAAGCGAAAGAAGCTTTCGCAACGTGTAAAAACAGATTTGATGCTATTGAGAACAAACCGGAAGGTTTATTCAGTATCTAAGTAGATAAAACAAAAAACCGATTGTTTAACAATCGGTTTTTTGTTTCTATAAAAAAACGGATTTAAAACAAACCGTTAATTTCAGCATCAATTCTGTTAATGATCATTCCTAGGTCTTCAGGATTGTCTACAAAGTTGATATTGTCTACATCAATAATTAATAATTTCCCTTTGTCGTAAGTCTGGATCCAAGCTTCATAACGCTCATTGAGTCGACTTAAGTAATCAATAGAAATAGAATTTTCATATTCTCTCCCTCTTTTATGTATCTGGTTCACCAAATTGGGAATAGAGCTTCTTAAATAGATCAATAGGTCAGGAGCGCCTACCAAGTCTTCCATAAGGTCAAACAACGATTTATAATTGTTAAAATCCCTGTTCGTCATTAATCCCATAGTGTGAAGATTAGGAGCGAAGATATGGGCATCTTCGTAAATCGTTCTGTCTTGTATAGTGGCTTTTCCGGACTCTCTTATTTGTAAGACTTGTCTGAAACGGCTATTTAAGAAATAGATCTGTAGATTAAAACTCCAACGTTCCATTTGATGATAAAAATCATCCAGATAAGGATTATCTACGACATCTTCAAAGTGAGCCTCCCATTTAAAATGTTTTGACAAAAGTTTGGTCAAAGTCGTTTTTCCAGCACCTATATTACCGGCAACAGCAATATGCATTTTATAAATTAATTTTGTAATTAATAATAGAATTCCAAGGGGTAAAAATAGACAAAATTCCTTCTTTATAGAAGAAATTTACAAAGCTTTTTTGGTTTATACTGATGGTGTTAATTTCTTTGTTCTCAAAATTATAAAGAAAAAGTTCTTTGCTTGTGGCAAAAAGGCATTGCTTTTCGTTGATAAATTGGAGCTGTTCTGTAACAGGAATGTTCCCGATTCGGAAGATTTTTCCAAAAAGATTGATGCCATAAACATTATTTTCTTCATCTACCCAAAAGGCATAATTGTAATCGGTTTTGAAAAATTTTATTTCAGAACTTATGGGAGTGGAAATTAATTTTAGCTGATTTGTCTTAAATTGATACAGCCCTATTTTTTGAGTGATACTGTCAAAAAACCATATTCTGTTTTGAGAAGCTAATCCGATGTTTTCAAAACTGATAAGTTCATTCAGTTCATTACCATTAATAATAGTAGTTTGGTTAAGTTGATTGTCTAATAAAACAATACTGTTAAAATCTTTGTAGAAGAGAACGATTTGCAACGGATTCAAGATGTCGACTGTTTCAATTTTGCCTAAAGCTAGATTCTTATATTCTTTATGATTTTGTGTATTACTTTTGATTAATGCGTTGTCTTTGATATAGTAATAATTGTCAAAAGCATCACGACCAATGAATCTGTCGGCTTCCGGGAAAGATAAACTGTCTTTATAAACAGGGCTCTTTTTCTCCTGAGCAATAGCAAAAGAGCAAAAAAAGAAAAAAAACAATAAAAATTTTGTATTCATCGTGATCCCAGATTAAACTTTTTGTGTTAATAATTGTCTAAAGTTAGTGTTTTAACTGTGTAAAAAAGTAAAATTTGTAACAAATAAAAGAAATAACAGTCTAAAATAATAAACAATATTCACATGAAAAAAATATTATTTTCTTTAGTTTTCATGACTGGATTTGTATCATTTGCCCAAGATTTTCAAGGAATGGCGGTATATGAGTCAAAGACCAGTACAGCAGAATTCATGAAAAACATGCCTAAGAACAGGGATATCACCCCGGAGATGCAAAAATCAATGGAAGAACGAATGAAAAAAATGTTTGAAAAAACATTCATTCTCAATTTTAACAGAACGGCTTCTGTCTATAAAGAAGAAGAAAAACTGGATATGCCCGGACAAGAAAATGCCGGTCGAATGATGCGAATGATGGGCGGTGGAGGAACACATTATAAAAATGTGAAAGAAAAAATATATGTTGAAGATAAGGAGTTTATGGGGAAAGAATTCTTAATTAAGGATACATTGCCGAAATTAGAATGGAAATTAGAGAATGAAACCAAACAAATAGGAAATTATACCTGTTTTAAAGCTACGGCCATAAAACCAATTGACGAGTCTGATTTTAGAAATTTTCGTATGAGAAGAAGAAATGAGGACGAAAAGGCTAAAGAAACTGAAGAGAAAAAAGATACACTTAGCGACTCTGCTAAAGTGACCAATTTCATGGATCAGTTGGAAATCCCTAAGGAAGTAACGATTACGGCTTGGTATTCACCGGAAATTCCGGTAAATCAAGGACCGGAAAATTATTGGGGACTTCCGGGATTAATTTTAGAAGTAAATGATGGGCAAACCACTATTTTATGCTCTAAAATAGTATTGAACTCTAAAGAGAAAGTAGATATTAAACCTGTGACTAAAGGAAAAGAAGTTACTCAAAAAGAATACAACGAAATTGTTATGAAAAAGATGAAAGAGATGCAGGAGATGTTTCGTAACAACAGAAACGGAGGACATAGAGGAGGTTTTGGGCCAAGATAATTTTTTATGAAGAAAATATTATTTGTTCTTACAATGGCACTTTCAATAAGTGCTGTTGCTCAAAATATACGTTTTGAAGGCGTTGTAAAAGATAGTACAGGTGTGGGGCTTGAGATGGCTAATGTTATGGCAGTCAACAATGATACTAAAGCGATGGATTCCTATGCTATTACCAATGATAAAGGAAAATACGTATTGAATTTGAAAGCCAATGCTTCCTATACGTTAAAAGCCAGTTACATTGGTTTTCAGTCATATGAAAAGACATTGAGAACTTCAGCACAAAATATGACCTTTGATATCGAGATGAGTCAGGGAGTTCAGTTAAAAGATGTTGAGGTCGTGTATGAAATGCCGGTTACGATTTCCGGTGATACCATTGTGTATAATTCCGATTCGTTTACTAACGGAACAGAACGTAAGCTTGAAGATGTATTGAAAAAGCTTCCGGGTGTGGAAGTCAATAAAGACGGAGAAATTCAGGTGGAAGGGAAAACCGTTCAAAAAGTAATGGTTGAAGGAAAAGATTTTTTTGACGGAGATACTAAAATTGCGACCAAGAACATTCCGGCAGATGCTTTGGATAAAATTCAGGTGCTTCGTAATTATAATGAGGTCTCTAATTTAAAAGGATTGGAAAACAATGAAGAAAGTATAGCTCTGAATATTAAACTGAAAGAGGGGAAAAAGAACTTCTGGTTTGGCGATATTACAGCAGGTATAGGTGTTGGTCATGAAGAGGACAGGCATATTGTAAATCCCAAGTTGTTTTATTACAGCCCGAAATACAGTATTAATGTCATTGGGAATATTAATAATATAGGAGAACTACCGTTGACCATGAGTGATTATTTTAAATTCACCGGCGGATTTAGAAATATGATGAAAAAAGGAGGCTCTTCCTTTAATGTTACTTCAAATGATTTAGGGATCTTAGGGTTGCGAAATAATCAGGCAGCCAATATTGACACGAAGTTCGGGGCGGCTAACTTTAGTTATAACCCTTCTAAAGCTTGGACAATCAGTGGTTTCGGTATTTATTTAGGGAATAAGACCAATATTATTACAAATTCAGTAAATGACCTGCCGGTAGGAAGTTCAGCTAATTCTCAGGAAACCCGAAGTCAGATTACGGAACAAAAGAGTGATTTGGGAATGTTTAAGTTAAGCTCAAGTTATGTGCCGTCTGATAAAGTACATTTTGATTATGATGCTTTCTTAAAATATTCCAAGCAAGATGAAAACCAGAGTGTCGTATCGTCAGAAGCAGGGACAATTTTTACCAATAAAGAGCAAAAACCGTTTAGTATTAATCAGAATCTGAATTATTATTATACACTAAATGATAAAAATGTGTTTGCATTTGAAACACAACATTTATATCAGGAAGAAGATCCGTTCTATAATGCAAATCTTGAAATGCTTCCTTTTACCCTTGTGGGGTATGATAATACGCAAACAAGAGACGATATTACTCAGAAACGCTTTGTAAAAACAAATAAATTAGATGCTAAATTTGATTATTACTATATGGTTACACCAAAAAGTAATATCAATGTTACTTTAGGGAATACATACTCGTATCAGAATTTTGATTCCGGTATTTTTCAGATTTTGGATAACGGAACGCAAAATGACTTAGATGATGCAGAGAATACAAATAATGTTGATTATTCGTTTAATGATGTGTTTTTAGGATTGCATTATAAATTTATTTTAGGTGAATTTACCTTTAATCCGGGAGTTACCGCTCATTATTATAGTATGAAAGATTCGCAGTTAGGGGATGAGTTTACAAGAAATTTTAACCGTTTTTTACCTGATTTCTACGCTTTATGGCAAATCAAAAAATCAGAGACTTTAACCTATAACTTCTCGTTGACCAATAATTTTACAGATATAGTAAAATTAGCCGAAGGCTATGTATTTTCAAATTATAACAGTTTGTTTCAAGGGAATCGCTATCTGGAAAATTCATTGTCACAAGTACATAGTCTGAGATATTTTAAATACAATATGTTCAATTTTGAAAATATCTTTGCAAACATTACATATACCCGACAAGTAGACGCTGTTAAGAACAGAGCTTTTTTAAGTAGTATCAATCAGGTTTCTACTGCTGTTAATATGGATTCTAACTTTGCAGATGAGACTTTTATTGCTTCCGGAAATTATGGAAGAAGTTTTTTGAAATATTACAAAGCTTCAGGAGGGTTGAGTTTAAATTGGAGTAAATTCAACAATATACGTGTATATACAACAGGAGATCAGATTCAGGCTACGGAATCCTTTGCACAAAATTACTATGTCAGATTTTCGACCAATTATAAAGAATTGCCTAATTTAAGCTTGGAATACGCCTACACAATAAACGATAACTCCAGTGATATTTTCTATACAGACAATCCGTCGATTGAGTTAGAATATTATTTTTGGGATGCTTTCTCTTTTGTTTCAGAGTATAGTTATTACCACAATAGAAATAAAGGAAAAACGATCGATTCTGAATATGATTTCTTGTCAGCCAGTTTAATGTATCAAAAGAAAGACAGTAAATGGGAATGGAAATTGTCCGGAACTAATTTGTTGGAAACAAAAGGATTGAATTCCAATAGTTTTAATCAGTTGGGAGGAACCAGCAGTTTTTCAAGTTATGTAGTTCAGCCGAGGTATATTATTTTAAGTTTGAAGTATAGTTTATAAAAAAGAGCCCCGTATGTATATTCGGGGCTCTTTTTTTATTCCTTTAAAAGTAATTTTTCCAGACGCTCTAAACGACTTTCTAATTCTTCATTCTTCTTACGCTCTTTATCTAATTCTTTTTTCAGTGTTTGTATTTCCGCTTGTTGTTCTTGCGTCGCTTTTACTAACGGAACTACAAATTCTGCATATCGCAGACTGTAGTGGCCGTTTTCATTCTGAGGTTTGTCAATACCACTGAAATCATAACCCACAGCATTAGCTGATGCTTCAACATCTTGCGCTAAAAAACCGGAAAAACGAACGTTTTCATTTTTGTTTAGATCATTATCCAAATCGTTATTTCCTAAAAATTGCTGTAATCGGGTAAGATCCAGATTATAAGTAACAGGCTTTAATCGTAAGATAAAGTCTAAACCGATCACATCTTCTTGCACGTTTTTCTTAAAACGCTTGTCCGAAAGATTAGACCAGTTCACAAAACCTCCGATACTGGTTACATAATAATTTCCTAAGCGAATCTGATTATTTCCATTAATAACGGTATTGTATCCGATGGCAGTAGAATTGCTGTAATTACCATTGTAAAAAGCACGGTAACCGATGGCGGTATTGTTATTCCCGTTAACGTTACTGCTTAGTGCTAATGCTCCGGAAGCCGTATTGTAATTGCCGTTTTGGTTGGCTCTTAAGGAACCTTTTCCTAAAGCTAAGTTGAAACTACCGTTAATATTGTAGTAAAGGGATTCTGTTCCTAAGGCAGTATTTTCATTTCCGTTGGAATTATTCTCAAGACTTCCTACTCCTACTGAAGTATTAGAATTTCCTCCGGAATTAACTAATAAACTATTTTCACCGATAGCCGTATTCTTAATTCCGCTGATATTACTTTGTAGTGAATAAGTCCCGATAGCAGTGTTCTGACTTCCTGTCGTATTGTTTTCTAAAGTATTGGATCCAAAAGCAATGTTTTCACTACCAGTAGTGTTCTTGTTTAAAGCATTAAAACCGATGGCATTATTTTTAATTCCTGAAGCATTGCTTTCTAAAGAATTACTTCCTAAAGCAATATTTTGAGTTCCTATAGTGTTTTTATTTAAGGCATTAAAACCGATCGCAATATTTTCATCTCCGGAAGTATTGGTGTACAACGTGTTTTCACCTATAGCAATGTTTTTGTTTCCGGTAGTGTTGGAGTACATAGCATTTACACCGATAGCAGTGTTACTGTTTCCGGTTGAGTTAGAACGCAAAGCTCCCAATCCGAAAGCATTGTTGTTCTCTCCGGTTTGGTTAGCGTTTAATGCGGCACTTCCTATAGCCGTATTGTATTTTCCGGTGGTATTGCTCAGCATAGTATAAGAGCCTACGGCGGTATTGTTCCTGCCGCTACTATTATTGAACATACTATAGACTCCTATGGAAGTGTTTTCATTTCCGGAAGTATTGTTTCGCAAAGAATTGACACCAACACTTGTGTTGTTAATACCGATAGTATTTTCGGTTAATGAATAAGTACCGATAGCTGTATTGTTATTTCCGGAAGTGTTTTTAACCATACTGTTACTGCCTACAGCGGTATTGTAGTAGCCTGAATTGTTCAGGTGTAAAGCATTATAACCTTCGGCTGTATTTTCATAACCGGAATTGTTCGTATTTAAAGTACCGTATCCTATAGCTGTATTGTAACTCCCGGATGAATTAGAACTCAGGGAATTACTTCCGAATCCGGTGTTGTGTGTGCCGGAGGAATTAGTTTTAAGGGAGTTATAACCATAAGAGGTATTCTCGATACCTATTAATCCTGATTCGGTGTTGTTTCTTCTGATCAGAAAATCGTTATCGTCTGTAGTTCCTATGAAATTAGTATTACTGTCTATATTACTATTCCCGGTTGTGAACCAAACGTTTTTGGAAGAGGCTAATGCGATCCATTGATGTGTCGGATGATCCCAATAATATAATCCGGGTTGGTATGTACCGTTGATGGTCGTTAAAAATACCAACATTCCGTTTTGGTCAGTCGTAGGATTGACACTAGGGAAAGCAGCAACTCTTGGGATAAGAATTCCGTCTTGGTTGTTTGGAGTAGCAGCGTTGGACGCTTTGATATCTAATACTGCTTTAGGGTTGGTCGTATTGACGCCTACTTGACCGAATATCAGTTTAGGGAATATAAAGGCTAAAGATAAAAATACAAAGAGTAGTTTTTCTTTCATTATGGTTGGTAGTTGGATTAAAGGCGCAAAGGTATAAAAAAAATCAGCCTATAGGCTGATTTTTAATATTTTGAAAAAAAACTAAATTTTAAAAGCATCTTTGATTTTTTCAACATGATCTAATTTTTCCCAAGTGAACAGTTCAACCTCCGTTGTTACTGTTTCGCCGTTTGGAGAAATAAACGTTTTGGTTATTACCTCAGGAGTTCTTCCCATATGACCGTAAGCAGCAGTTTCACTATAAATAGGATTGCGAAGTTTTAACCTTTGTTCAATAAAATAAGGGCGCATGTCAAAGATTTCACTTACTTTTTTAGCAATCTCACCATCGGTTAAATTGACTTTGGCTGTGCCATATGTGTTGACATAAATATTAGTTGGTTGAGCTACACCGATGGCATAGGAAACCTGAACCAGAATTTCATCAGCAACTCCTGCAGCAACTAAATTTTTAGCGATATGACGGGTAGCATAAGCCGCTGAACGGTCTACTTTACTTGGGTCTTTACCGGAGAAAGCACCACCACCATGTGCGCCTTTTCCTCCATAAGTGTCCACAATAATTTTTCTTCCAGTTAATCCGGTATCACCATGAGGACCGCCAATTACAAATTTTCCGGTTGGATTGATATGGTATTTGATGTTATCATTGAATAAATGAGCATATTGCTCATTTTTAGCAATAACTCTTGGAATCAAGATATTAATAATATCTTTTTTAATTTTAGCCAACATCGTTGGTTCGTCAGCAAATTCATCATGTTGTGTAGAAACAACAATAGCATCAATACGAACAGGTTTGTTGTCGTCAGAATATTCTAAAGTAACCTGAGCTTTGGCGTCAGGTCTTAAATAAGTGATTTCGGTATTTTCTCTTCTTAAAGCAGCTAATTCCTGTAAAAGTTGGTGCGATAATTTTAAAGCAAGAGGCATGAATTCTTCTGTTTCATTGGTCGCATAACCAAACATCATTCCTTGGTCTCCTGCACCTTGATCTTCTTTGCTAGCTCTGTCCACCCCTTGATTAATGTCCTGAGATTGTTCGTGAATAGCAGAAAGCACACCACAAGAGTTAGCTTCAAACATATATTCGCTTTTGGTGTATCCGATTCTTTTGATGACATCCCTGGCAATTTGCTGAACATCTAAATAGGTTTTCGATTTTACTTCACCGGCTAAAATAACTTGCCCGGTAGTAACTAATGTCTCACAAGCTACTTTAGAATCGGGGTCAAATGCTAAAAAGTTATCGATTAATGCATCTGAAATTTGATCCGCAATTTTATCCGGATGTCCTTCACTAACCGATTCTGACGTAAATAAATAAGCCATAATAATTTTATTTTTAAAGATGAGTGAGGAAAATTTGTTGCAGGGAAAAGCTAAAAGAAGTAAAACACTGCTTTAGCATTTTTTTATGAGGTTGCAATCAGTTCAAATTTTTCCTCGAATTCGGCTGCAAAGTTATGAAATGGAAATGAAATCCAAATAGTTTTTTGAAAAAAATTATGATTTATGTTCGTCATAGGGGCTTTAAAGAGGAATACAATTTAGATTCATTTTCTAAAAGTTGTTTCAATAACTTTTAAAAATTCTATTAATTGCGTAAGCTATGGTTTAATTGTGAAAATTTTGTTATAAGTTTTGGGTTTTAAAGGATTAAAACTAACTTTACGGTATAAAATTCAAAGAAAATGAGATTTACGTGTTGTAGCGTGTGTACTTGCATGGGGAGATTATCCGCAGAGGAACGCTATTACATATAGTTAATCAAAGAACTATACTATTAAAAGCCTCTGTGTAATACACAGAGGCTTTTTTGTTTTTAACATTTATTACAGAGAAATATGGAAAACAGATTAAAACAGTTATTCGAGTTTAAGCAAAGCCAGCAACATTATTTATTTGATAAATACAGAGCCGAGATTTGGAGTGAAGAGCTTTTCAAATGGCTATTTCTTGGAGGAGAAGAAAGTTGTCGTTTTGATCTATTTGAAGAAAAAGAAGCTGAGTTGAAAAATGAACTAACTGTTTTTTTGAAACAATTACTGGTTGAAAAGACTTCGGATATTGTAGATTCTTTTTTTAACGAATTGTGCTCAATTCATAAAATACTTCTTTCCGATTTAGATGCAGTGATGAAGTTTGATCCGGCAGCTAAATCCCATAGTGAAGTATTGATGTCGTATCCTGGCTTTTTTACAATTGTGATTTACAGGATTGCACATTACTTCTGGAATCAAAAGATCCCTGTTTTTCCAAGAGTTCTTTCCGAATATGCACACTCTAAAACAGGAATAGATATACACCCGGCAGCACAGATCGGAGAACGCTTCTTTATAGATCACGGAACTGGTGTAGTGATCGGTGAAACTGCCGAAATAGGGAATGACGTAAAAATTTATCAAGGTGTAACATTAGGGGCATTAAGCGTAAGTAAAGATAAAGCCGAACAAAAAAGGCATCCTACCATAGAAGACGGTGTGATTATTTATGCGAATGCAACCATTTTGGGAGGTAAAACTATTGTTGGCAGAGGTTCGGTAATCGGAGGGAATGTTTGGTTGACAGAAAGTGTACCATCACAAACTTTGGTATTTCATAAAAGCGAAGTAATCGTGAAAGATAAAATTGATGTAAGTAAAATAATAGACTTTAGTATATAAATATTGTAAAACTATAAAAACCAATAAATATGAAAGCAAATAACATTTTAGAGACCATCGGGAATACTCCGGTGGTGAAAATTAATAAATTATTTGGTGCAGCTAAAAATGTATTCATCAAGTTAGAGCGAACTAATCCGGGAAATAGTATTAAAGATAGGATTGCGTTAGCCATGATTGAAGATGCAGAAAAAAAAGGTATTTTAAAACCGGGGAGTGTTATTGTTGAACCGACTTCAGGAAATACAGGAATCGGTTTGGCTTTAGTTGCTGCAGTTAAAGGCTATAAAGTAATTTTGGTAATGCCGGAATCAATGAGCGTTGAGCGTAGAAAATTAATGGAGATCTATGGTGCTGAATTTGATTTAACACCTCGTGAAAAAGGAATGAAAGGGGCTATTGAACGCGCAGCAGAATTAGTTGAGGAGATTCCGAATGCTTGGTCGCCGTCACAGTTTAGTAACCCTGCCAATGTAGAAGTGCATCAAAAAACGACTGCTCAGGAAATTTTAGCCGATTTTCCGGAGGGATTGATTATTTGATTACCGGTGTAGGAACCGGAGGGCACATTACCGGAGTGGCTTCTGTTTTGAAAGAAAAATTTCCGAACCTGAAGGTGATCGCTGTTGAGCCCGAAGCTTCACCGGTTTTAAGTGGAGGAGAGCCGGGGCCTCACCCATTACAGGGAATCGGAGCCGGATTTATTCCTGAAGTGTACCGAACAGATTTAATTGATGAAATAATTACCGTAGGTAAAGACGAAGCATTTGATTTTGTAAAAAACATAGCTAAAGAAGAAGGCATTTTAGTTGGAATCTCTACCGGAGCATCTTTAGCTGCAGTGTCTAAAAAGATAAAACAGCTTCCGGATGATGCAGTTGTGTTGACCTTTAACTATGATACAGGAGAGCGTTATCTTTCAGTTGAAGGTTTGTTTTAAAGGGAAGTTCTCTTTTAATAGAATAATAATTTATTTAAACTAAGTTTTTATGGTTTAAAAAACTAGTTTTATGTTTAAAATAAGTAAAATTTAGAAAAATTAACTACGTAATTTGTATTTGTAGAAAATAGTTCTAAATTTGCTTCGTCAAAATGAATAAACCAATGAGAGTAACTATGTGCAATATGTGTATGATGATGTGGGATAACCCGCAGAGGAACACTATGGCATAAAGTAACTATTTTTCTTAAACTATAAACCATATTAAACCTCTGCAAAAGCAGAGGTTTTTTTATAACTAAAACTCATAAAAAATGAAAATGTATTTACCGAGACGATGTTGTCGAATGTGTTGCTTAGGCTAAACTTTAGAACTTAAAAAATTAATAACACATTCATAAAAAATAAAAATTATGAGCACACAAAAATTTGCAACAAACGCCCTTCACGCAGGATATGACGTGAAACAAAATAGAGGAACAAGAGCTATTCCGATTTACCAAACAACATCATACGTTTTTAACGATGCCGATCATGCGGCTAATTTATTCGGTTTAGCAGAACCCGGTTATATTTATACAAGATTGAACAATCCTACAAATGATGTTTTAGAACAACGTTTAGCAGCATTAGAAGGCGGAATTGGAGCTGTAGTAACCGCATCGGGAGCAGCAGCCATTTCAACAACTTTGCTAACTTTACTAAAAGCGGGTGATCATATTGTGGCTTCCAATAGTTTATACGGCGGAACCTATAATTTACTGAATGTTACCTTGCCAAGATTAGGAATAACGACCACTTTTGTAGATCCTTCAGATGCCAAAAACTTTATCGATGCAGCGCAAGAAAATACCAGAGCTTTTTTTGCTGAAACGCTAGGAAATCCAAAATTAGATATACTCGATTTAGAAGCTATTGCTAAAGAAGCAAAAGCATTCAAAGTTCCATTTATCGTAGATAATACCGTACCTTCTCCTTATCTGTTAAATCCGATTCAGTTTGGAGCCGATATTGTGATTCATTCGTTAACCAAATATATTGGCGGAAATGGAACTTCATTAGGTGGTGTAATCATCGATGCCGGAAATTTTGACTGGAGTAGTGGAAAATTTCCTGAATTTACAGAACCATCACCGGGTTACCACGGATTAAAATATTATGAAGCATTAGGAGCAGCTTCGTTTATTGCAAAAGCAAGAATTGAAGGATTACGTGATTTAGGTGCTGCTTTGAGTCCGTTTAATGCGTTCCAAATTTTACAAAGCTTAGAAACTTTGGAAATCCGAATCAAAAAGCATAGCGAAAATGCCTTGGCTTTAGCCCAATGGTTGCAAGAACAAGATGAAGTAGCTTGGGTAAACTATCCAGGGCTAAAAACTTCGGAATATTACACATTGGCTCAAAAGTATTTGCCAAAAGGACAAAGCGGGATTGTGACGTTCGGTTTAAAAGGTGGATACGATGCTGCTAAACAGCTAGTGAATGAAACTGAATTATTCTCATTATTGGCGAATATCGGGGATACGAAATCATTAATTATTCGTCCGGCAAGTACAACGCACCAACAACTAACAGAAGAACAACAAAAAACCACTGGCGTGACTCAAGATTTAATTCGTTTGTCAGTAGGTTTGGAAGATATAGAAGATTTGAAATCCGATTTACAAGCGGTTTTTGAAAAGCTTGCCGTGAATACAACAATTTAGTGTTTTAGTTTGTTTTTGACTGTCGGGATTTAGTTTCGGCAGTCATTTTTTTAAAGAATTATTAAGGTGATACAGAAATTAGTTTTTCATCAGTTTACACTCCAAAATCAAAAAGTTCAAGACAAAATAATTTTGTCCTACCAATTATTTGGCCAAAAATTAGGAAAAGCACCGGTCGTTTTGGTCAATCATGCGTTAACCGGAAATTCTCAGGTTATAGGCGAAAGCGGCTGGTGGAATAGCCTTATTGGCGAAGGCAAAACTATCGATACCGATCAGTATACGATTTTAGCGTTCAATGTGCCGGGAAATACCTATCAGGATCAAGAGAACAGCATTGAGAATTATAAAGATTTTACCGTAGCTGATATCGCTGCTGCTTTTTGGAAAGGAGTTGAAAGCTTACAAATTGAAAAATTATATGCTGCCATAGGAGGAAGTTTAGGCGGAGCAATTGCTTGGCAAATGGCAATTCAAGAACCTGAAAAAATTTCGCATTTGATTCCGGTGGCAACCGATTGGAAATCGACAGATTGGTTAATGGCGAATGTTTTGGTTCAAGATTCGATTTTGAATAATTCTAAAAATCCAATTGCCGATGCGCGAATGCATGCCATGTTGTTGTACCGAACGCCACAATCACTTCAGTTTAAATTCAACAGAGAAAAACAACCTGATTCCGATTTGTTTCAAATTGAAAGCTGGTTGTTACATCACGGCGATAAACTGCAAAAACGGTTTCAATTATCGGCTTATAAATTGATGAATCACTTGTTGCGAACTATTGATATTACAAATGGCAACGGAAATTTCGAAAAAACCGTTGAAAAAGTAACGTCAGAAATTCACATTGTAGCGGTCGATACCGATTATTTTTTCACAGCTGATGAGAACCTAAAAACTTATGAAAACCTAAAAAAACTAGGAAAAAAAGTAAACTGGCATCAAATTGAATCCATTCACGGACACGACGCCTTTTTAATCGAATTTGAACAACTCAACACTATTTTAAAAGACATATTTAACAAATGAAAATATTAAAATTCGGAGGAAAGTCTTTAGCAAACGGACAAGGAATTCAAAATGTACTCCAAATTATATCTAAAAAACAAACGAATAATGAAGAAGTAACCGTTGTAGTTTCGGCTCGCGGGAATGCAACTGACGAATTGTTATTGTTGTTAGAAAAAGCACATGGCAACGTTCCATATAGTGACGATTTTGAACTTTTTAAAGAATACCAAAGCTATAATGCGTCAACTTTAAATTTAGAAAAAGAATTTTCGTTGATCGAAAAAATCTTGGAAGGGGTTAATCTTTTAGGAGATTATAGTGAAAAAGTGAAAGATCAATTGGTGGCTTTAGGCGAAGTTATTTCAGCTAAATATTTGACCAATTTATTAAATGAAAACGGAATAAAAGCCAATTTTGTCGATGCCCGAAATGTATTGGTAACCGATGCTAATTTTGGAAATGCGCAACCTATTGAAGCGGTTTCTAAGAAAAAAGTCCAACAGTATTTCAAAGAAAATCAAGGTGTTGTTAACGTGGTAACCGGATTCATCGCGGCAACAGCTTCAGGCGAAACCACAACTTTAGGTAGAAACGGAAGTAATTATACCGCAGCTTTATTAGCTAATTTTTTAGAAGCTAAAGAATTGCAAAATTATACACACGTAGACGGAATTTTTACTGCCAATCCGGATTGGGTTGCTGATGCTAAAAAAATCGATCACCTAACGTTTAATGAAGCGAATGAATTGGCCAATTTCGGAGCCAATATTCTGCATGCTAAAACCATTTTGCCTTTAGTAGAAAAAGATATTCCGTTACGTATCGTCAATACGTTTAATGATGACAACGAAGGAACTTTAATTAGTGCAGCCTTGACTTTAGAAGGAATTAAATCGCTTTCGGTATTGCCAGATGTTTCTTTAATCAATTTTGAAGGTCGAGGTTTGTTAGGAAAAACCGGAGTTGATGCCCGAATTTTCAAAGTAATGGCCGATAATGATATCAGCGTGAGTATTATTTCGCAAGGTTCTTCAGAACGCGGAATCGGAATTGTGGTCGCGGCGAGTAATGCTACCAAAGCGGTTATTGGTTTGGAAAAAGAGTTTGAAAATGACTTTTATACCAAAGACGTAAACCGAATTTCAATTGTAGATAATGTTTCGGTGATTTCAATCATTGGGCAAGATCTGAGTACGTTTCACAAATCGTATACAGCGTTGATTAACAATAATATTGTTCCAATTTTATTCAACAATACAATTACCGGAAAAAATGTGAGTTTAGTCATCAAACGAGATGAGGTTAAAAAAGCGCTAAACGTAATTCACGGACAAATTTTCGGAGTGGCCAAAAAAATAAATATCGCGGTTTTCGGTCACGGAACTGTTGGTGGAACATTGCTAGATCAAATTTTGCAATCAGCCGACACGATTGAAGAGAAAAAAGGAATTAAGCTGAATGTTTTCGCAATTGCCAACTCTAAAAAAGTGTTGTTAACTAAAAAAGGAGCGACTAAAAATTGGAGAGAAAAAGTAAACGAAAAAGGTGTTTCTTATGCCATTTCGGATGTTATTGAATATGCAAAAGACCATCATTTGGAAAACTTAATCGCGATTGATAACACGGCAAACGGAACTTTTGTAGAAAACTACATTCCGTTAGTCGAAAATGGTTTCGATTTAATTTCGTCCAATAAAATTGCAAATACCATTAGTTACGAATTCTATCAAAACTTGAGATCGGTTTTGGCTAAAAACCAAAAAGAATATTTGTATGAGACCAATGTTGGTGCCGGATTACCATTAATTGATACCATAAAATTATTGCATCTTTCGGGTGAAAATATTACTAAAATTAGAGGTGTTTTTTCAGGAACTTTAAGCTATTTATTCAATCATTTTTCAGCAGAAGATCGTAACTTTTCAGAAGTATTGCAAGAAGCGATTGATAAAGGTTTTACCGAACCTGATCCGCGTGAAGATTTATGCGGAAATGACGTAGGTCGAAAATTATTGATTTTAGCACGCGAACTGGAATTACAAAATGAGTTCGACGAAATCAAAATTCAAAATTTAATTCCGGAATTTTTACGTGAAGGTTCAGCTCAAGACTTTTTACAACGTTTAAACGAACTGAATCCGGTGTACCAAGAAGTAAAAGAACAACAAGAATCGAATCATGTCTTGCGTTACATCGGTGAATTATCGGGCGATTTACAACAAGAAAAAGGAAATTTAGAAGTGAAATTAGTTTCCGTTCCGGTAAGTTCGGCTTTAGGTTCACTTAAAGGTTCCGATTCTATTTTCGAAATTTATACTGAATCTTACGGAGAGCAACCTATCGTCATTCAAGGAGCCGGAGCCGGAGCTTCGGTAACAGCAAGAGGCGTTTTCGGTGATATTTTAAGACTTTCCGAAAAAAAATAAAACAAATGAACACACAAAACAAACTAGGATTAGAAACACAAATTATTCGCACGCAGGTAGAACGAACAGAATTTCAAGAGCATTCCGTTCCGTTATACTTAACGTCAAGTTTTATATTTGAAGACGCAGAAGATATGCGTGCTTCATTCGCTGAAGAGAAGGAACGAAATTTATACAGTCGCTTTTCAAATCCGAATACATCTGAATTTGTAGAGAAAATCTGTATCATGGAAGGAGCAGAAGATGGTTTTGCTTTTGCAACTGGAATGGCAGCAGTTTACGGAACGTTGGCGACGTTGTTAAATGCGGGCGATCACATTGTTTCTGCAGGAAGTGTATTTGGTTCTACACACACGTTATTTACCAAATATTTCCCGAAATGGAATATTCAAACGACATATTTCGATGTAAATCATCCGGAAGAAGTAGCGTCTAAAATTCAAGAAAACACTAAAATTCTTTATGTAGAATCGCCAACTAATCCGGCGGTGGATATTTTGGATTTAGAATATTTAGGCAAAATTGCTAAAAAAAACAACTTGATTTTTGTAGTCGACAACTGTTTTGCAACGCCTTATTTGCAAAATCCAATACAATTTGGTGCGGATGTTGTCATTCATTCGGCTACCAAATTAATCGACGGTCAAGGTCGTGTTTTAGGAGGAATTGCTGTTGGTAGAGCTGATTTGATAAGAGAAATTTATTTATTTTCAAGAAATACTGGTCCGGCTTTGTCGCCATTCAATGCTTGGGTTTTGTCAAAAAGTTTAGAAACATTACCACTTCGTGTGACCAAACAATCGGAAAATGCGTTAGAAGTTGCTCAGTTTTTAGAAAAACATCCGAATGTAAAATCGGTAAAATATCCATTTTTACCATCACATCCACAATATGAAGTAGCTAAAAAACAAATGAAATTAGGAGGAACTATTGTCGCAATCGAAATTGAAGGTGGAGTAGAAGCCGGAAGAAGATTTTTAGACAGTATCAAGTTATGTTCTTTGTCAGCCAATTTGGGAGACACCCGAACAATTGTGACGCATCCAGCTTCAACAACACATAGCAAACTATCTGTAGAAGAGCGTTTAGCGGTTAGTATTACTGACGGTTTAGTCCGAATTTCCGTTGGATTAGAAACAGTTAGCGATGTGATTGCTGATTTGGATCAGGCTTTAAATCAGGCTTAGTGTCTTTTGGTTGTAAAAAAGTTTGATTTTTTAAATTGAAACAGAAATATATTCTAAGAAAATGAGTTTGTATTTGTTTTTTTAGAATATGTTTCGAAAATAAAATAATAGTATTACTTTTGCACTGTTCATAAAAATAGTGTTTTTGTTATCACGAAAGCGGGAGGGAATAGACCCAACGAACGCTTAGCAACCCTACTCTTGTAGAAGGTGCTACATTCTATTCTGATGCAAATCGGAAACAGATAACGTTTAGTTTTTCCTAACTACTGATAACAAACACCAAAAAGAAATAAGAATAAAGTTATCAGGTTATGCCAACCATACAAGAAGAATTACAAAATAGAATTTTAGTGCTAGACGGCGCCATGGGAACCATGTTGCAGCGCTTTAAATTTGAAGAAGAAGATTTTAGAGGCGAACGCTTTAAAGATTTTCCGCATCCTTTAAAAGGAAATAACGATTTACTTTCTATAACACAACCCGAAGCGGTAAAATCGGTACATCGTGCGTATTTTGAAGCGGGTGCTGATATTGTGGAAACCAATACCTTTTCGGGGACAACCATTGGTATGGCTGATTATCACATGGAAGATTTGGTTTACGAACTCAATTTTCAATCGGCTAAAATTGCTCGTGAAGTGGCAGATGAATTTACAGATAAACCTCGTTTTGTTGCAGGTTCTATTGGGCCAACAAACTGTACGGCTTCGATGTCACCCGATGTGAATGATCCGGGATTTCGTGCGGTGACTTTTGATGATTTAAAGATTGCTTATCGACAACAAGTAGAAGCGTTGTTAGATGGTGGTGCCGATTTACTTTTGGTGGAAACTATTTTTGATACGTTGAATGCCAAAGCGGCGTTGTTCGCTATTGAAGAAGTAAAAGAAGAACGAAAAATTGATGTTCCTGTTATGGTTTCGGGAACAATTACAGATGCTTCCGGACGAACACTTTCCGGGCAAACAGTAGAAGCATTCTTGATTTCTATTCAACATATTCCTTTGTTAAGTGTTGGCTTCAATTGTGCTTTAGGAGCCGATCAGTTGAAACCGTATTTAAAAAGATTAGGTCAAAATACCAGTCTTAATATTTCGGCACATCCTAATGCAGGTTTACCGAATGCCTTTGGACAATATGACCAAACACCGGAAGAAATGCAGCAATTGATTCGCGATTATTTACAAGAAAATTTAGTAAATATCGTTGGCGGATGCTGCGGAACGACACCCGAGCACATTAAATTAATTGCTGAGGTGGCAAAAGAATTTAAACCAAGAACTACTCAAGTTGAAGCATAATGGCAGAGTCAGACTGTACAAAATATTTAAAACTTTCAGGATTAGAACCGCTAATTGTTACTTCGGAATCTAATTTTATTAATGTTGGGGAACGAACAAACGTTACGGGTTCACGAAAATTTCTTCGATTAATTAAAGAAGAAAAATACGATGAAGCATTGGATATTGCTAGAGCTCAAGTAGAAGGTGGTGCCCAAATCATCGATATCAATATGGATGAAGGAATGTTAGATGGCGTTTACGCTATGACAAAATTCCTGAATTTAATTGCTGCCGAACCCGATATTGCTCGTGTTCCGGTGATGATTGATAGTTCGAAATGGGAAATCATCGAAGCCGGTTTAAAAGTAGTTCAAGGTAAAGGTGTTGTAAATTCAATTTCCTTAAAAGAAGGAGAAGAAAAATTTATTCATCATGCCAAATTAATTCATCGTTATGGTGCGGCTGTAATTGTTATGGCTTTTGACGAAGTAGGTCAAGCCGATACCTATGAAAGACGAATTGAAATTTGTAAACGCTCTTATGATATCTTGGTCCAAAAAGTAGGTTTTCCTGCAGAAGATATCATTTTTGATCCCAATATTTTCCCGGTAGCAACCGGAATGGAAGAACATCGTAAAAATGCAATTGATTTTTTCAAAGCAACAAAATGGATTCGTGAAAACTTGCCATGTGCTCATGTTTCGGGCGGTGTAAGTAACGTTTCGTTTTCTTTTCGTGGAAACGATAAAGTTCGCGAAGCCATGCATTCGGTATTTCTATTTCACGCCATTCAGCACGGAATGACCATGGGAATCGTGAATCCTGAAATGTTGGAAATCTACGATGAAATTGACAAAGAACTTCTGGAATATGTTGAAGATGTATTGTTGGACAGAAAAGACGATGCAACCGAACGTTTATTGGAGTATGCCGAAAAAATTAAAGGCGATACCAAAGTTTCGGAAAAAGCAATTCAAGGCTCGAGCGAAGCGAACAGGCGTCAGCAATGGAGAAGCGGTACGATTCAGGAACGATTGACGCATTCGTTAGTAAAAGGTGTTGACGAATTCATTGAGCAAGATGTAGAAGAAGCTCGACTTTCGGTTACCAAGCCTATTGAAGTTATCGAAAATCACTTAATGAACGGAATGAATGTAGTGGGTGATTTGTTTGGTTCCGGAAAAATGTTTTTGCCTCAGGTAGTAAAATCAGCTCGAGTGATGAAAAAAGCAGTGGCCTATTTGCTACCGTTTATTGAAGCTTCAAAAGATGGTTCAACGTCATCGAGTGCCGGAAAAGTGTTGATGGCAACTGTAAAAGGCGATGTTCACGATATCGGTAAAAATATTGTTTCGGTAGTTTTGGCTTGTAATAATTTTGAAATTATCGATTTGGGAGTTATGGTTCCACCCGAAAAAATTATCGAAACAGCAATAAAAGAAAAAGTGGACATCATCGGGTTAAGCGGATTAATTACGCCTTCGTTAGACGAAATGGTGTATTTAGCCAAAGAATTGGATAAACTAAATATCAATATTCCAATGATGATTGGTGGCGCAACGACTTCCCGAGCGCATACAGCTGTAAAAATTGCACCTGAATATAAAGATACGGTGGTTCACGTAAACGATGCATCGCGAGCGGTAACTGTAGCTTCTAATTTGTTGCAAACCGAAACCAAAGGAAATTACGCCAAAAACATTCGTGAAGAATACGATAAGTTGAGAGAAGGTTATTTGAATCGTGGTCGCGAGAAAAATTACTTGTCCATTGAAGAAGCGCGTAAAAATAAATTCAAGGTGGATTGGGAAACGTACCAACCGGTAAAACCAAATAAGATTGGAACACAAACGTTAGAAGTTGCTCTTTCTGAATTGGTTGATTTTATCGATTGGACACCATTTTTTCAATCTTGGGAATTGTACGGAAAATATCCGGCAATTTTAACAGACGAAGTTGTTGGCGAACAAGCCACTTCTTTATTTGCCGATGCTCAAAAAATGTTACAGCAAATTATTGACGAAAAATGGTTTGTTGCCAAAGCGGTTTTCGGAATTTTTCCAGCCAATACAGTGAATGACGATGATATAGAAGTTCTGACTTCAGATTTGTCACTTCCAGCGGAGTCGAGAAGCGAGAAATTTTTAACGCTTCGTCAACAATCACAAAAAACAGTTGGTGCGCCGAATATTGCTTTGGCAGATTTTATTGCACCAAAAGAAAGTGGAAAACAAGATTACATTGGAACATTTTGTGTGACTACAGGTTTTGGTGTAGACGAAAAAGCAGCAGAATTTGAGAAGAATTTAGACGATTACAATTCCATTTTGGTGAAAGCCTTAGCCGATCGTTTGGCGGAAGCTTTCGCAGAATATTTGCATTTAAAAGTTCGAAAAGAATTTTGGGGTTATGCTCAAGAAGAAAATTTCAGTAATAACGAATTAATTAAAGAAAGTTATGTTGGAATTCGTCCGGCTCCCGGTTATCCGGCTTGTCCTGATCATTTGGAAAAACCAACGATTTGGAAATTGTTAGATGTTGAAAATCAAATAGGAGTTACACTAACCGAAAGCATGGCGATGTGGCCGGCAGCTTCAGTTTCGGGCTATTATTTTGCCAATCCGGAAAGTAAATATTTTGGTTTAGGAAAAATTAAAAAGGACCAAGTGGAAGATTACGCCAAAAGAAGAAATATTACCATTGAAGAAGCTCAAAAATGGTTAGCACCAAATATAAGTGATAACTAAAAAATAATTAAAAACTGATTACCCACTTCAGTCACCCCTCTTTGGGAGGGAACGGGGAAGCTCATGAAAGTAACTGAACATATAAAAAACGCAAACGGAAAGACGTTGTTCTCTTTCGAAATTTTACCGCCTTTAAAAGGGCAAAATATCCAGTCGATATTTGACGGTATCGATCCGTTAATGGAGTTCAATCCTCCTTTTATTGATGTTACCTATCATCGGGAGGAATATGAATATAAAGAACTTCCGAATGGATTGTTGCAGAAAAAAATTGTAAAAAAGCGACCGGGAACCGTTGGCATTTGTGCTGCTATCCAGAATAAGTATCAGGTAGATGCTATTCCGCATATTTTATGCGGTGGATTTACTAAAGAAGATACTGAAAACTTCCTGATCGATTTAGATTTCTTAGGAATTGACAATGTAGTGGCACTTCGCGGAGATGCTGTAAAAAGCGAGATCTATTTTAAGCCTGAAAAAGAAGGACATCGGTATGCTTCTGAACTAGTGGAACAAATAGCTAACTTAAATAAGTCAGTTTATTTAGATGAAGATCTGAAGAATACCACTGCAACTGATTTTTGTATAGGTGTTGCCGGTTATCCGGAAAAACATATGGAAGCACCAAGTATGGATAGTGATATTCATTTCCTGAAACAAAAGATCAAAAACGGAGCTGATTATATCATTACCCAAATGTTTTTTGACAACCAGAAGTTTTTTGACTTTGTAAGTAAATGCAGAGCCGAAGGCATAACAGTACCTATTATTCCGGGATTAAAGCCTATTGCTACCAAAAAGCAATTGAACCTTATTCCGCATCGTTTTAAGGTGGATCTGCCCGATTGTTTGATTATGGAAGTAGTAAAGGCTAAAGATGATGAGGGCGTAAAACAAATAGGAATAGAGTGGAGTATTGAACAAAGCAAACAATTGATTGCAGCAGGAACACCGGTTTTACATTATTATTCTATGGGGAAAGCCGAAAATATTAAAAGAATAGCTTCAGCAGTCTTCTAAAATTTACTGTTTTTTTATTGAAGTTAGATAATTTTTTTCGTACCTTTAAAGGGATAATTCTAAATGATCCTACCTATGAAAAAGATTATCTTACTTCTATTCGTTGTATTTTCTTTACAATTTAGTTTTGCAAATCTTAATGATGCAGTTTTAAAACAAGCAAGAGATTATTACAAAAACGGAAATTACGAAAAAGCTTTAGAATTGTATAAAAGCTATAGTAAAGACGCTGATTTCTCAGATAAAAAAGATATTTATCTGGAAATGGCTAATTGTTATTATAAATTAGACGATACAAAAAAAGCAATAAAATGCCTGAAAACTGCTATTGCTAAATATGGATTAACAGAAGATGTATTTATTTACAGTGATCTTATTGATCCGGAATTTTCTAAATACGCTTTAGCTAAGGTATACGATGATTTAGATAAGTTGCAGCAAGAGTATATTGCAGCAAATAACTAAATCAATGTTGTTTTTTAGGTTGAAGAGGCATCCGGAATTTAATTTATTTTTTTCCGGATGTTTTTTCTCTGAAAATTTGTTCCAGATTTTTATTCTTAAGAGACAATTGTAAGATCTTAAAACCGTTTTGCTGAGCAAAATCAAATACGTTACCACGCATATCGCTAGTCGCTTCAAAAGTTAACTCCCAAACAGTATCCGATAAAGGTTTTTTGCGGATTAAAAAATCAAAAACCAATTGTTCAGCAGAAATAGCCAGATCAAACTCTACTTCTATAACTTGTTGCTGTGTTTGTTCTTTTACTAAAGAATTCAAGGTTTTGTCTTCAACTAAATTTCCTTTATTGATGATAATGATACGGTCGCAAATAGCTTCAACCTCTTGCATGATGTGTGTAGAAAGAAAAACCGTTTTATCTTTTCCGATGTTTTTAATCAATTCGCGAATCTCAACTAATTGATTCGGATCCAAACCTGTAGTAGGTTCGTCTAAAATCAAAACTTCCGGATCGTGTAATAAAGCACAGGCTAAACCTACACGCTGGCGATATCCTTTGGAAAGTTGGCCAATTTTTTTATGACTTTCAGGAGTTAGTCCGGTTAAGGCAATTACCTCGTCAATTCGTGATTTGTTTACCTTGTAAACGTCAGCATTAAAAGCCAAATATTCCCTGATATATAAATCCAGATACAACGGATTGTGTTCCGGTAAATAACCTACTGATTTCTGAACATCTTTAGCCTGAGTAATCACGTCAAAGCCATTTACTTCGGCTTTACCGCTATCTGCCGTTAAATAAGTAGTTAAAATTTTCATCAAAGTTGATTTTCCGGCTCCATTCGGTCCTAAAAAACCAACGATCTCTCCTTTTTTGACTGAAAAACTTATTGCATCAAGGGCTTTTTGTTCACCATAAGTTTTAGAAATATTCTCAACTACTATTGACATACGTGATCTTTCTTGTTTTAAACTGTAAAGATATTTAAAATTTTGTCGTAAAGATAAACAAAAACCCAAACCGGAACGAATCACATTATACAATGAATTTGTATTGAACAAAATTTAAAACTAAAACGATTTCGTAAAAAAATATTAAAAAATGTTTGGTGTTTAACAATTTTCATTAAATTAGCTGCATCAAACAAGACAAAATGTTGAATAATTTCTTTACATATTTTAACAGCTTTTATTATTTCTTTTTCTGGAGAGAAAAGGGATTGTTGTTATGTTATGTAAAAAAATGAACAGGTTAGTAAAAACATAAAAAAATATACAACAATCCCGGAGAGTTTCTTCGGGATTTTTTTTGATATATGGAAAACAAGATAGCAATACAGGGAATCAAAGGTTCTTTTCATCATCAGGTGGTTTTGGAATATTACAAGCAGGATTTGGCTATTGATGAATGTTTATCTTTTGAGGATTTAGTTGGGAGTTTGCTGAAAGAGAAAAGTACGCAGGCAGTTATGGCTATTGAAAATTCAATTGCCGGGTCGATCATTCCTAATTATGCTTTAATTGATAAGTATGATCTTCAGGTTATAGGCGAATATCATATTCCTATTCAGCAGAACCTGCTGGCTTTGTACGGGCAAGATTTAGAAGATATAAGAGAGGTGCATTCACACCCAATGGCGCTATTACAGTGTATGGATTTTTTACAGAAATATCCGCATATTAAATTAGTAGAAGATAAAGATACAGCCGAAACGGCACAAAGGATATCTAATCAAAAAATAACCGGAATTGCTGCGATAGGAAGTGAAGTGGCTGCTGAAATGTATCAGTTGGAAATACTGGCGCCTTCAATTCAAACGATAAAAAATAATATGACGCGTTTTGTGATCCTGTCTAAACAGAAAGTAGAAATTCCGCAAGCTGATATTAGTAAAGCATCTTTGAAATTTGAACTGGATCATAAAAGAGGAAGTCTGGCTGCCATATTGAACGTAATGAGTGATTGCAAGCTGAATTTAACAAAAATACAGTCAATGCCTATTATTGAGACACCTTTTAAGTATTCTTTTTTTGTGGATGTGACTTTTGAAGTATATAAAGACTATGAAAAGGCCAAATCAATTATTAAGATCATGGCTGAAAAATTTAAAATTTTAGGAGAATATAAAAATAACCCGATATGATAACTACAGCAAATAGATTGCAAACGGTACAGGAATACTACTTTTCCCGTAAGCTGAAAGAGGTCGCTCAGATGCTACAGGAAGGTAAACCTGTTATCAATTTAGGAATCGGGAGTCCGGATCTGGCTCCTGATGCATCTATCGTAGATGCAATAGTAGAGAGTATGACACATGAAAAGGCGCATCAGTATCAGAGTTATCAAGGCTTGCCGGAATTACGTCAGGGAATGAAAGCTTTTTATCAGAAATGGTATGAAGTAGCATTAGATCCGTCAACGGAGATTCTTCCGTTAATGGGCTCAAAAGAAGGGATTATGCATATTTCTATGGCTTTTTTAAATCCGGGAGATGAGGTTTTAGTACCTAATCCGGGATATCCGACCTATGCTTCGGTAACGCATTTAGTGGAAGCAAAATCTGTTTTTTACGATTTGTTACCAGAGAATAATTGGGAACCTGATTTTGAACGTTTAGAAAGATCAGATCTTTCAAAAGTAAAATTGATGTGGATTGGTTATCCGCACATGCCAACGGGTGCTAAAGGTAGTAAAGCACTTTTTGAGAAATTGGTCGCTTTTGCCCGAAAGCATCATATTATTTTGGTGAACGACAACCCTTATAGTTTTGTGTTAAACGACAGCCCGCAATCAATTTTAAGTGTTCCGGGAGCCAAAGAAGTGGCATTAGAATTAAATTCGTTGAGTAAAACCTTTAATATGGCCGGTTGGCGAATAGGAATGGTTTGTGGTAATGCAAAATTTATTGAAGCCATTCTGAAAGTAAAAAGCAATATGGATAGCGGAATGTTTTATGGGATTCAAAAAGGAGCCGTTGCCGCATTGGCATTGCCGGATAAATGGTTCGTACAATTGAATAAGATTTATGAGAACCGGCGAAAATTAGTTTTCAAGCTGGCAGATAAATTAGGATGTACCTATGATAAAAAAGCTGTAGGAATGTTTGTTTGGGCAAAACTGCCGGAAGGGCAGGATTCTGAAGTTTTTATAGATAAGGTATTGCATGAGAAGAACATTTTTATTACTCCGGGAACAATATTCGGAAGCAATGGTTCGGGGTTCATTCGTTTTTCTTTGTGTTCTAATGAACAGCAACTTGAAGAAGCTATCGACAGAATAAAATTATCATTAGATCTTAAAATAGCATTATAGTAGATGAAAATATATGTTATAGGAATCGGGTTGATTGGAGGATCGTTAGCCAAAGATTTTAAAAAACAGTTGGATAATGTAACGGTTTTTGGTGTTGATTTGAATGAAGCTCATCTGAATACAGCTTTGGAATTAGGAGTTGTAGATCAAAAAGCAACACTAAAAGACGTAGTGCATGCTGATTGTGTGATCGTTTCGGTTCCGGTAGATGTAAGTGCTGTTATATTGGAACAAGTTTTGGATCTGGTTAAAGGAGATACCTTGGTTTTTGATGTAGGTTCTACTAAATATACTATTTGTGAAAAAGTCAAGAACCACTCTAACAGGCGTAACTTTTTAGCAGCACATCCTATTGCCGGAACAGAGTTCTCTGGACCAGAAGCAGCATTGGAAGGGTTGTTTGACGGAAAAACCAATATCATTTGTGAAGTTGAAAAAACAGCATTTAAGTTGCAAGAACGAGCTTTGGACATGTTCAATAAAATAGGAATGCGCATCCGATACATGGATCCGGTGGCACATGACAAGCACATCGCTTATGTTTCACATTTGTCGCATATCAGTTCCTTTATGTTAGGGAAAACGGTAATTGAAAAAGAACAGAATGAACGCGATATTTTTGATTTGGCAGGAAGTGGATTTGAAAGTACCGTTCGTTTAGCGAAAAGTTCGCCTGCCATGTGGACGCCTATTTTTAAACAAAATAAACAATTTGTTTTAGAATCCTTAAAAGAGTACATAGATAATTTAAGTAATTTCAAAGCTTTGTTAGAGGATGATTCTTTTGAGAAAGTTTATGACGAAATGCAAAATACCAATAGAATAAAAGAAATATTAAACGGAATAAGTATTAAAAAATAAGAGTTATGGAAAATAAAAAAGAAATGAGAACATGGTTAGACGAATTCAAATTAGATCATCCGTTAGTGATCGCCGGACCATGTAGTGCTGAAACAGAAGATCAGGTGTTAAAAATTGCACATGAATTGAAAGACTCAGATGTTTCTGTTTTCAGAGCCGGAATCTGGAAACCGAGAACGCGTCCGGGTGGATTTGAAGGTGTTGGGGCTATCGGATTAAAGTGGTTACAAAAAGCAAAAGCAGAAACCGGACTTTTAATGGCGACTGAAGTAGCAACGGCGGCTCACGTTCAGTTAGCACTGGAGCATGATATTGATGTGTTGTGGATTGGTGCTCGTACAACGGTAAACCCATTTGCCGTTCAGGAAGTTGCAGATGCTTTACGCGGAACCGATAAAATTGTATTGGTAAAGAATCCGGTAAATCCTGATTTAGCCTTATGGATTGGTGGATTAGAACGTTTGTATAATGCTGATATTAAAAAGTTGGGTGTAATTCACCGCGGTTTTTCAACATATGAAAAAACAAAATACCGCAACAATCCGGAATGGCAGATTGCCATTGAATTGCAAAATCGTTTTCCTGATTTGCCGTTAATCTGTGATCCTTCACATATTACAGGAAAAAGAGATATGATTCAGGATGTTTCACAACAAGCGTTAGATCTGAATTTCGACGGATTGATTATTGAAACACATATTGATCCCGATAACGCATGGAGTGATGCCGCTCAGCAAGTGACACCAACTGCTTTAAAACAAATTTTTAAAGATTTAAAAGTTCGTAAGGAAACCGACGAAGCAGACGATTACAATTCAAGATTAGCTAAATTAAGAGCCCAAATCGACGAGTATGACGAAAAAATATTAGAAATTTTGGGAGGGCGAATGAAAATTGCAGATCAGATCGGTGGACTGAAAAAGGAAAAGAATGTGGCTATTTTGCAAAATAAACGTTGGAATGAAGTTTTAGGGAAAATGATCTTAGATGGAGAAAATAAAGGTTTAAGCGAAGAATTCGTATTGCGAATATTTAAGGCAATTCATCAGGAAAGTATTAATCATCAAGAAAAAGTTTATAAAAAATAAAGATTTCGTAATAAATGATTTTCAATGAAAAACGATGAAAAAAACGCTCTTAATAATTTGTTAAATATATCCATTTTTTTGTAATATCGCGGCTTAAAAATTTATAAGATGAGAAAAATCTACCAGTTTTTACTGCTGCTTATTTTGACTGTTCCTGCGATAGGTCAAAATAAAATTGACAAAATTAACCTTACGTACGGAGAAGAATTACCGGATGACGGGAAAAAAATTGTTAAGATTGTTGGTGAAACAGCCAATAAAATTTACGCATTAGCTATTAAAGGAAAAGATCAATTCTTTATTAAAACCTTTGATTCGGCATCGATGAAAATCCTTTCTTCTAATGAGATTGTTATTCCTACAATGTCTGATAAAGATGTAGATTTTGAAGAGATCTTCATGTTAAATGGGAAGTTATATGTTATTGGAAGTGTTTACAATAGAAAAGAGAAGATCTTTAATTTAACAGCGACACAAGTTTCTGAAAAAGGGATATTAGATAAAAATTCAACTGTTTTATTTGATGCAGAAGTTGCAAAAAAATCAAAAAGGGGAGATTTTTATTTTAAATTATCTCCGGATGACAGTACCTTGTTAATTATGCACACTTCCGAATTCCCTAAAGAAGATGCAATAAAATATGACGTTAAGCTTTTTGATGAAAATTTAAAAATGCTTTTCTCTAATGTAGAAAAAGTAAACTTTGATGACTCTAAAAAAGATTATGAGTTTACTATTTCTGATTTTGAAGTGAATTTTCAAAATGATGCCTTTTTAGTAATTAATGAGAGTTACAGAGATTCAAAAAAGAAAGAGCAAATAGAAAAATTTGAAATACATACTTTTAAGGCACAGGATAACTATGCTAAAGAAGTAGTGAAAATAGATATTAAAGACAAAGAAATTATAAACTGTTCTTTACTATCTACCAATAAAAATACATTAAAAGTTGTTGGTTTTTATTCAAGCGTTAGAGATAACGGAAAGGCAAATAAAGAGTTGAAAGGAGTTTATAACGGAACGATCAACCTGGCTACAAATCAAGTAGAAAGTGTGAAATTTAATGAGTTTGATTATGAAACTAAAGTAAAATTGATCGGAGAGCGAAGAGCAAAGAAAGGAAAAGATGTAAAACCATTATACAATATTACTACGATAATAGAGAAAAACGATGGTGGTTTAATTGTCCTTTCTGAATACCAGTTAGTTGTGGTTGGAAGATCTTCGGGAATAGGACCTTTAGCACTTACTCCTATAACATATACTAAAAATGAGATTATCGTAACTTCTTTAAAGCCGGATGGTTCTCTTGACTGGAGTAATGTAATACCGAAAGAACAACAAGCTTCTGTTAGTGTAATGTCAATAGGATTAGGAGTTAGTAGTTCTAGTGGTTCGTTTACAGTTGGGGGCTCTATTCAGATCCCGATTGCACAAATGGGTAAAGGTCCGGAATATTTAGGAGCAATTCCTATTTATAAAAATGGTGTTCTGAATGTTTTGATCAATGATAATGTAAAAAACAAAGGTATTACAGATATTGAAGAGATTAAATCATTAGGAAATTATAACAAAGCTGTTCCGGCTCTATTTGTTTTTGATGACAACGGAAATATTTCCCGTAAAGATCCTGAAGAAGTAATTAAAAACGAATTAGTTTTAAGACCAGGAGTGTATTACAGAAAATCAGCTAAAGAATTCATTGTTTACTCATCCAGAAAGAAAAAAGATAAGTTAGGAAGAATGATTCTTGAAGATTAAAAGTAAAAAGGAGAAGTAATTATAAACTTCTCCTTTTTTATAAATTCAAAATTCAATAGTATATTTGTTTCATGACAGGAACCGTGTATAAATCTACTGGCAGTTGGTATGTAGTAAAAACCGAAGAGGGAGAGACGTATAATTGCCGTATAAAAGGGAAATTCAGAATCAAAGGTATTAAAAGTACCAATCCTATTGCGGTAGGAGACAGGGTAGATTTTGATGCGGATACTTCAGCAGATGAAGTTTTCGGAGTGATTCATCATATCCATGACCGAAAAAATTACATTATCCGTAAATCGGTTAATCTTTCCAAACAGACTCATATCATAGCATCAAATATTGATATTGCTTTTTTACTGGTTACCATAAACAATCCTGTAACTACAACCAGTTTTATAGATCGTTTTCTAGTAGCTGCCGAAGCTTACGGAATTGAAACAGTCCTTGTTTTTAATAAGATTGATACGCTGGATGAAACAGCGTTAGAGGAACAACTTTATTTGCAGGCTGTTTATTCAGATATCGGATACCAATGTTTGCGAGTTTCAGCAAGAGAAGGAAAAGGAATAACAGAATTAAAGGAATTAATGAAAGGAAGGGTGTCTATGTTTTCAGGACACTCAGGTGTGGGGAAATCTACATTAGTTAATGCAATAGAACCTGAGTTGAACTTAAAAACGGCTGAAATATCAGAACAACACCAACAAGGGCAGCATACCACAACATTTGCTGAAATGTATGATTTGAGTTTCGGAGCTAAAATTATTGATACACCCGGAATTCGCGGTTTTGGAATGGTGGATATGGAACCGGAAGAAATAGGAGATTATTTTCCGGAGTTCTTTGCCTTAAAAGAACATTGTAAGTTCAACAATTGCCTGCATAAAGAAGAACCTAAATGTGCGGTGAAAGAAGCTTTAGAAAAAGACGAAATTGCATGGTCTCGTTACCAAAGCTATTTACAAATATTAGAAGGAGATGATGAAACATATCGCAATGATATTTATGGAATGAAAAATAATAATACAAACGCAAACGTTCTGAATAAAAAATGAGAGTAGTCATTCAAAGGACCTTAGAAGCATCTGTAACAATAGAAGGGGAAAAAGTAGCCAAGATCAATAAAGGCTTACTGGTTCTTGTAGGAATAGAGGATTCGGATAATAAGGAAGACATAGACTGGCTGGCATCAAAAATAGTGAACTTAAGGATATTTGCAGATGAAAACGGAGTGATGAATAATTCCGTTAAAGAGGCTGAAGGTGATCTTATCATTGTGAGCCAGTTTACTTTGCATGCATTAACAAAAAAGGGGAATCGCCCGAGTTATAGTAAAGCAGCCAAACCGGATTTTGCAATCCCGATGTATGAAGAATTTGTAGCAAAGGTAAAGAAAGAATTGGGCAAGGAAGTACAAACCGGTCGTTTCGGTGCTGATATGAAAGTTGCTTTAGTGAATGACGGCCCGGTCACTATTTTAATGGATAGTAAAAACAGAGAGTAAATTTAACCATGAAAAAATATTTAAGATTACTACTTTTTTTATGCTACTCAGCAATAGCATTTTCTCAAGAAAGTTTTATAGCATTTTACCCTAAAGATGTATATGAAAAAGCAAATGCAGTAATCAAAGACTACAAACTCAATCTGGAAATTACAGATTATAATAAGTTTAAATTAAATAAGTACAGAGTCATTACAGTATTTAATAAACAAGGACTAAATTGCTTGGATACGTATGAGTTCTTTAGTAAGTCAACAGTTGTCAGAGATGTTGAAATTACCGTTTTTAATGCTTTGGGTAAAGAAATAAAAAAAATCCGTAAAAAAGATTTTGAAGAGAATTCAGTGAGTCAAGGATCTGTAATAACGGATAACAGGGTGCTTTATTTTGACTATGTACCCACGGAATATCCTTTTACAATAGTTTATAAAAGTGAAATAGTTTCCGATAATACCGCTTTCTTACCTTCGTGGATGCCAATAAGTGATTATAACATGAGTTTAATACATTCTGAGTTTGAAATAAAATACAACAAAGAATTGAATCTGAACTACAAAATATTAGATCCTGAAACCAAAATAACAGATCATTCAATAAAAGTAGAAGACGAACAAGACCTGTTGAGATTTAGCTTGGATAGTGTTAACGCAGTTCAGAAAGAGCGATATGCACCAAGCATGTATAAAGTTTTTCCCAAAGTGATGATTGGTTTGGAAGAATTTGAACTGGAAGGAATAAAAGGAACGGCTAAAAGCTGGGAAGAATTCGGGAATTGGATGTATACCTATTTATTGGCAGATACGGAAGAAATTCCGGAAGAGACAATTCAGAAAATTGCAAATCTGATTAAAGACGAAAAAGACAATTTAAAGAAAGCGAAGATCATTTACAACTATGTCCAGAATAATACTCGTTATGTAAGTATTCAATTAGGAATAGGAGGCTGGAAACCGATGAAAGCTGCTGAGGTTGATAAATTAGGATATGGTGATTGTAAAGCATTGACAAATTATACCAGAAGTTTATTAAAAGCATTTGATATTCCGTCATATTATACGATTGTTTACGGCGATCGGGCGAAAAGAGATTTAGTTGAAGACTTTGTGTCTGTTCAAGGAAACCATGTGATTCTCGGAATACCAGACAAAGAGGATATAATATGGCTGGAATGTACAAGTCAGGATATTCCGTTTGGCTTTCAAGGAAATTTTACAGATGACAGAAAAGTTTTGATTGTTGATAAGGACAAATCAAAGATTGTAAGAACTAAAACATACGAAGCCGAAACAAACAGGCAGATAACTACCGGGTCTTATAAAATAACAGAAAGCGGAACTATGACTTCAAAGATCACCATAGAATCTTCGGGGTTAGATTATTTAGTGTATAGAGAGCTTTATACTGCTCCTGAAAGAGATAAAAAAGACCATTACTTAAATACGTATAGCTATCTTAAAAACCTGAATATTCAATCATTAAATCTGATAAATGATAAGGAGGCCGTTCTTTTTAAAGAAGAGATAGCTATGGAGTCTGTGAATTATGTCGAAAAATACGGTGACGATTTGATATTTCACTATAATGCATTTAACAGAATGCAGAAAAACTCCCGAAAGGATCCCGACCGCTTATTACCATTTGAGATAGAAAGAGGTTACTATGAAGAAGACCGTATCGATATTCTTTTACCTGAAGGCTATACAGTAAGTGAATTGCCATCAGAGATCAGTATTCGTTCTGAGTTCGGAGAATACGATTTAAGTTTTCAGTTAAAGTCTGAAAATACAGTAAGTTATATCAGAAAACTGACCCTTAAGAAAGGGAAGTATCAAAATGATCGGTTTGATGAATACCAAAAATTTATAGGAAAGATTATAAAAGGAGACAACATAAAGATTCTAATTAATAAAAAATGATAAAATATCTATTCATTCTAATCGGATTAATGGGCTATTCTCAGGATTACGAGCTAGGAGAAGTTACCGTTGAAGAATTAAGCCGGAAAAATCACCTTACAGATTCTACCGCATCGGCATCTTATATGTTTAAAAAAGGATTGACAGAGTTTATCCTTTATCGGGAAGGAAATTGGGAAATAGTAACAAAAGTAGAGGTTAAGATAAAAATTTATAAAAAAGAAGGTCTGGACTTTGCTAATCAGGAAATTCTTTATTTTTCAGGACATAACAGTGAAAGGATAAACATCACGGAAGCTAACACTTATAACTTAGTAGATGGAAAAGTTGTAAAGACTAAAGTTAGGTCAGATAGTGAATTTAAAGAAGAGATTAACGATAGATGGAGTAAAAAAAAGTTAGCTTTTCCGGATGTTAAAGTAGGTTCAATCATAGAATATAGTTATAAGATCACCTCACCCTATATAAGCAATTTTGATGATTGGTATTTTCAATATGATATTCCGGTCGATTTTGTAGAGTATATGGTCTACATTCCGGAGTTCTTTAGTTACAGAACGTTAATGACAGGATATGAAAATATTGCATTAGAAGAAAAGACGGTTAGGTCGACAGATTTTAATAAGCTAAAGCATACATATACAGGAAAAAATATTCCGGCAATAAAAGAAGAAAAATTCGTTAGAAATATTGATAATTATACGTCAAAGATCAGTTTTGAGTTGGCCAGAATCAGTTACCCGAATCAGGCACCGAAAGAAGTGGCAACAACCTGGAAGTCTGTTGTAAAAACTATTTACGATGAAATCAGGTTCGGAAAAGAGATCAAACAGAAAAGATATTTTGAAGAAGATTTAGAAGCCATAATAAAAGGCTTGAGTGAAGATGAAAAATTAGAAGCAATATTTAAGTTTGTTCAAAATAGAATGAACTGGAATGAAAAGAACGGATACCTTGTAGACAACGGAGTCAAAAAAGCATATAAAGAAAAAATAGGAAATGTAGCAGATATTAATTTAATGTTAGTAGCCATGCTTCAGTATGCAGGATTTGATGCTAATCCGGTACTTTTAAGTACCAGAAGTAACGGAATTGCATTATTTCCCAGTAGATTTGCTTTTAACTATGTCATTGCAGGAGTTCAAAAGGGAGATGAGGTGATTCTACTGGATGCTACCAATAAAAACACGGAACAAAACATCATCCCGATCAAAGCAATTAACTGGTTCGGAAGACTCATAAGAGCAAACGGAACGATGGAAGATATCGTTTTAGAAAGTAATATGAGGTCAATTCAGGCGAGTACTCTCATGGTAGAGATGGACGAAGAAGGAACCATAAAAGGAAAATACAGAGAACAATTAACAAATTATGAAGCATTTGTTTTTGCCGAAAGATTTGCGGATAAAGCTGAAGATGTAGTTCGGAAAAATACCGAAAATGAGTATGATAATATCGAAATATCTGAATTTGAAGTTAATGATGACAAACCAAAGAATGTAATTGTTAATTTTGAATTAGAAAGTTCAAACCTCGTAGATCAAATAGGAAATAAAATGTATTTATCACCTATGATGTTCCTGAAAATGGATGAAAACCCATTTAAGGATAGTGAAAGAAAATTTCCGATAGAGGTCAATTACCCATTTAAGGAAAATTATAATATAGTGATTAAGTTACCGGAAGGATTTGAAATAGAATATTTGCCGGAGGCCGTAAGTTATGTGACTGAAGGGGAGAAATTTTATTTACCTATCAAATAGCAAACCCAACCCCTAATAGTATCCAAATGGTATCAACATTAGAATTCAGGTCTTCTATTGTTCCGGTACATAATTACCAGTCTTTGAAAACATTTTTTGATGAATTGTTAAAAAAGACCGATGAGAAAATAGTTTTAAAACAAAAAATATAATGGATATAAAAAACGCACAGCAAGAAGTTGATAATTGGATCAAAGAACATGGTGTACGCTATTTTAATGAATTGACCAATATGGCTCAATTAACAGAAGAAGTAGGAGAAGTAGCCCGTATCATTGCTCGTCGTTATGGAGAGCAAAGCGAAAAAGAAAGTGATAAAAATAAAGATTTAGGAGAAGAACTGGCAGATGTTGTTTTTGTGGTATTGTGTTTAGCTAATCAAACCGGAGTAGATTTACAAGCGGCTTTTGATAAAAAAATGGATGTAAAAACCAAACGCGATCACGATCGTCATCACAATAACGAAAAACTGAAATAGTTTTCAGTTTAAACCTATTAGTTTGTTATTCCGTAGGAATCTCATAAAAGAACAATGAATTTACATTTAGAAAAGGCAAAGGTCAATAATCAAAAGTCAGAAGTCAGAATAACGGGTTCTAAATCCGAAACGAATCGTTTGTTATTGCTGCAAGCGTTGTATCCGCACTTGACTATTGATAATGTTTCCAATTCAGATGATTCAGAAGTAATGCAAAAAGCTTTAAAAGGATTGTCTGAAAAAGAGAGAACTGTTGATGTCCACCACGCAGGAACTGCCATGCGTTTTTTAACAGCTTTTTTTGCAGTCCAAGATGGAAAAGAAGTACTATTGACCGGCTCTTCCCGAATGAAAGAACGCCCGATTAAAATTCTGGTCGAAGCTTTACGACAATTAGGCGCCGAAATCTCATACGAAGAAAAGGAAGGCTATCCGCCAATTAAAATAAAAGGAAGAAAATTGAGCGAATCACAAGTTGCACTTCCGGCAAATGTAAGCAGTCAGTATATTTCTGCATTGCTACTTATTGCATCTAAATTAGAAAATGGACTTGAGCTGACTTTAGAAGGAGAGATTACTTCGATTCCCTATATTAAAATGACTTTGGCTCTTTTAGACGAGATCGGTGTAAAAACTTCTTTTAAAAACAATATAATTTCGGTTGGTCATGCTGAGCTTGTCAAAGCATCCCGACTAACCGTAGAATCCGATTGGAGTTCGGCCTCTTACTGGTATTCTATTGTGGCATTGTCAGAGATCGGAACCCGGATTACCTTGTCCAGTTACAAGAAGAACAGTTTACAAGGAGATTCAGCTTTGGCTCAGATCTATGAAGATTTCGGAGTGCAAACTGTTTTCAGTGAAAATCACTCGATCGTACTTGAAAAAGTAAAAAACGATCAACAAGCAAAGGTTAGTTATCAACTTAATAATTGTCCGGACATTGCCCAGACCATAGCCGTTACTTGTTTCGGTTTAGGAGTAGCTTGTGATTTGTATGGATTGCATACCTTGAAAATTAAAGAAACGGATCGTTTGGAGGCGTTAAATGCTGAACTAAGTAAATTAGGAGCGGAGATATCCGTTACAAATGAATCGTTACACTTAAAAACAACAATGGAGATTAATAAAAATATAGCTATAAAGACTTATCAGGATCATAGAATGGCTATGGCTTTTGCGCCTTTAGCACTTAAGGTTCCGCTTATCATTGAAGAAGCAGAAGTGGTAAGCAAATCCTATCCCGACTTTTGGAGCGATTTGAAAGCTGTAGGGTTTCAAATGGATAGAATATAACAATTAAGCTGTTTTTCAAAAATAAATCTTAATTTACTTGACAACCCCTACTTTGCAGTAGTATATTTGCAACCGTTTTGGATTTTAGCCTAATAAGCTGAATTCTAATTTTCTAATTTCTAAAATTTAAGCATGAAATTATCTAATTTTAATTTTAATTTACCAGCTGAATTATTAGCTGAATTCCCGTCAGAGAACAGAGATGAGTCCCGTTTGATGGTTGTACACAGAAAAACAGGGAAATTGAACATAAAATGTTCAAAGATATCATTGATTATTTTGATGATGGTGATGTTATGGTTTTAAACAATACAAAAGTATTTCCGGCTCGTTTATATGGAAACAAAGAAAAAACAGGAGCTCGTATAGAAGTATTTTTGTTGAGAGAGCTAAATGCAGAACAACGTTTGTGGGATGTTTTAGTAGATCCGGCTCGTAAAATTAGAATTGGGAATAAATTATATTTCGGGGATGACGATTCTCTTGTAGCAGAAGTTATCGATAATACAACGTCAAGAGGTAGAACCTTACGTTTTTTATATGACGGTTCTTATGAAGAATTCCGCCAAAAACTAATTGATCTGGGAGAAACCCCGATTCCTAAATATATTAACAGAGATGTTACTCCGGAAGATGCGGATCGTTACCAGACAATTTATGCAAAAGAAGAAGGAGCTGTAGCAGCACCGACTGCCGGGTTGCATTTTTCTAAACATCTAATGAAACGTTTAGAGATCAAAGGAATTAATTTTGCTGAAATTACACTACATGTCGGCTTAGGAACTTTTAATCCGGTTGAAGTGGAAGACTTGTCAAAACACAAAATGGACTCTGAAGAGATGTTCATTTCACAAGCAGCCTGTGATGTTGTAAATTCAGCAAAAGCAGCAAAAAAGAAAGTTTGTTGTATCGGAACAACTTCTATGCGTGCTATGGAAAGCTCTGTTTCATCAATGAAAACATTAAATCCTTATGTAGGATGGACCAATAAATTTATCTATCCTCCTTACGATTTTAGTATAGCAGATTGTATGGTAACCAATTTCCATACACCGAAATCTACTTTGTTAATGATGATCTCAGCTTTTTGCGGACATGATTTGATGAAAAAAGCATACGAAGAAGCGATTAAAGAAAAATACCGTTTCTATTCTTACGGAGATGCAATGCTAATCATATAATAAAGAGTCCCGACATAAGTTGGGATTTTTTATCCTCTTAAGTTAAAAAAATAAAAATGCTCAGTAAAGAAATTCAGTTAGCAGTAGATAAAGGAGAAATGCTTCCCTTAATGGAAGAGTTCTATACCATTCAGGGAGAAGGATTTCATACCGGAAGAGCGGCCTATTTCATAAGGATAGGTGGCTGTGACGTAGGTTGTCATTGGTGTGATGTTAAAGAAAGCTGGAATGCAGATCTGCATCCGCCCACAACAACGGATGATATTGTGAAGAATGCTAAAGAACTTGCGGAAACGGTAGTCGTAACAGGAGGAGAACCTTTGACTTGGGATATGTCCGTTTTAACAGCAAAGTTAAAAGCAGAAGGATTACGAGTACATATTGAAACTTCCGGTGCTTATCCGGTTACGGGAGAATGGGATTGGTTTTGTTTGTCACCCAAAAAAACAAAGTTACCCGTTCAGCAAGCCTATGAATGTGCGCATGAATTAAAAATGATCGTACACAATAAACATGATTTTCAATTTGCTGAAGAACAAGCCGCAAAAGTAAATCCGAATGCTATTTTGTTCTTACAGCCGGAATGGAGCCGAAAAGAAGAAATGACTCCGCTTATTATAGATTACGTAATGCAGCATCCGAAATGGAGAATTTCTTTACAAACTCATAAATATTTGAATATTCCATAGTGAAATTCTACGTGTTTTCTATATTTGTATAAATTATAAATCATAAAAAATGAAAAAAGTTATTTTAGTTGCTTTCTTAGTATTGTCTGGGGCAGTGACATTTGCTCAAGATGGTTTTAAAGCAGATGTGTTAAAAGTAATTGAAAAATCAGGAGCTGCAGGACCAATGGCTGCCGCAAAAGAGCAAATCATGGCTAGTATTCCTGAAGCTAATAAAGAAGCATTCTCTAAAGATTTTGATGCTACTTTACCATCATTATACGAAAAAATGGCAAAAGTATATATGGAAACATATACCCACGATGACATTAAAGCAATGTTGAAATTCTATGAAACTCCTGTTGGAAAGAAAATGGCTGAAAAAGCAGGCGAATTATATAAAAAGAATATGGCTGCCGGTCAGGAATGGGGAATGGAATTACAGGGATTAATGATGAAATATATGCAATAATCTGCTGATTTTTTAAGTTATAAAAGCCCCGTAGTACGGGGCTTTTTTTATTTTACTAATATTTGAGAATCTTTGTTTGACTTTTTTCGGATTCGGTATATACATTTAGCAGATACATACCGGATTGTAAGTCGGTAATATCGATATGGATAGCCATAGCATTTGTTTTCTGACTTGAAACAATTCGTCCATTAATATCTATAAGCTCAAACTTTTCGATTGAAGATGAGCTACTTTCAAGTTGAATGAAATTTGTTGCTGGGTTAGGGTAGACTTTAAAATTCTGAGTGAAAAAGTTTTCAGTAGAAAGTGGACGGTCTACAGAAAAAGAATCTACACCAATATAATCTGAATTAGTTCCGCTTGGTCCGCCGTCAGTCACATAATATCTAAACGCAATTTTGCAATCAGTTGCACTGCTCAATCCGCTAATAGTAGCAGTATATAAGGTCCAGGTACTCGGATAACCACTTGTCGTTAAGGAAGGGTTGATATCAATAAGAGTAGTGGTAAAACTTCCTACATCAGTTGGTCCCCCGGATGGGATGGTTGTGCTGTTTCCGGTAGTACTTAAAAGTATTTGCAACCTATCGGGATAAGCAGGAGAACTCACTGTTCTGGTATAAAAAGAAATAATATCGCCATTTTGTAATGACAATGTAGGCGTGATTAGCCAATTACTGATATCGCCAGTGCCAACACTGTTATAGTTACAGGCAACATAAGAGTCCGCTGCTCCTGAATAAGAATCAAAAGGACCGCTATTGCCTATATTGTTTCCTTGAAACCAGTTTGGATTCGTACCGGTTGTTGAACTCTGATTAGTTTGTGTCCACCCGCTTAATGTGGTAATATCGTCAAAACCTTCAGATATTAGATTCGTTTGGGCATTAAGAGCGGTTAACCCGCTTGTTAATAATAAAGAAAGGAGTAGAATTTTTTTCATAAAATTTGATTTATAATTAGACAATGTTATAAATATATGAAAAAAATAATTTAAAATGTTGTTTTAGTGTATCTTGGCTAAATAATCATAATGTTCGCCTTCTAAAACCAGTTCGCATTGCGATCCATTTGCGTGAACAGCATTTTGTAATGTGTTATAGTCAATATACATCCAGTTAAAAGAGTCTTCTTTTTCTCCCTTATATTGGATGTCAAAAATGACTTCGCCATAATAATCCACATCAGTGGGTATCCATTTTCCTCCGTCCTCATCTTCGTCAAACATATAGATAATGTCTGATGAGTCAACTAAAATTTGGCCTCCTTTATTCAAAAGCGATTTCAGTTTTTGAAGGAACTTTGAAATGTTCTTTAATTTTCCGCACATTCCCGCACCATTCATAAGTAAAAGGATGGTGTCGAATTTTTCGTTTTCTAATGTCATTACATCCTGAACTTTGGCTTTTTTCAATCCGCGCAATTGGCAAGCTTTAATAGCATTGGGAGAAATGTCAATTGATGTTACATCAAGTTTTCGTTCGTTTTGTAAATACAAGCTATGACTTCCGGCACCACAGCCTACATCGAGTATTCTGCCATTTGCCATTTGCAATGCTTTTTGTTCTATTCGGGGCATTTCATCATAATTTCTGAAAAGATAAGCCACGCTCATTTCGTCAGCTTCACTTATTGAGGTTTCTGTGATTAAATCTTCAGGCTCGTTCTGAGTTTGATAATCCAAAATGGCTTTTCCGAATAGATCTTTCATTGTATATAATTAATGTTTTTATTTGTTAGTACGAAATGAGTAATTTTGTGTTCTTAAAAAGTAAACTAAATTGACACATCCGCAAATCGATATATTGCCGAAACTTGCCAAAGATAAGCATAACGAAAGCAAAAAGTATTTTGACAAGCTAAAAAAGAAACCACCTAAGAATTTAGATTATGTGATGCAAGATCTACATGAAGCTGAATTCAAACGGACGGATTGTTTAGAGTGTGCAAATTGTTGCAAAACAACAGGACCTTTGTTTACTGCTGCTGATATTGAGCGAATAGCAAAATTCTTGAAATTGAAACCGCAACAATTCATTGAACAGTACCTTCGGATAGATGAAGATAATGATTATGTATTGCAATCATTACCATGTACTTTTTTAGATCATGATAATAAATGCTTTATTTATGACGTGCGCCCGAAAGCCTGTAGAGAATTTCCGCATACCGACAGAAAAAAGTTTTATCAGATAGCAAACCTGACATTAAAAAATGTTGCCATTTGCCCTGCAGCTTATAATATAGTGGAAGAAATGAAAAAGAAATTACCCATGTAAACAAAAACGGCTTGATTTTTCAAGCCGTTTTTGTTTTTAAAGCATCATTCCTCCCGATGCTTCAATACGCTGTCCGTTTATCCAGTGCGCTTCTTCACTGCATAAAAAGGCAACTATTCCACCGATATCATCCGGAAGGCCAACGCGTCCCAATGCTGTGATACTTGCAATTTGATCATTGATCTCTTTGTTATCGCGAATCCTTCCGCCACCGAAATCAGTTGCAATGGCACCAGGTGCCACAACATTAGCACTAATTCCTTTCGGTCCTAACTCTTTGGCAAGATATCGGGTTAAAACCTCAATAGCACCTTTCATTGAACCGTAAGCGGAAGATCCGGGAAATGAAAATCTGGCAAGACCTGAAGAAATAGTGATGATCCGACCTCCTTTATTTATATAAGGAAGTGCTTTCTGGGTTAAAAAGAATACCCCTTTATAGTGAATGTTAAACATTGCATCCAGTTGTTCTTCTGTAGTTTCTGAAAACGGAGCATAAAGAGCCGTTCCGGCATTATTGATAAGAAAATCAAAATTAGGGCTTCCGGTACTTTCTTGTAGATGCTGAGTTATTTTTTGAATGAAGGAATCAAACATTTCTGTTTTTTCCACATTTAATGGAAAAGCAATGGCTTTTTGTCCGATAGCCTGAATTTCTGCAACAACTTTCCCGGCTTCAGTTTGGTTACTATTATAGGTGATAATAACACCAATTCCGTTTTTAGCCAGATTAATAGCCATATTACGACCTAAACCACGGTTTCCGCCTGTAACTAATGCGATTTTTTGTGTTTTCATATTTTTGTTTTTTTTGTTAATACAAAATTATGATAACCATGAAAGGACAGGTTTGCGTGTTTCAAACAGTTTGTTGCAAAAATCAAATATTAAGTCTGTGACCGAAAAGTTAAAGGAGTCATTTCAGTATGTTTTTTGAAGAAATTGGAAAAATGCGCTGTTTCCTCAAAGCCTAGACAATAAGCAATCTCAGAAACATTCCAATTCGTCTGCTTAAGCAGTATTTTTGCTTCTTGAATTAGTCGACCGCTAATAATATCAGTAGTTGTTTTTCCGATATTTTCTTTTAACACCTTATTTAAGTGATTAACATGAACAGCTAACCTTTCGGCAAAGTCTTTAGCGGTTCGTAAAGTTAATTTCTGACTTGTGGATTCAATAGGAAATTGCCGTTCTAAAAGTTCAATGAATAACGAAATTACCCTTTCAGAAGCATTTTGGGTAACAGTTAAAGAGCCGGTAGGTTGTAATTTTTGCCCGTAATGAATTAATTCAAGAAGGTAATTGCGTAGTAAATCATATTTAAAGGTGTAATCAGAAGCTATTTCTTGTTTCATCTTTTGAAATATAATAGCGATTTCATCTGCTATTTCATCTGTAATTTCGAAAACAGGAATCCCTCCTGACTGAAAAAGCGGTAATTCATCTAAAACGACTCCGCTTTTATTTTTAATCATAAACTCTTCAGTAAAAACACAAAACATACCTGATTGTTCTGCATCTTGAGGAATCCAGTGATAAGGGATTTTTGGGGTAGCAAATAAAAGAGCATTTTTTTGTATGTTGATCACCTTGTCAGCATATTCAGCTTTGTTTTTACCTCTGATCAGACTTATTTTATAATAAGTTCTGCGATTATAAGGCATTACTTTCTGTTGCTGTACATCTTTAAGCGTTTCAAAAATATCGAAAATATTAAAATGACCGATTTCTTTAGATATATCCTGTGGCAGGATCTCATGCAGTTCTTTACCTGTAAACTCTACAGCTTCCTTGTAAAATTGTTCCAGAGATGTGCGTGTAATATTTTTCATTTCTAAAAGGTCTTAATGGTGAAAAATACAGGTTTTATCTTTTTATGGATAGATCAAATATTTTTTTCGGATATTCTTAAAGTTTTCCAAGCCTGGTTGCCAAGAATCTCTGATTTGTTTTTCAGTTAATCCTGCTTCGATTTGTTGCTGTAATTTAGGGGTTCCTGCCAGTTTGGTAAAAAAGGAATTGAAGAATTTAGTCTTATCAGTAGTTTGATGGTATGCTTTTAATAACCATTTTAATTCTAATTGTGTTACTTTTTCAACAGCGGTTAAATCTTCACCATAACAAACTTTACCATTATATAAAGGATCTTTTGCGCCTTCATTAGGTTTTGGTGTAAAAGTAAAATCAGTTTTAGGTAAATAAGGAGAACCATAAATTTGAAACTGGATATCAGTACCACGACCAACACTCACATTAGTCCCTTCAAAGAAACATAAGCTGGCATATAAGTTGATAGATTGATCATTGGGTAAGTTAGGAGAAGGCTTTACAGGCAAACTGTAAGACATGGTTCTTTTGTAATTTTTACAAGGGATAACAGTTAAGTCACAGTGAATGCCGTTTTTCAACCACTTTTCACCGTTAATCATTTTAGCGTATTCACCTATGGTCATTCCGTGCAAAACCGGAATTTTGTGCATTCCCACAAAACTTGTATATTCAGGTTCTAATATTGGACCGTCTACTATAGATCCGTTAGGGTTGGGTCTGTCAAGAACCAGTAAAGGAATGTTTTGTTCGGCACAAGCCTCCATTACATAATGTAATGTAGAAATATAAGTGTAAAAGCGAGCTCCTACATCCTGTATGTCAAAGATCACAACTTCAATTCCGTCAAGTTGCTCCGGTTTAGGTTTTTTGTTACTCCCATATAAAGAAATAATAGGCAATCCGGTTTTTATGTCTTTTCCGTCTTTTACAACTTCTCCGGCATCGGCGGTACCTCTGAAACCATGTTCGGGAGCAAATATTCGTTTGATGTTAAAATTTCGTTGAAGCAGATAATCGACCAAATGCATTCTTCTAAAAGGGACAGTACTGGTTGCATTAGCTACAACTGCTATTTTTTTCCCCTTTATAATAGGTAAGTAAGAAAAATTTTCAGAACCTAAAACAAGTCCGTCGGTAATAATCTCAGTTGCTTCTGTTGCAATTATAGTATCATTTATAGTCGGGTTGACCTGAGCATTATTCTTACCACAAGAAACAATTAGTAAACCAAAAAATAAAAATGTATTTTTGAACATTAATTTCGGAATCATATCAAGTTGAATTTAGAATATTTTATAGCAAAACGCTTAGTTAAGGATAAAGCATATAAAAGTAGCGTTTCTTCTCCAATTATAAAAATTGCGATAGCGGCTATTGCATTAGGCATTATCATGATGATAGTTGCAGTAGCGACCAGTATAGGCCTGCAAAAAAAGATTCGGGAAAAAGTATCGGCTTTTAACGGACATGTCATTATTTCTAATTTTGATAATAATCAATCTCAGGCAAATATTGTTCCGATTTCTACGAAACAGGATTTTTATCCCCATTTCAATTCAGTTTCCGGGATAAAGCATATCCAGGCAGTTGCTAATAAAACCGGTTTAATAAGAACAGAAGAGACTGTTGAGGGATTGTCTTTAAAGGTGTAGGAGAAGATTATGATTGGAGCGCTGTAAAAGAATATCTGGTACAGGGAACTTTACCTAAGATAACAGCTAAGTTTACTGATGATATTGTGATTTCTCAATATTTGGCCAATAGATTGAATTTAAAATTAAATGATATATGCCGAACCTATTTTATAAAAGAAGGAGGTAAAGGATATAATCTGCGAAGTTTTAAAATTGTAGGGATTTTTAATTCAGGGTTTCAGGAATTTGATGCCAATTATATTATAGGGGATATAAAACACGTTCAGAAGATTAATAAATGGAAATCAGATGAAGTAGGAGCTTTCGAAGTTTTTATAGATGATTTCGACCAGATTGAACAAAAAGGAAAAGAAATATACAAAGCCATTCCGTCAAATTATGATAGTGAAACTATAGCTGAAAAATATTATAGTATGTTTGAGTGGCTAAAACTTTTTGACTTTAATACTATAGTAATTCTCATTGTGATGATTACGGTTGCAACTATTAATATGATGGTAGCATTATTAGTGCTTATTTTAGAACGAACACAAATGATCGGGATATTAAAAGCATTGGGAGCGACCAATTGGAGTATTCGGAAAATATTTTTATACAATGCGGCTCATCTTATTATAAAAGGATTGCTTTGGGGTAATGCAATAGCCCTAACACTTTTAATGTTGCAGAAATATTTTAAAATAATTAGCCTTAATCCCGAAAGTTATTATGTTCGGGTTGCTCCGGTTGATATAAATTTTCTTTATATAGGCTTGTTAAATTTAGGGACAATAGTCATTTGTTTGATGGTTTTATTGATTCCTTCTTATATAATAACAAAAATTTCTCCTGTAAAAGCTATAAGATTCGATTAAGCTCACATTTTAATTGGTTAGAGATATTTCTTATTTAGCACTTCATTTTTGTTATATATTTAGAAGGGTTAAAAAAAGTTTTTCTTGTAAGTTATTGTGTTTCAGGGTTAGTAAAAAAAACTTTAAAAAAAAGGCATAAAAAAGTTTGCGAGAATGGAAAAAGCTACTACTTTTGCACCCGCAAATCAGCCGAGATATGTTTTTAAATAAAGCGATTTAGGGAGGTTTGAGAGGTTCATAGAAAGGGTGTTAAAACGGGAAAAATATTTTGAAAAAAACTTGAAAAAATATTTGGATTGTAAAGGATAAACACAGTATCTTTGCCCTCCGCAAGATGAGAGTTCTTTGGAAGCGTTAAGGTTTTAATTTTAACGAAAAAATACTGAAAAAACGAGTTTTAAAATTTTTGAAAAAAAATTAAAAAAAAGCTTGCCAGTTAAAAAAGAAGTTGTACTTTTGCACCCGCTAAACGAAAGAATAGCGAGAATAAAAAAGAAGACACGTTCATAGACATATTGAATTGACAGCATACAAAAAAGAGAGTAAGGCGAATTAATTAGACGAATGACCAAGTATCGTACGAAATTAAAAATACTACGATGAAGAGTTTGATCCTGGCTCAGGATGAACGCTAGCGGCAGGCCTAACACATGCAAGTCGAGGGTAGAGTTAGCTTGCTAACTTGAGACCGGCGCACGGGTGCGTAACGCGTATGCAATCTACCTTGTACAGGGGGATAGCCAGAGAAATTTGGATTAATACCTCATGGTATTTTAGAGTGGCATCACTTTATTATTAAAGATTTATCGGTACAAGATGAGCATGCGTCCCATTAGTTAGTTGGTGTGGTAACGGCACACCAAGACGATGATGGGTAGGGGTCCTGAGAGGGAGGTCCCCACACTGGTACTGAGACACGGACCAGACTCCTACGGGAGGCAGCAGTGAGGAATATTGGGCAATGGAGGCAACTCTGACCCAGCCATGCCGCGTGCAGGAAGACGGCCCTATGGGTTGTAAACTGCTTTTGTACGGGAAGAAACACTGGTATGTATACCGGCTTGACGGTACCGTAAGAATAAGCATCGGCTAACTCCGTGCCAGCAGCCGCGGTAATACGGAGGATGCGAGCGTTATCCGGAATCATTGGGTTTAAAGGGTCCGTAGGCGGCCTTATAAGTCAGTGGTGAAATCTTCTGGCTCAACCAGAAAACTGCCATTGATACTGTAAGGCTTGAATATTTGTGAAGTAACTAGAATATGTAGTGTAGCGGTGAAATGCTTAGATATTACATGGAATACCAATTGCGAAGGCAGGTTACTAACAAATGATTGACGCTGATGGACGAAAGCGTGGGGAGCGAACAGGATTAGATACCCTGGTAGTCCACGCCGTAAACGATGGATACTAGCTGTTCGGATGCAAATCTGAGTGGCTAAGCGAAAGTGATAAGTATCCCACCTGGGGAGTACGCACGCAAGTGTGAAACTCAAAGGAATTGACGGGGGCCCGCACAAGCGGTGGAGCATGTGGTTTAATTCGATGATACGCGAGGAACCTTACCAGGGCTTAAATGGGAGACGACAGTTTAGGAAACTAGACTTTCTTCGGACGTCTTTCAAGGTGCTGCATGGTTGTCGTCAGCTCGTGCCGTGAGGTGTCAGGTTAAGTCCTATAACGAGCGCAACCCCTATCGTTAGTTGCCAGCGAGTAATGTCGGGAACTCTAGCGAGACTGCCGGTGCAAACCGAGAGGAAGGTGGGGATGACGTCAAATCATCACGGCCCTTACGTCCTGGGCCACACACGTGCTACAATGGCCGGTACAGAGAGCAGCCACTTAGCGATAAGGAGCGAATCTATAAAACCGGTCTCAGTTCGGATTGGAGTCTGCAACTCGACTCTATGAAGCTGGAATCGCTAGTAATCGGATATCAGCCATGATCCGGTGAATACGTTCCCGGGCCTTGTACACACCGCCCGTCAAGCCATGGAAGCTGGGGGTACCTGAAGTCGGTGACCGTAAGGAGCTGCCTAGGGTAAAACTAGTAACTGGGGCTAAGTCGTAACAAGGTAGCCGTACCGGAAGGTGCGGCTGGAACACCTCCTTTCTAGAGAAATCGATACGGTTTATTCGAGATGAGTTTTACTCTCGCTGTTAGTTCAAAAATTAAAGCTAAAAATACAGAGTCTCGTAGCTCAGCTGGTTAGAGTACTACACTGATAATGTAGGGGTCGGCAGTTCGAGTCTGCCCGGGACTACTAATTTTAGTTTTAAAAAAAGAGGAAATTCTAGGTGTTGGCTAACCGTTTAAAGTTACTGTTAACTGTAGACTGTTAACTGATCACTGAGACGGGGATTAGCTCAGCTGGCTAGAGCGCCTGCCTTGCACGCAGGAGGTCATCGGTTCGACTCCGATATTCTCCACGAGATCGAGAGATCAAAAGTTCATTGACATATTGAGATACTAAAAAACAAAGTAGAAAGAAAACAC